>NZ_CP106800.1 GCF_025642155.1 Streptomyces sp. HUAS 15-9 | reverse complement strand
CCACATCGCTGCGCGATGTGCAGTGGGGCGGTCGCTGCGCCCCGCTGGCCCGCGCGATGCGCGGCGGTCCTTCCGCTGCGCTCCAGGGACCGGTGGGGCCGCGCGATGCGCGCCTGGCCGGCCGCGCATCGCGCGGCCGTGGCTGGCGGGGTGTCAGGTGCGGCTAGTGGGGCCTCTAGTAGGGGAGTTGTGGAGTGCTCCGCACTCCTGGGCGGGTCCGCTGCGCTCCCCCGCCTGACGGTCCTTCCGGCTGCGCCTCCAGAATTTTGTAGGCCGCTGTCGCGGGCCGGGCTGGCTACGAGGGGTGCGGGTCGCTCGTTCGTGTGGGTTCCAGTGTATCGCGTGCATCAGGTTGATGCAGCATGTACCGTTGGCGGAAACACGAGACACCCCCCAACCACCCGGACGGGGCGCGTCTTTTGATAAGGCGTCAGCATGCGGATTCGGTCCGTCAACTCACGCGAGGAATCACGAATTGGGGAGCTTCGGGCCTCAGTCGAAGAACGTTACTTCAGATATGGGAAAGGGAGAATTCAGAGGTTCGGAGGTACCGGAGCCGAACGGCCCCCAGGGCCGGGCGGCGGAACCCCCGGCGGCGCCAGCCACGCCTTGCTGCTGCTTGTCTCGTCACGGCGGGCACCACCCGAGACTCAGAGCCGCTGGTGCCGCCTACGGTCTGCGCGGGCCCACGGGCCCGCACGCGAAGCCGCCTCAGCCACGACGGGTCCGGCCGGCGGCTGCGGGTGGACCTCGGCCACCTAATACTTACCCAGATCAAGAACCCGCTGGTCAGAGGCGTGCACATCCGGCGATCTGTCACCTCAGGAGGTACACAACGCCGCCGATGTGTACCTCCTGAGGAGTCACATCGAGGCCCGAATGTCAGCCAGGCCGACGGTTCCGAGCCCGAAACGTCAGCCACGCCGACATTCGCGACGGCGTCCCGTTGAGCGGTCCGCCGGAGCGCGCAGGGGGGAGATCTGTCCCCCCTGAGGGGACACAACACGCCGGAACGTCAGCCAGACCGACATATCTGTCGGAGTGGCTGACATACTTCTGCCGTCCAAGATCAGCGAAGTGGAGAGCAGCCTCGTGTCATCCGAGCCACAGCGCCGCCATCCCGCACCGAAGCGCGCGCCGCGCCGCCCGGAGCTGCCCCCCAACGATGAGATCCAGGCGTGGTCCAAGCCGGTCCAGCCGGTCGACGACCTGGACTCGGTGGCCAACCGCTACCCGGACCGGCACCTGTCGCTGAGCAGCAAGCGCAAGCCGATGGAGTTCTACGACACTCCCGAGCGGCCCAAGGCCTTCTCCATGGACTCGCTGGAGTTCTTCTTCCTGATCGCGCAGTACTTCCGCGAGGCGCTGCCGCTGCGGCTGATTCTGCTGATGATCGCCTGCCAGAAGGCCGGCGGGCAGATCCGTCTGACCCAGGAGGAGATGGCGACGGTCCTGGACGTACACCGAGGGAAACTCAACGAGGCCCTCGCGGAAGTCATGTCGCACGGCATCGTCTTCAAGGTGCGCCGTGGCATCTACCAGTTCAACCCGCCCTACTCGTACCGTGTAGCTGAGTTCATCCCGGGCACGGAGATGATCGAAGCCGAGTACGTCCAGGTCGACCAGGACAAGACGATCGCGAAGATCCGCAAGGATGAGACCCTGCCGGATCTGGTGCGGTTCCCGTCGCTGGAGCACATGCGCGAGGCGATCGAGAACCTGCGCAAGCAGCGGGCCGAAGAACGCGCTGCACGCCGGCTGGCCCGTGCCCAGCGCCAGGAGGAGGGATCAGCCCAGTGAGCACCTTGAAGTGGTCGGCGACCAACGCCGACGGTCTTCTCGCCGACCTGGACCTGCCGCCCGCCGCCTACCGGGCGCTGCTGAAGCTCCGGGCTCGCAGCGAGGCCGGCGGCCGCATCGCGATGGACCAGGCCACCCTCGGTCAACTGCTCGGGCTCAGCCGCCCCAGCGTGAACGCCGCGCTGCGGGAGCTGGAGCTGGCCAAACTGGTCAAGAAGGTCCGCAACGGCGTCTACCAGATCAACCCGATGCTGGCCGGCTACACATCCCCCGAGGAGGCCCTGGCCGCCGTCAAGGCGATGCCCAAGGCGGACCGCCTGGACAGCAAGACCTACGTCGCGGACTACCACCGGGCCGTCGCCGCCTACCAGGACCAGCTCGCCGAGCAGCGCAAGAAGCGCGCGGCCGCCGCGGCCGCCAAGAAGGCTGCGGCCGCCAAGAGGCGCGGCTCCCTGCACGCCGTCAGCTGACCCGGCCGCCCGCCCGGCCGGGTGACACGACATCAGTGGCGCCGCACCCCTCCGGCAGGGGCGCGGCGCCGCTTTCGAGTGCGGGCGGTGGGTGTCAGATCCGGACGGGCGGCCCCATGGGCGGGGAACGCGCACCGGCTTGTCCCGCCCAGCGCAATACATCGTTCCCGCCCAGGGGAAACCACAGGTCGCCGAGGTGCTGCACGAGAGGGCGGTATCACCAGAGGAACCGTGTTGTTCTGGAGAAGCAGAACAACCGGCAGTCCGCGGGCAGCCGCGTACATCCTTCCCTCGGAGGGGAAAGGCACAGGTGAACGGAGACGGCGAGCAGCACCAGCCTGGGCGCTCCATGCAGTAGCCGTGCATAGATCTCATGCATAACATCGCAGATCTGCGATGTTATGCAGACGCCGCTGCCGGGCTACTGCCTCGGAGGCAGCGGCGCCGGCTGCCCAGGTGCGGCCGTCCAGTGGCCAGGTGTCCTGGGTCGTGCGAATACTGCGCACCGAACCCTGAACCGGCTCACCCCAGGAGCAGCGGGCGCCGTGGGGCGGGGCTGGCGGTTCCAGCTGCACCGCCCGCGACCGGTCGGATCTGCGGCTGTGGTCGTCAGTCGATGCCGAGAGCGCGGTGCACGGCCTGGCGGGCGCGGGCGACGTCGGCGTCCGAGGTTGCCTCGTCGTCCTCCACGCCGCTGAGCCACTCGCCGATCTCGTTGGGATGCCAGCGGTCGAGGTCGGCGGGGATCTCCAGAGTGCGGCTATCGGTCACCGTGTTCCTCCTTCGTACGGTCACCGTGGTTAACGGCCGCCGCCGCTGCCAGGTTGTCGGCGAAGAACGAGCAGCAGGCGGTCTTAAGTCCTGCTTCGGCGCCGGCCCGGTGTTCAGAGCCGCCAGGAGCGGATGCGGTCGGCTGCGTCGTACCCGTCGGCGCGGCCGGTGTCGATGTCGCGGGCGAGGTCGATCAGCGCGCCGTAGGGCGGGTCGATGGCCTCGCCCGCGGCGTCCATGTAGGACACGACAATCGCGGCGCCGTACAGGGCGTTGCGGGCCGGGAGGGGGCGCAGCCGGATGACGGCGTGCATGAGGGCGGCCGCGCGCCAGGCGTTGTCGACGGTCACGCCGACCTGCGGGGTGTTGACGCGGTGGCGGGCGATGGCGGCCACGAGGTTGGAGAAGTCGTGGACTTCGGGGTGCTTGGGCAGCACCTCCGCCTGGCGCTCCAGCAGCCAGCGGATGTCGATGTGGAGCTCCACGTCAGGCCGCCCGCCCCGGGGCCTCGGCAGCGTCCAGGCGGGCGGGGGCGTCGTCGGGGAAGGCCGCGTCGAACGCGTCCGCGTTGTCGGCGACGAACTGGCGGAAGACCTCCGCAGCGCCTTCGAGGCGGGGGTCGCGGACCGCGTTGCGTGCGGCCTCGGTGATGAGTGCGGTGACCGTGGTGCCCTCGGTCTCGGCCCGCTCCTGCAGCTGCGCGTGGAGGTCCTCGGGGACCCGGATCGTCACTGATTTCGACATACCTCGAACGTACAGCAGGGCGTACAGCACGGGTACGGATTCGGCAGAATCACCCCGAAAGAGACGGCCCCAGGCCGACACGGACCCAGCGACCCAGCCGCCCGGCCACCATGCTGGGTCCGGCTGGCCGCCATGACACAGATCGGCTGATCAGTGACACAGAAGGCGTGTCCACCAGGCAGGACCCGGGGTCGATGACACAGGTCGCAAGACTGATCAGTGCCTGCCTCCCCCTGCGGGAGCGGGACGTGAGACCTTCGCGGCACCTCGGGGTGGCTACGTTCCGTATCGCACACGAGGGCACGCGAGGCAAGATCATGAGTGTCACGCCCTGCCCGCGATCCGCCCGCAGAGGGGGTTCACTGGCCTTAAAATCGGACATACGCGGATGTATTCGAGGTAGCGTGACGCTTTTCCGGGAGTGCGTGACAGCCCGTGTCATGCTGACAGAGCGTGAGCGTGACACGGGCTGTGTCCGGTCTCGGGGGCGGCGGGCACTATCCCCAGCGCCGCAGCTCTCGTGTCAGCTCCTGGTGCCACGCTGTCCGGCGTGATGTGCGATGGCCATCGGGCGGAGTGCCAAGGGCGACCACGGGATCGGTGATCTGGTAGGTGACCCGGTAGGCCAGGACATCGGTCGCGGCGTCCATCCAGTCGTTGGCGTTGCGTGAGGGCGCCATGGGACCGAGCGCGGTGACGAACCACACCGGCAGCAGCTCCGCGCCGCTGAGGGCGTCGGAGAGCCGGCTGCGCAGCCGAAGCCGCAGCTTCGTGTTCGCCCGCTGGCCGGCCTCGATCGCCTTGGCGTTCTTCGCGCGCAGGACGTCGTCCGCCTCCAGCTTCTGACGGGCCGCCTCCGCGCTGGTCGTCAGTGGCCCGATCCGGCTGTGAGCCTGCTGGGCCTTGGGTGCGGACTCCTTGAAGTCGCGTTCGGCCGCCTTCCGCTCCGCGTCTGACGCCTGCGTGGTGGCCAGGACCGCGGCGGCGCGAAGGACCGCGGCACGGTGCCGACCCCGTTCCTCCCGTGCGTGCTTGAGATGGTCACCGGCCAGCTTCAGCCGGGTGCGCTCGTAGTCGGGCAGGAGGCCGGCCTGCGCGGCGAGGCCCTTGTTCACGGTGACCGTCAGGGCGTGCAGTTCGCCTCCGCGGTCCTCATCGAGGTCGACGACGACGGCTCCCTCGGCTTGGCGCAGGTACCGCTCCAGCGCCGCCACCCGGGTAGTGAGCCGGTCCACGCTCCCGTCGACTTCCGAGATGCGGTCATCAAGGTCGCTTTCGACCCGCTCGGTCTCCTCCTTCGCCTCCCGCAGGTCGTACTCGAGACTGTCGACCCGGCGGGGGATGCCCTCCAGCTGGTCGACGGCGTCCTCCACCTCCGACAGCTTGGAGCTCACATCGGACAGGGAGTGCCGGAGGCTGGTTTCAAGGTTGTGGACCTTGCGGTCCAGGCTCGTGTACGACCCTTCCAAGCTCACGCTGCCGCCTTCCCTTCCCGCGCGTGTGCGGCGTCGGCGTCGGTCGCCAGGACGAAGCTGCCGATCCAGCCGGCGGCCGCGGCGATCCAGAACCATCCGGGCAGCACGTCAAAGACGAGAAGGGGCACCAGCACGGTGACCGCCCCCAGGGCGCCCGCCGCGATGCGCAGCTCCCGGTGTCCCTGAACCGGGGCGTCCATCCCGCTGGTCACGAACCCGACCAGCAGCTGGAAGACGGCGAGAGCGACCCAGCCCCAGCCGATCCAGCCGGTCAGCGGCGCCAGCGTGAGCAGTACGGCCCCGAGCATGTGCACCCGCGCCGACCAGGTGAGGGCGCTCTTGCTGACCTTCCGGTGCGGCTCTTCCCGTTTCGCAGGGGCCTGGGCTTCGTACTCCAGCAGCGCTGATCCGGCGTTGACCAGCTGCGCGAAGAGCGCCTCATAGCGCGGATGGTCTTCAGGCAGGCCCTGTAACTCTTCGAGCACCGAGCTGATGTCCCCCTGGAGACCGGCGACCTTCCCGGCTATCTCGTGATCGATCTCGCCCACTCGTACCCCCTGTCACGACGCGCCGACGGAACACTTCCCGGCGACGGCCCGCACCAGCCGCAAACTGATCGACCGTACCGACCCGCGTCCGAAGTGAGCTGGGCAATGATCAGAAGTGGCCGAATCCGCGCTGCCCCCCTGGTGCCCAGACCGCCACAACGGCCTCGAGCTCCTGGCGCTCGCTCAGGCCGGGCTCCCCGCAGGGTCGTTCGCCCCGCCGGCGCGGGTGAGGAACGCCGCGAGATCGGCGGCGGCCTCGGGGTCGGCAGCGGCAAGCTGTGCCGCGAACGCCAGCTGGCCCGGGCTTGCGTCCGGGACCAGGCGGGCGAGTTCGGCGAGCAGCGCGGCATGCGCGAGTAGCGGCGGCGGCAGGAGGCCGGCGGCGGCCTCGCGTGCCGCCGGGCCCGCGTAGTGCCCGCGGTGCGCGGCCAGCGCGTGCGCAAGCCACGCGTCGACGTCCGTCTGCACGTACGACCCGGCGCGGCGGGTGAGTTCGTCCCGGACGGCTTCGTCACCCTCGCGGGGGTCGGTCTGCTCCAGCGTGCCCAGCTCACGCAGCGCCTGGAGCTCATCGGCCCGGGCGGCGATCCGCTGTGCTTCGCGCAGTTGGACTTCCCGCTCTGCGGCGGCCGCGGCTTCGGCGGCGAGTTCGGCCTGGACGACGTCGTCGGTGTCCGGGGCGTAGACGGTGCCGGGAGCGGCGGCGGCGAGCAGCTGGTCGATGCGCTCCCACTCCGCGAGCTCCGCGCGGCCGCGCTCATCGTCGGCCAGGTGCTCGTGCCTGGAGTCCTGCCGCGCGTCGACCCGGGCGTCCTCGAGGGCGCGTGCGACGGCGCCGGCGTCCATGCCTTTGGCGCGGCGGCGGACGACGCGCCGGCCGACGCGGGCGTGGTCGAACGGTTCGCGCGGCGCGGCCACACGCGGGGCGAGCGGGCGGCGGACACCGCGCCGGGGCGGCCAGGGCGTACTCATCAGGGCCTCGCATCCGTCGTGCCGAATAAGAGGTGGGCCGTCGCCAGAGCGCTGTACGGCGACCCACCGAATACGGTTTATAGCAGGCCCCGAATTCAGCGTGGTCAGAACCGAAAATCTATGCTGCGGACGCGCGTGAAATCCGCGCGCAGACCATCGCAGCGGGTGCCCCAATCCGTGAAATACGACTCGGTGATGGCCTCCGCGACGATCGGATGCAGGTCCTCCTCCGTCGCACCGGCCTCCTGCATCCGGAGGATCTCCTTGGCGTAGGTGGGCGAGATCGGCGTGCTGATGAACCGCTCGCGGCCGTCGTCCGAGGACCCGGAGGCGGTGAACCCGAAGTAGGCGTACACCTCCACCTGCATGCCGCCGGAGGTGGCCGCGCGCTCCCTTGCTCGTGCCCTGACCTGCGGTTGCCACTCCGAGGCGGTCTCCTCCGTCAGGGCCTCCCGGAGCTTCTTCTGAGGCTTCTTCAGCTGTCCGGCGCGGTAGCGCTCCACTGTGCGGGTGGAGACGCCTAGGCGCTCCGCCAGGTCCTTGGCGGAGTCCTTCATGCGTGTGAGGAGGAATTTCACCTGGGCATTGGCGGATTTAGGGGCAGGACGGGTGAAGACCTTGCGCTCCGCCCGTACGAGGGCGTCCAGGACCTTCCCGCGACGCGGGGCCGGCTGCTGCGAGTCGTGCTGATCATCCATGGAGGGAAGCGTCCGTCAGGTCACCTGTGGACAGACGGCAGCGAGCACGCCCCCGGTGTCGTACGGACGGCGCTGTCGGCGGGTCGAACTACTGTTGGGCCGTGACGACGTACGACTATCCCGGCGATCTCCTCCAGGCGCAGCAGGACCTCAACGAGGTGCGCGCCAGCCTCAATGCCCTGGTCAAAAGGCTGCCGTACTCCGTGGAACCTATGGAGTCGTGGCAGCGCCCCGAGGGCTACTGGCTCGCCGCGTCCCCGGCCTACCCCGCCTCGCCGGGCTGGTCGGAGGAGGAGCAGAAGGACGTCGCCGCGCGGCGGGAGCGGGAACGCGACCTCGCCGCTCTGATCGTCACGCACCCGTTCTGGAACGAGGTCGCCGGGCCCGAACGCCCCGATGCCCGTTCCCAGCTCAGGCACGCCCTCGGCAACGGGGACGGCGAGGACCAGGAGGCCGCGTAGCCGTGGCGGACACCCCGCCTGAGCCGCCGCCCATCACCGTGGTCCTCCCGGACGACCAGGAGGTCACCGGCCGTCTGCACGAACGCCGACAGACGCCGGAGGGCTGGCTGTACAAGGTCTCGGTCCCGGCCTGGATGGTTCAGGACAGCCAGGTGGTGCCCTCCTGGTACACGGTGTGGGTGCAGGCCCCCGCCCACGTGAAGCCGGTCAAAGGCGTCTCGTACGACGACGTTCCCACCGAGCGCCTGGAGAATCCGTCGACGGCGCGCGAGATCCTGGGACCGCGCAGGCCCTCCGGATGGGTCCTGCAGAAACTGGACGGCGGCCGCGGTCCGGGCCGGGGCATCGTCCACGCCGTCGACTGCGAGGAAGCACCCGCCGGGGCGCCGCCGCTCACCCTGGACCAGGCGCTGGACGCTGCCGAGCATCCGGGCACCCGGCTGTGTTCCCTGTGTGGTGCGGCGGCCGAACTCGACCCCGTACTCAAGGGCTTCGAACCTGGCTTCGGCAGTGCGGAAAACGACAGCGGGGAACCGTCGTGATCGTCACACTGACGGGATGAGCTTGTTCCACGCTGACGCCTACGACCCCGACGACATGATGGTGCACCCTCGCCATCAGGCGATGCAGTCGGTCTTGGTTCAGCTCATTCAGCAGCTCCGCGACTGCGAGACGGTGGAGGCCGGGGTCGATTTTCAACGGGACCTGCTCAACCGCCTGCTGGAAGTGGAGAAGGACCGGGCGGGGTTCAAGCGTGTCGTCAAGCGGATGCGCAGCGGCAAGGGGCCGCACCAGGAGGCGCCGGAGCCCCAGTCGGGCCGCGACCTCGCCGACGTGGCGACCTGGCGGTTCGAGCAGGACGTGTGCGACCGGCTGGCCCGCCAGCTGCGCTCGGTCGGCGACGCGCTGGCCTGGCGCGTCTTCGGCTTCCACCGCCCGTTCATCCTCGCTCTGTGCCGCAACCAGTCGCCTGGCCTTATGCACGGCAAGGCAGGACTGCAGGCGGAACGCGAACACGTCGAGAGGGCCTTCAAGGAGGACGGTGCTTTCGCACTCCTGCACGACCTGACCAACTGCCTGCGCATCGGCGACATCACGGTCTGGGACGGCGTGCACCCGCCCCACACGGAAGAGATCAAGACCAACCCGAACAACACCAAGAGCGCTCAGCTACGGCGGATCAACCAGGCTCGTGCGGCGGTACTGGACGGCGGCCCGCTGCCCGGAGACAACGCCTCGGAGCTCCTCTACGACCTGAACCTGCCGCTGCGCACCCACCTGGACCTGCTGCGCGAGGCCCTGGATCGGGCCGCGACCGAGGGCATCTACGCCACCGAGGTGCCCGGCAGCCGGGCCCTGTTCGTCATGGACCAGTACGGATGTTCCCAGCAGGGACTGTCCTCGAAGCAGTACAACCAGCGCCTTCAGCAGACAGTCGACGCCGCCGTGCAGTGGGCAGGGATCGCGGCCGGCCGCGAGGACCACAACATCTACGCCACCAGCCTCGACAGCACGGCCCGCGACCCGCTGAGGGTGCCCTGGGCGAACTACCCACTGCATCCCGTGGCCTGCGCCCGCCTGATCGCCGACTACACCGTGGCCACCGTGGAGACCTCCGGTCCTCTCCTGGCCCGGCTGCTGCAGGTGGCCGGCCTGGACGCGCGCTGGGTTCGCCCGCCGGGGAAGGCAGACCTCCAGCCGGGCGAAGTCGTCATGGAGATCCACCAGCAGGAACAGCTGCGGGCCGTGGCACTGCCGGGAGGCCTGACGATGACGCCCGGCTGGACGCTGCAGATGCGCCGCTCCGAGCTGGAGCGCTACCTGCTTGAGCTGCTGCGGCCGGGCTCATGGGTGGCGGGCATCAAACACGTCCTCGCCGCACGGCAGGCCGGGCGGCCATGGCCGCACTACCGCAATGAGCACGAGATCTGGGTCTAGCCGGCCGCCAGCCAGTGACCCGTCCCGGTCCTGCGCGTTGAACACGGCATCGCGTGCATGAACATCCGACCCCCCCGCGGATACGCGAGCGCGCCCCGGACTAGCCAGTCCGGGGCGCGCGGCATGTTCGGGACGTCTACAGGTCGAACTCCAGGTGCTGGATGTCGGTGAAACGCACCTCCTCCAGCTGGCCGGCGCGGCGGCCGTTGTCCTGGAAGTACACCTCCTTGAGCGCTTCGGCGGCGATCTCCTGCAGGCGCTGGTCGGTGGCGCCCTGCTCCTGGGCCTCGAAGAGGCGGGCGGCGTACTGCGGTGGCAGCGCTACCGTGAGGTGGCGCAGCCGGTCCTCGTCAGTCGAGCCGATCGGCGCGGTGTAGCCGATCCGGGCCTGGGTGTCGATGACGATGCCGCCGGTGGTCGCCGCCTTCTGCCGCGCCTGGGCACGGATCTGCGGCTGCCACCGCTTCTTCACCTCGGTCTCCAGCCGGGCGGCGAGGTCCGGGCGCGGCTTCTTGATCTGGTCTTTCACGTACCGCTCAACGGTGCGCTGGGAGATCCGCAGCATCTGGGCGACCGCCTTGGTGCCCTTGAGCTGCTTGACCAGGTAGCGCATCTGCGCACCCGCGCTCTTGGGCGCCGGCCGGGTGAACGCCTTCTGCACCGCCTTGTCCAGGCCGTCCCCGAACACGCTCATCGGCTGCTACTCCCCGTCGTCCTTGTTGGTGACCTCACCGGTCTTGATGTACCGGGCGAGGTTGAGTTCCGGCGCCTCGAACCGCTCCCGGACCTCTTCAGCCCACAGCACGGTCTGGGTGCCCTCGTGCTTGACCAGCCCAGGGTTCACCCCGAGCTTCCAGCCGCCCGGGAGCGGCTTGCCGTCCTTGTAGGGCAGGAAGTCCAGCGGCGAGGGGCCCTCGGAGGCGTACACCACGCAGTCGGAGAGGATCGCGACCGGGTACTGCCCGGTGTAGGCCGCGTGCTTGACGATCTTGCGGTGCATGTTGATGCGGGTGCGGGAGATGACGGCCGCGCGGATGTCCGGGCGCCACGTCGGCCTCGACAGAGCCCGCCACGGCTCGCCGGACTTCCAGCCCTCGCCGCGCGGGCGTTCGCGCAGCTTGCCCAGGCCGCCCTTGACGGTCGCCTTGACGGCGGAGACCACGATCGCCAGGTGCGGGTCGCGGTCCTTGTAGCCGTCCATCGCCTTGAGGAACTCCTGCGGCGGCAGGTCAGCGGGGACCCCGAGGTCGGCCATCGTGTCGATGTACGCGTCACGCAGCCGGTTGTACCAGGAGTCCAGGTAACGGCCGTTCTCGTAGCGGACGTTCGCCTCGAGGGGGGCGACGTCGTAGCCGAGCTCCACCGCGTAGGCGACGGTCCGCGTCTCGTACCAGGCCGGACCGGTCGGCCGCTCGCCGGTCGGCGTGAACGGGCTGGGAAGCAGGCTCGCGTCCAGCTCCACCCACTCCTTGCCGACCTTCACGCGGGACAGGTCGACGTGGGAGAGGTCGACCAGCCAGGAGCCGGGCAGCTTCGGGTCGAACACCGGGTTCTTCACGTTCGTCGGCTCACCGAGGCCGACGACCAGGCCGTTCGCCCCGGCCGCGAAGGCCATGTTGACGTCGATGCCGACCAGGTACCGCTTCGTGCATTCGTCGTCGGTGAGCGGCCGTGCCCAGTCGAGGATCTCCTCGAACAGCTTCTCCGCCGGGGTGCGGCGGTGGAAGCGCGGCAGGTCCTTCAGCAGCGGGTGTCCGTCGGGGACCTCGCACGGCGCGGGGTCGACGGGATCCTTGCCCAGGCTGCCGGGGTTGTGCTCGCTGTGCCGCTTGCCGTTGGCGTCCGGCTCGGAGGCGCGGGTTGGCGGGTGGAAGGCGGTCATCAGCTCCAGGCTGGTCACGGCGGCCGATCCGCGCGGCGTCATCACCCGCGACGCGTACGTGCCCAGCATCTGGGCGAGTTCGGCCGGCGGGAGCTGCCCGGCATCTCCCCAGTGGCGGGTGTCGAGCGCGTTCCACGACGGAATGCACAGCTGCACGCAGTTGCGTTCCGAGCCCTGCGCCGGGCGGTAGATCCGCGCCCACGGCCCGAACCCGCGCTTCGTGAGCTTCCAGTCGGCGCGTGCCAGCTGCTTGATGACCTTGTGGCCCTCCGGCAGGCGCCCGGCGAGCCGCTCTTCCTCGGTGAGGGCGACGGGAAGGCCGTAGCGCTCCAGCGCGGCTTCGGTGAGCACGATCAGCGGGTCGGCGTCCTTGCCGGGGCCGGACAGTTTCGGCTGCCCGAGCTTCGCCTCGCGCAGGGTCCAGTCGACCAGGGCCGGGATGGACTTGGCGGGCACGTCCAAGACCAGGCCGCCGACGCAGTACGCGAGGACCTGGCCGTCATTGTCGACGTCGACGACCGCGAGCGGACCGTTGGCGAAACGCGGGTCGGTACCGGCCGGGGTGTTCGCCGGGGCGGCCTTCCGCGCGGCCGGGCGGCGCGACGTCGACGACGGCCTGGCGGTGCGCGCCGGACGGGACGCCGCAGCCGGAGCCGATTCGGGCGTGGAGGCGGGCCGGGTGTTCTGTTCAGTCGTCATGACCGCAGCCTCGGAGACCGGGCCTGTGGACACGGGCCGCGTTCCCGCCGCCGGGGCGGGAGCGTTCGCGAACGTCTCCGGGACGGCCGTGTCCTCAGCGGGAGCCGCGGAGTTGAGGTCGGCGGGGTAGAGCTCCGCGAGCTTGCTGAGCAGGCGCGCGTACGCATCACGCTCGGGGGGCCTGGGCTCCGTCTTGCCGGACTCCCAGGCGCTGACGGTCGCCCGCCGCACCTGCAGAGCCTCAGCGACCTCGTCCAGCGTGAAGCCGTGGGCCTGGCGCAGTCGCTTGCGTTCCGCCGGCGGCGGCAGCGGGGACCGGGACGCGATCAGCGCGTCGACCCGGTCGAACAACTCGGACATGGAACACCTCCTGTTCCTCAATTGTAGCGTGAACCGTACGGATCGCGTACCAAACGCGTACAGATAGCGCACATCTTGCGGGATTGGGTTGCTAGCGCGGCAACCGCCTCCGAGGTGGTCAGGCCCGTACGAGCGATCCGGCGGCGGCGATGAAGGTGCTGTGTGCGGCCCGGGCGACGGAGGCCGCGTACCAGGCGGCCCCTTGCGGACCGCCTGGCCTTGGCCCGTCTTTTCACACACCTGCCATTCGTGATCCCCTAAAAGCCCTGTGGATCAAGGGGGTTGGAGGCGTTGGAGAAGGCGCGCCTGTACCAGGACGGCAAGGTCGGCAAGAGGGTCTTCGCGCACGAGATCGACGACGAACCGTGGTGGCGCCGCGAGAAGATCCCGTTGATCTGCGCGTTCTGCATGACGCGGGTGGTGTCCCAGCGCACCACGGTGGGCCGTGCTCCCCGGGCCGCGCTGTTCCGGCTCGCCCAGGACCGGCAGCACGAGGACATCTGCCCCCTCAACCCCACCGAAGTCCTGCAGAAGATCGCGCACGGTTCCCAGGGCGTGGCCGTGATCGAAGGCGACGAACTGCACCTGGTGCTGCCCGACGACCTGGGCCAGATCGACACCGGCCCCACAGTCGACACGGGGCCTGCCGCCCCCGGCGACCCGTTCGGCGTGAACATCTCCACGGTGCGGCCGCTGCTGCCCCCTCTGATCAACAGCGCGGTCGTCATCGCCCGGTTCCTGCAGAAGCACGACTACGACCCGGACGTGGTCGCCCAGTTCAAGGTGCGCCGCCCCGGTGAGGCCCAGACGGTGGGCTGGGGCGAGTTCTGCCACGGCCCCGCATCCGGCGACCATGCCCGGCTGTACGCGCGCCTGACCGGCGCGGCGAAGCCCGAGCACCCGGTAGCCGTCTACGGCCGTGTCACCGCTGTGGAGCGCGACAGCCAGAAACGGCCGGTCCTCCGGCTCGCCGACGGGCGCGGCTTCACCGTACGCATCCGGTCCGAACACGCCAGCTTCCTCAACCCGCTCGCGCCCGGCTCTTTCGTCCTGGCCGTCGGCACCTGGAAGGTCTGGACACCCCGCAGGGGCAGGCCCGAGCTGCAGATGTTCGCCGAAGAACACTGGCAGCTCGCCCACTGGACGTATGACGCCGCCACCGGCCGAAGCAGTCGGCCCGCCTGCCCGCCGCCGCTCTCCCTCGCCCAGCGCACCCTCCAGCAGACCCGATCGGCGGCCGCCGCACGCAAGCCAGGACCTGGACGGGCGGCCCGCCTCTCCCCCAGGCCGCCGCGCCCAAGCGGGCCGCCCACATCCGACGCGCCGCCACCGACTGCCACACCGCCGGTGCCGCCGACGACCGCAGTGCCGCCGCCCGCAGCTTCCCCTGCCCCGCCCACGCCGCCGTCCCCGCCCGGTCCGGTCGTACCGGATGAGGTCCCCACTGAGCCCGCACCCCCGGCACGCCCGCCTGTGCCGCCGCGACCCTCGACACCGCCACGACCGGCTGCTCCGCCGCGTCGCCGGACGCGGCGGAGCTGGTGGCCGTTCGGCCGCCAGCGCTGAACCTGCGGCGTCTGGGCGTCGGCAGCCCGACCATGTGCTGTGTCAGGTGGGGATCTGGTGGGGCAGCGCGCCGGCTCGGGACCGCTTCAGGTACCAGCTGATCTCGTTGGGGAACTGGTCGGCAAACCGCAGGAGCCGTTCCAGGACGCCTTCGTACAGCGGGTCCGTACCCAGGCGGTCGAAATCGGTGAGCCGCCCCGCCCACAGGGCAGATGCCTCCGTCGGGACGCCGTCGCCGAGCTCGGCAGCACACTCGATGACGCCCTCCACCGAACGCAGCAGTTCACGGCGGTCTTCCTCGTGCCGGTCCCGGAACGAACTCTCGCGCGCGATCAGCAGGTCGCTGCACGGGATCGACAGAGCATCGCGCAGCTGGCCGAGGGCTGGCTCCTCGCAAAGCTCCGTCACCACGGCTGCCGTCAGGGCGGGCCGGCCGCCCACGACGCGGTCCAGGATGCTGGTGCCGAGCACCACGGCCGCGCTCGCGTAGCGCCAGGCGAGCAACCCGACGCCGCGCTCGTAGCGGTCGGCCAGACGGCCAAGCCGGTGCAAGGCGTCGGGGTGGTGGGTCAGGGCTCGGCCCTGCGTATACACCTGCGCGTT
The DNA here is from genome assembly GCF_025642155.1 of Streptomyces sp. HUAS 15-9. NCBI lineage: Bacteria > Bacillati > Actinomycetota > Actinomycetes > Kitasatosporales > Streptomycetaceae > Streptomyces > Streptomyces qianjiangensis. The sequence goes on along the minus strand of NZ_CP106800.1, from coordinate 81,084 downwards.
CTCCTCCAGCCGGTAGCAACGGCCGGTGAGGGCGAGCGCGGACTCGTACTCGTGCCGCAGGTCCTGCGACGTAACGTGCAAGGAGCGCAGCGCCTCGACCTCGAGCGCGGTCAGCGGCGCCGCATCGGTGAATACCGGAAAATCCATGGGTGTCGTCTCCTCAGGACACTGTCGGGTGTCGTCTGTCAGACCCTTTTCGGGTCTTCGCGCGCCCGCCATTCCCGGCGGGCGTACTCGCGCACGGCGTCGCGCTGCGCCTCCGTGCAGCCTTCCTTCAGCGGCGGCGGTATGTCGCCGGTCCGGCTCGTGCCGTGGCGCAGGTCGTGCTCGGCCAGGTGGCTGGCGACGCTGGAGGCGTCGGTGCGCACCTCATCCGCTTCGTCCGGCCCGTCGGGCTCCTCTTTGTAGGGCCAGGGCAGGTAGCCGCCCGGCGGGTGGCACAGGGCGAGCACGTCCAGGACGACGGCCGTCTCCAGCAGCTCGTCTCGGTACTCCATTGCCTGAAGGCGAACGGCGGACAGCACCCGGTCCTGATTGCCCTGCTCGTGCGCGACGGCCAGGTCCTTGCGATCCATGATGTGGCCGTAGAGCAGGGCCGGAATGAGTTCGGAGATGCGGACCAGGTGCTCGCCGTATACGGCCTGTGCCGCGCGGCTGGTCACCCAGCCCGGCCACGGCTCGGCCGGGGACGCTCGGTGCGGGATCATGCACGCCACGCTACCGGCCGCGTACGACATCCCGGCCCGGCGCCAGCTAGCCGAGCGCCGGGCCGGGCAGGCGTCAACTGGCTCACGTGGCAGGGTGGTTGACGGTCAGGTGAGGGGGACCCAGCCGAGGAAGATGTGGCCGGCGGCGCCGTAGCGCAGGACGTCGTTGGGTCCGGTCGCGGAGACCGGCTCGAACACGGTGGAGACGCCCAGCAGCAGCCCGTTCTGCTTCCGGCACGCCTTGATGGTCTCAAGGTCCGCCGACGACGACCACTGTCCGTCCAGGCCTGCGTCAATGTTGATGGTCGATCCGGTCAGGCGGGCGCGGGGCGGGGCCTGGTCGGCCACCCACTTGTCGACGACCAGCTCACGGCCCATGGGGCGGAACCCGCGGGCCCGCCAGTGCCGTTCGGTGTTCACCGCCCAGCCGTCGCCGCCGTCCTGGTCCAGGGTGACCGCCTCGAGGTGCGGGCAGACAATGAACGTCGCGCGCGGGCCGCGCTCGCCGTCATCGACCGGCAGGGTGAAGAAGCGGCTGGTCCACGACAGGTGAGCCCCGGCTACGACCGCGCGGACGTGGTACCAGCCCGACGGGCGGCAGCTCTGGTGATTGAGCATCGCGCTCAGAAACGGCCCGTTGTCGTCGATTGTCAGGGCGGGCGCATCGGCGCCGAGCGGCTTCCCGCAGGTCTGGCAGTCCCGCTTGTGCAGGTGGGCCGCCGCCTCCGCGAGGGTCTTCTCCGACAGCCGGGTCCTGATCTCGTCCGCGATGAAGAGCTCGGTCACTGCCATGGATGCCTCCTGAGCAAACGGGAAAGGGGGGGGCGGATCTGCTGGTTCGGCTGCCGCACATCCTGTGCAGCTGCCGGCACCGGCACGCGGCCGGCTGTCACACTGCCCGGCTCTCGCTGCGAAATGACCGAGACCGCATCCTTGCGGTGTCGTCGGCACTGCGCCGCTCATGGCAGGGTCATCGGTGATCGTGAACAGCCAGGCTTTGCGGGGGAGTTCGTCGTGCGCCTCACCCCTGTGGGCCCGCTGCCCAAATCGGAGAGGGAGGGGCGCACCAGGTGGGCCGCCACATCGACGACGACTTCCCGCGCCGGATAGCGAACGCGGATGCAGCGCTCGCGGAAGGAGAGGGCTCTGCAGACGAGCCGCGGACCGTGCGGTACCTGACGGTGGCCGTGCGGAACATGGAACGCGCCATCGCGAAGACGCGGTTCATCACCCGAACCCAGCGCGTGTGCGTCGTCGTCGGCGTGGTGGCGCTCCTGGCCGGGGCGGCCGGCACCATCCTGGCCTGGGGAACCTCCCTCCCGTTCCTGAAACCCGCCATCGGCTGCGGGCTTGTCGCACTGCTGGCCGCCGCGCTGTGGATCGGCGTATGGGATCGGCCCCGGGATGCCGGGGATGGTCAGCGCACCGTGTTCAAGCCGCTTCCGGAGCTGGAAGCGCTGGCTGAGGCGCTCCGTTCAGAACTGGCGATGGCCCGGGCGCAGGAGTACCCGGAACTGGGCGACCGGCGCAGCCGCTACCGCGACGACGTTCGCGGCATCATCCAGCAGTACCAGGGCGAAAGCCGCCACTACCGACGCGTCCACAACACGCTGCAGACCGTCATCATGGTGGGCTCCGCCATCGCCACCACCGCATCGTCCCTGGACACTGAGCCGCTGAACTGGCAGAGGATCACCACGATCGCCGTCAGCTTCACCATCACCGTGTCCGCGGCCATCACCGGCTACTACAAGTACCGGGAGCGGGCCTACTTCCTGCAGCAGACCGCCGACGCCGTCGAAGAACAGCTCAATGGCTACGAGTACGGGGTCGGCGACTACCAGGATGACGACCAGGACGCCGCCCTCGCCCGGCTCACGCAGAACGTGGAAGGCCTGCGCAACGAGCAGCGCCGCCGCCAGCAGCAGCTGGATCAGCCCACTGAACAGGCGACGACCGGCAGCCAGCCGTCGGCCTGAACACGTGTGCGTGTCGCGAGGGTTGGTGCGCGGTCCTTCCACTACAGTGCGGGGCGCGTGCGACATGCGCGAGCCTGGGATGCCGACGTGTCCCGGGTCGGCCGACAACAAGGCGCCCCGAAGCGGGCTTGAGCCTTATTGCGCTGTCTGAGTGGCCGTTGCTGGGCCTGTGGCTGATGCCTCGAGAGCCCGATTGTTGAGCCCACGACCCCCTGCTTCCCAGCTCACCGGGATGAACAGCCATAGTGCGGCCCTGGCAAGGCACCGAGACCAGTGAACGTCGGCACGGCCTCAGCAAGACCCCACGTAGGCAACGTGGTGGTCGGGCTGAGAGCCGTGTGCCCCAGGTCCGGCCACCGGAAAGGTCATCCGGACCGTTGGAGTTCAACCAGTCGTTCGGCGTCAAAGTGCTGCTGGTCGTGATCTGCGCCCTGATCTCGATAATCGTGGCCACCGGCGCCGGAATCCTCACCTACACCACCGGCGCGTCACTGGCCGAGGCCGTCCTCTCCGCAGGAGGTGCCTTCGCCGTCTCTATGGGGCTCTCTTTGACCACCTTGGCTGCGCTGGGCCTGGTCTGACAGCCGACATGGCAGCTGGGCCGCCGCGGAAAGGTCTGCGTACGGCCCAGCTATCCACCATCGCTCTCTGCCTACCTCTTCGGCGGGGGCTTCCGGAGACGGCTGTACTCCTTGGCCAGCTCGACTCGTGAGCGGTGCGGGCCGCCGGGGCTTTCACAGCGAGCATCAGGGCCCTGGCTGCAGTCGGGACACGTGACGTCGTACACGCGCCACGGAGACGGTGGCGGGGTCTGCTGTTGCTGTTTGGCCTTTCGTTCTTCGAGGATCGGCTGGAGCCGCTCGTCATGGGGGACGTTGCGCACCTCGCCGGTGCTGGTCTGGTTGTCGATGACGCAGTTGTGGCCTTGGCCGGCGTGGCAGCGCGGGCAGCTTCTCTTGATCCAGTATCGGCGTGCCACCTGCTTGTGCAGATTCCTCCGTCTGGGCTGCTGCTGGTCTCCGGCGGGTGCCGCCCGGGCGGGCCTGGCCGGGGAGGGCGAGGTCGGCTGGTTGAGGCCCGCGCGCTCCTTCCAGTAGGCGATCTGGATTGCTTCGCGGTCGCCCGTGAGGCTCCCTGCGTCGGCCGCTGCCTGGATGGCCTTCTCCACCAGGGGGCGCATCTGCGCAGGTTGCAGATGTCGCCCGGTGCGGCTGAGACCATCGAGGATGCCCCGGACCCGCTCGTAGGCCTCCGAGGTGAAGGCGGTCATGTAGTCGGCGGCCGCGGCCGCGATGACATCCTCGGTGTCGGTGCGGTCGTGGCTCGCGGTCGCGTTGACACGGGCCAGGAGTTCCCGGATCTGCTTGGTGCGCCGGGCGGCCACGGCCTCGTCCAGGCGGGCGAACAGGTCTCGCCGGACTTCGGCCTGCCCCTCCAGCCAGCGGTTCGCCCCCGCCACGGCCGTGTCCAGCTCGGCCTGAGTCTGCTGGCTCACACCAGTTACGGCGGCGATCTCGCCCAGTACCCGGTTGACCACGACCACGGACTCCACCTTCAGGGCATCAGCCAGCCGGCGCAGAACGACCTGGGCGCGTGCCTCGGTGCCCGGAACCTTCTTGACCTTGCCCGTCGGCCACCGTGACGGAGGGCGTGTGCTGCGGGCGCGGACGATCCGCTCGACCGCCGGCGTCGACAGCCCCCGCTCCGTCATCTCGCAGTCGTCCAGCGCGAACCACTCGGGTTCCCGCGCGAACGCCTCCGTGCCGATCTGGACCTTCCGGCTGGTGCCCTCGCTGTTCAGCCGGATGCGATGGACGTACCAGCGGTCGATCAGGGTGTCCCGCTCCACCGGCACCGACATCCCGAGCACCGGCTCGAGGCCGTCCTGGTCCCACGCCGGCTGAACCGCCTGGTCCAAGTGCACGCGCAGCCCGCCGTGCTGGAACTGGATGTCCACGACCGAGCCGACCGGCGCTCCCTCGGGCTGGGTGAACTCGAAGTCGGCCTGAAGGCCGCGGTTGCGGAGCCAGGCGGCGGCCTCGGACTTCACGTACAGGTGGTCGGCGCTGTTCACGCCGCGGGCGCGCCGCCCGCACACGTGCGGGTGCCCGTCGGGACCGGGGTAGTGGGCGAAGTGGCAGACCCGATCGGTGTACAGCTTCGTCGTCAGCTGGAGGCCGCAGCCTCCGAGCAGCAGCCCGCACCAGAACGTGTCGTGCTCGTGATGGCGGCGGAAGGCGTCCAGCTCGATCGCCTCCAGCGGCAGCATCAGCGGATCCTCCGAGTCCGCGCCGCCCAGGACCGCCGTCTGAATCTGCCGCCTGTCACCCTGCACGAACCCCCACCTTTCATTCCAACTTATCGTGCCACCAACGGCGTTGGCCTCACAGACGATCGACGTGCTCAAGCCGTCGTACGCAGGGGACAGGCTCGGCAGGAACAGCCGACGTGTCGGCCTGACGAGCGGCACGCTCCGCCCGGGCCCGCCGCAGCGCAAGAACCCGGATCGCTTCGGATTCGCGGCACCGCTCGCACCTCACCCGAAGGGGCTGCTTGGATAGGGCGACTTCGCCGCGAGAAGGGACTGCTATGGGGCTGAATATTGAGGTCACGTGGGATGAGCCGGTCACGATCGGCCTGCTTGAGCAGTTCATCAACCAAGCGAAGGCTGGCGGAGCATCATCGGACACCGTGCTTGAGGAGATCACTCACGACCAAGATCCTCAGGTTCCCCTGGGGTGGCGCGTCCCGGCAACGGGCACGGCAGGGCTGCCGCGTGAAGTAGCCATGCCCCATAGGCTGATGTGGAACATCCACAGCATGCTTGACCAGATCGGCAGCGGAGACGGAGACGTCCGAGAGCTCCAGGCCGAAATCAACGGGCTCGACAGCCAGTTGTGGGAAGCGCTGATGAAGCATGTGGGCCAGTGAATGCGACTGGGCTTGGCCGTCAGGCGACCCGGCCGGCCTTCCCGTATTTGTGATCTCTCTTCCTGCTGTACGACGGGCGGCGGCTACGGCCGGTCCAGTTCGCTGGGCAACGTGACCGAGAGCCTGCCGTCCTCGGTCATGCCCTGAATCCCGATCCGTGCCTGGTCGAATCGGTCCCAGTTGCACCGGATACGGAAGACTTTGTGCGACGGGAGGCCGTCAAGATCGAGGCTGGTGGCGAAGTCGCCCGCCTCGGTCAGGAGCCGGACCGCCTCGCGTGCGTCGTGGGGGTCGCCCTTGATGAGCCGGGCGAGCCGGTCCAGGCTGGTCACCACTTCCTCGTGGCGTTTCCCGTCAGGTTCGAAGAGCTCGATGATGCGGTACGAGTCGCCCTCGTATGCGCTGTCGATCCGAAGCTGCCTCTGGACAGCGGCTTCTTCCTCATCTAGGGGGAACACATCTGCGGGCGCAGGCGCGGGGACCTTGGGGTAGAAGCGCGCTACGCCGGTTCCGTCGGGCACCTCGTAAATGGCGCCTGCCGCCACAAGAAGGTCCAGGACATCGGTGTGGGTGCGCAGGGGCGGCCGCCCGTATGCAGCTGCATAGCGCTCAGCGTCCTCAACGTGCGTCGCGTGCTGGGCACGTTCTTCATCGTCGAGGTCTTCAGGGTCCTCCCAGCAGGAGGCATCCAAGTTGCCTTCCGGGTTGTCAGCGTTGCGCACCCCGCGCTTCAGATCCTCCGGAGTGGCCCCGCGCTCTGCGATCCCCACCCCCAGGAGCAGGAACAGAAGCGAGTACGGACGCATCCGCGTCCAACCGCTCCGCATGACCTGCTGGAGGTAGTGCTCGCGATCCTGCTCGGTCCAGTTCTTCGGCGGCTCGAACGTGGCCAATGCAGTCTCCTTGCAGAAGGGGTGGGAAATGAAGCATGCCAGTCAATGCAAGAGCGGTGTCTCCGTCCCGGCCGCCCCTGGCGGCCTTCGGCCCGGGCCCGGCACGGGGCCAGGGCGTGGGTGGCCTCGGACTCGCGGCGGCGGTGGATGCGGGCCGTCTCGATCGGGGCCGGCTGGTCGTCCGAGGATATCTCCGGCCGGGAACGCCCATCGGCTCAGCTCGCGCATCGCCCTGGTCGGCCACGCCACGGCCTCCGCGATGCCCGGGCCCACCCACGGAGCAGGCCTCGCCCACCGCCCTGCCGTTGGCCTGACACCGGTGCCGTGGCGGTGCTCGCGCATGCAATGGCAAGCACTGGCCCGATCGGTGCCCCGGCAAGCTCCTGTCGTGCGTGCTGCCTGCGGATCTATCGTTGACTAAGGGGGATTGGGGGTCGCCACGGTGCGCGACACGCGGCTGGTTCAGACTGCAGTGGTTGGTGATGAGCACTCGGACGTTCCGGTCGTTCTGCCGACCGAGGCGATCGAGCTGGACGGCTTCCGGCGCGCGCACGCCCACGACACGTTCTGGTGCGGGGTGCTCCTGGGTGGCTGCGGTGCCCAGCTGGCGCACAAGCTGTACATCGATCGTCAGTGTCATTTCCAGCACTTTCCGCAGCCCAACGGGGCCCCGCATGCCTGCCGCCGGCCACGGGTCGGTGAGTCGAGTGCCGACCATCTGTATGTGAAGTCGGCGATGTCCCGGTCCCTGCTGGAGCACGGCCGGGCCGGCCGGTTCGCCTTCCCGCAGCCGATCGGCTCGCTGCTGGACGTGGACCTTGAAGACGGTCTCTCCCTGCGGGTGCACATGGACGGCTTGGTGCCGCCGGACTGGGCCGGCGGCCGTACTGTCGTCCTCGGCCCCGGTGTGGTGCCGGATCCGGGCGTGCTGTCGAGCTGCCCGTATGTGTACCGGGTGCGGTGCGAGAGTGACGGGGCCGACCGGCGGGTCTGGATCGGCACGCAGAGCCTGGCCCGCTCGACTGACTGGGTACCCCTCGCCGACTGCGTGTGGACCGACGACGGCCTGATAACTCCGGCCGCAGCCCAGATCCTTCGTGACCATGCCGCTGCTCCCGCCCATGCGACGGAGACGGGACACTGCTCCGGTGCCCTGCCGAAGAGCGTTATCCGGTTCATACGCGGCCTGGAGGCAGCGCAGCGCTCTGGGACTGTCGAGCACGTGCGGCGCCTGTGCGCCGGCAGCGGCCCCTTCCTCGACAGCCTCGACGGCGCAGCCCGCGCCGAAGCCGAGCAGGCCGTTCAGGAGGCCCGGACGTGGTTGACCGGCCACGAGGACTACCAGCAGCGCGTGTTCGCCGGACTCGACCAGGCGGTCACCGAGAAGCGCGCCTTCGATGTGCGCTCCCAGCTGCCGACCGCCGTGTCGCTCACCCGCCGCGGTGCCAGCGCCGCCGAGCAGCGCGTCCTGGCCGCGGCCCGCGCCTTCCTCCGGGAGCAGGACGGCCTGCCCGCCGCCGGATCGGCCCGGACCGTACTCACCCCCCTCACCCTGCCCCCGCCACGGCGCCCCCAGCGCAAACGCTCCAAGCCACAGGAAGCACCCAGGTCACACAAGGCGCCGAAGGAGCAGCAGAAGAAAGAGCCAAAGAAGGAGAAGCCGAAGAGGGAGGAGCCGAAGAAGGAGCCGAACACCTCCCGGAAGGAACGGCGAGCACGTCGCGCGGCCGTGGTCCAGGCCAGGAGCATCCTTCAGCACCTCGACCAGCGATTCCATCTCTCTACTGCCGAGCAGCGGAGACTGACGGAAGAACTGGCCCCAGCCGTGGAAACCGCTGGTGACTGGCTGTCCGACAGTGAGCGGCAAGAGGCGAGCTTCTGGATCAGGAGGATGACCCGGGCCAAGAAGCGGGCCGAGGAACGCCAGGCGCGCCAGGCGCGCCGCGAGCTCGCTCCGGGCGTTGTGGAATCCGCCGCCGCTGCCGTCCGCGGGGCACTCAAGAAGGCCGCCCGCGAGCAGACCACCACCAGCTGGCACCGCCTGGAGCAGCAACTTGGCTCCGCACTGCCCCACATGACGCTCGCGGACCGCGTCCAGGTTCTGACGCTGGCCGACCGGGCCACACCGGCCGACCAGGCGCTGCTGTCCTGTCTGGTCGCCGCGGGAGACCCGGATATGACGACGCCGTACCGCGAGGTCGCCGGTGCGCTGGGCCTGGGCCTGCCCGATGACGACGACGATCTGCGCGACCTGCTCCAGGCAAACGTGCAGCAGGTCCACGAGCACTGGCGCTACCAATAGCGGTGGGGCGCCGGGCGTTGCGGGCGGGGCTACGTGTCCTTCGCACCGTCGTCGGCGTCCATCTGCTGCTCAATCTCCCGTGCCGTCTTCATCAGTTCGAGAGCCTCGCGGCGCAGATCGCTGGCGCGCTCGCGCAGCTGCTTCACGCGCCGGCGCTGCTGCTGGGGGCTGTACTCGTTGACGTACTGCCCGCGCGGCCCCACAAGCAGCCCTTCGGCCACCAGCAGGCGCACCGCGGCCGCGGCTTCCTTGGTGCCGATCTCGAACGTGCGGGCGATCTCGTCGCGGTTCATGAACCGCTCGCCCGGCAGGAAGCTGCGGTGAATTGAGGCGCGGATGAGCCGGTAGGCGCGCTCGGTTGGGGTCATCGTGCCGACGCTGTAAAGGCGGTAGCCATCGTGGAGGGTCACCAGCCCTTCGGCGGTGAGCTGTTCCAGAGCGGAGCGGACCACGGCCGTCGGCAGCTGGACTTGCCGCGCGATCGTGGCCAGGGCGGGCAGATGGGTGCCCGGCTCTGTGCACGACAGCCGCACCCACCGGCGTACCGACTGCACGTCTTCGTCGCTCGCCACCGGGTTGTCCGCGACCGTCATGCCTGTCCTCCCTGTCCAGCCGGTCAGATGCGAGGACCAGCCTGACGGGCCGCGGGACGCGGGCGCCACGAAGTTGCAGCGAATTGCGCGAACCGGGTCTGCATACGCCGGAGCAGATGGCAGGCCGGCAGGACCAACGTGCAGATCAGCGAGCCGCCTTGGGGATAGCCGCACCGCCTGTCGGCCCGCATTTCGTGTGACTCCCCAGGGTGTTCTTGCGACTCCTACGGGTGCCGGATTGGCTTTCCCGCCGACAGTGGGTGCAGGATGCGCAGCGAAGCGTCCACGGTCAACTGCCGGTGTAGTTCTACGTCGTGGATCTCTTCGCGGGGGGTGGCGGTCAAAGCCAGGGCACGTACTCTCCGCCCGACCATCGTGGTCCCGGCACGCAAAGGGGAGCCCCGAGGTCATGCCCGAGCTTTGGACGGCGCAGGGCACGGCCGAGGACTCCCCGGTGTCGCGCTGAGATCACATCCGCACGAGCGAAATCATGAGAGATGAATCCTGAAGCGACACCGCGAAACAGTACATCAGTGAGACCGGCGTCCCGTCTTGCCCGCGTCGGCCAGACGGCGCCTGCCCTCACTGCACTATTGGCAATGGTCGCGATCTGCCTGCTGGCCGCCTTTGGACACACGGAGCAGATCACGGCTGTGGCCTGGTTCGGCGGCACGGTCTTCGCCGGCGGCGCGATCGTCAATGTGACCGTCCATATCCGCCGCTGACGACGATGGTCAGGCGCGGTTAGCATGCGAGGCGCCCTGTCCCCGGCAGCTGGAATGCCGGGGACAGGGCGCCTTTGTGTACGCGGTCAGGCGGTGACGCGTTCGATCTCGATGGCGAGGACGCCCAAGGCCTCCTTCTCCGGGCCGTAGATACGGCGGATGTTCGTCAGCTGCTGCTCGCGCGGAGAGTCGGGGTTGACGTTCTCCGGCCCTTCGGTGTCGAGCATCTCCTCGAAGGAGGCGTAGCGGGCGACGCGGACGACGCGGACCAGGCATTCGTCCTGCCCGCAGGCGAACTTGATGTGCTGGCCGGCGGCGAGGTTGCGCAGGTTGGCGTACTGGACGCGGACCTCGATCGTTTTACGGCCGGAGGCGACCAGGTCGAAGTAGCGGCGGTAGAGGTTCATGTGCCGGGCGCGGGGCTGGGCGGGGGCTGCGGTGTGGCGGGTCATGAGGCGGTCGATCTCCTGGGTGGTGTAGGAGCGGTAGAAGTGCTTGGGGTCGGCGAGCATGACGCCGACCAGCCAGACCATGGCGTCGACGTAGTCGTCGACGCTGCCGTCCCAGGCGGTGGCGTCGAGCATCCACGGGCGGGCGCCGGGCGGCGGGGGCACGGTGCCCTCGCGGATCAGCGATTTTGACAGCTTGGCGCCGGTGTCGGTGAGCACCATCGGCGTGAAGATGCGTGGCGGGGCGCCGGGGCCGGGCAGGGCGGCGAAGGCCTCGTCGACCAGCTGGCAGCCGTAGGCCCAGTCGCCGCCCTTGACCATGACGTTGAGGGTGCGCGGCGGTGCGGGCAGGCGCTCTTTGACGAGGTTGCGGTAGAGCGTGGCGAGGTCGATGTACGGCTCGGGCCGGTCGGGGGTGACCAGGACCTCATAGGGGCCGTGGTCGGTGCACACAGCCTTGAATACGGCGCCGCCGGAACCGTGTATGTCCAGCCGGGTGCGTTCCGCGCGTTTTTCAGCCCAGCCGCAGGTGGGGCAGGGCAGCCGGACGTGGACGATGCCGTGGGAGGGGGCCAGGGCCCAGCGGATCTCCTCGAGGCGCTCCAGCGTGGCGAGGAAGCCGAGCCGGTAGGCGGGGTCGGCCTGCTGCTGGGTGTAGGTGTGGACTTCGTAGTCGATGCCCGTGGCGTCGGCGAGGCTGTCGAAGAAGTTGCGGTAGTACTTGCCGATCATGTCGGCGACGCCGTCCGCGCCCAGGGCGTGGAAGTAGGTGATCTGGTAGGCGTGGTGGGTCTCGGGGTCCAGCCGGATCTCGTGCGGGGCGTTGTCTAGGGCCCCGAAGCGCACGGTGGCGTCGATCCCGAAGTTCCTGCGCACGGCCTGGGCGAGGAGGAACGCGGCGGTCTGCACCAGCGAGGTCCCCAGGTGCGGGGTGCCGTTGATCTGGGTGCCGACGCTGAAGACCACGTTCTGCGGCTTGGTGGCCTGGATCCGGGGACGGATCAGGTCGACCGCGCGGGCCATGCAGTTGGCGGTGACGTTGTTGGGCGAGACGAGCAACGGCGTTGTTGTCATCGGTCTTCCCCCGGGTGAGGTCAGGTGTGTGAGGTGGCAGGTGGGGCGGAGATCTGGGCGAGGATGAAGTCGACGCGCGCCGGGGCGGAGTCGACGGGCACGAAGATCGGCCGGTATCCGGCGTCGTAGTAGCCCTGGATGATCAGCTGGTGGACCCGGGCGATCTCGCGTTCGCGGGCCCAGACCACGTCGTCGGCGGTGGTGAAGTCGTCCAGGGCGTCCAGGACGAACACGGTGTCGTAGCGGTAGGTACGGGCGGCTTCCTCCAGCTCCGGGTAGGGGCCCAGGCCGAAGAAGGCGTCCCAGCCGTAGCCGTCGGGGATGCCGCGGTTGTAGAACCGGTCGCCGGCCTTGTGAGCGCAGTACTCGGCAACGAAGCCCTCCAGGACCTCCCGGGAGTACTCGCGGCGGTCGCTGACCTGCAGATGGCGGCCGAGCCGGTCACGGTGCTTGCGGTAGATCTCGCGGGCGATCTCACCGGTGGAGGCGGGCAGACCGCGCTTGTGCAGCTCGTCGAAGACCGCCTCCTTCCCGGAAGAGGGGCCGCCGGTGATGACGAAGCGGCGGGGCGGATGTGGTGTGCTCACGCGGTTCTCCTTGCGGTGGTGTCGGTCAACTGCTCGATCAGGGCCTCGTGCCAGGCGTCACGGATCCGCACGCCGTCGCCCGTCTCACCGAGCCGAGCGGTGAAGGCCTGCCAATCGGCCGTCACGGGGAGGGCGGACAGCAACGCCAGGTCGGTCGGGGGCAGTTGGGGCAGGGGCCCGGCCAGCTTCTCCAGGTCGGCCGGAGCAACCGGGGCGGTGTCAGCGGGCAGCAGGACAGGGCCGTAGGCAGCGCGGTAGCGAGCGATGGCTGCCCTCAGTGCCACGTACCGCCACAGCACCTCATCCGAAGCCTCCGGCGGAACGGCGTCATCCATGCTCGCCAGTCGCGCCGTTCTCAGCAGTGCAGCCCGCAGCGCGTACAGCCTCGACCACAGCTCGCACAGCGCTTCCTCGTGTTCGGCGACCTCCCAGGCGAACACGTCCGCTGGCAGCCGCAGCGAGCCCGCTTCCGGCGACAGACGGGGCGCGGCCGCGTGCGCGGCCGCGAACGCCTGGGCGTCGGCCAGCAGCTGTTCGGCGAGCAGGGTGCAGATGCGGGGCTCGATGTGCTTGCGGAAGTGGTGCACCTCGTAACCGGAGACCTTGGCGGCCTCCGCCCGGCGGGCCGTCAGCGTCACGCCCGCCGTGGCGGGGACTGCGCCGAACAGCAGCCGGGCGGCCGGGGCGAGAGGGGCATGCGGCAGGCGGGCCAGCTGCCCGCGCAGCATCCCGTCCAGGGCGTGGGCGCGCACGGCCAGATCGTTCGAACCGTGAGCCCGCGCCACGACACCGGGCAGGTCCAGCAGCTCGCCGCCGACGGCGGCAGGATCGACCGGCAGTCCCCGGCGCAACAGGCGACGCAGCTCGACCGCCAGCGTCTTGGCATCGGTGGGCATGAGACCTCCTTCAGGTCTTACCCACAAAATACCCGCTTTGATGCCCAGAAAATACCCACATTCCAGCCGGGTGTGTTCACCACCCCGCGGCCCCGCAGGACGGCGCGCCTACCTGCGGCAATAGCCCTATGACCGCACAGGCGGGGGAAGTGGTATCGGTCGGGACCTCGCGCAATGCAGTCATGAACCGACGTGAACGCACCCCGCTTGCCCAGATCGAACAGGGCGTCCTCCAGGGCGTCCTCGACGACACCAAATCGCCGGCCGGAACCCAGCGCAAATGCGTGGTCCTCGAGGCCATGCTGGCCCCGCAGCGCTCCGCGACCGAGCCCAGCGCGAACTGCGCGGTTGACGATCCGGGCATTTCGCCAAACCCGGGCCGGTGGGCGGGCGCCACGCGTACGGTCACACCAGGAACGGCGGTGACCGGCCGGTCACGCCGAGTCAACGCGCCGGGGAGGGCCAAAGAGCATGGTGAACGCCGGGACGTACTGGCTGTGGCAGCAGCTCGCCGTGAGCGACGCATTGCCGGACGAGGCACTGCCCACGGTGATCGAGGCACTGTGCTCGACCTCCCTGGCCCCCTACGGCGTCGACAGCCGCGGCGAAGAGCGCCGCGCCAAGGCCCTCGCGGACGCACTGCCGGCCCTGCTCAGCCGCGTCACCCGCCCCGGACTGCGCCGCCAACTCCTTCAGCAGGCCGACGACAAGCAGCTCGCCGAACTCGCCGGCCAGGGCGTCGTTGTGGCCGGCGACCTGCCGACGATCCTGCGCACCCACCGCCCGACGCCGGGCCTGGTCATCGGCCTGGCCCGCCACCCCGACCAGGTCGACGCCGCGATCGGCCTGCTGCCCGGCATGCACGACACCGACCTCGAGGACGTCGTCACCGACTGGGAGCCCAACCGCCACCTGTACCGGCCGGACGCCGAACCGGCCCCTCCTATCCCCCCGGCGCTCTTCGACGCGGTCCTGGAGCACGCCCTCACCCCGCTCGCCCGGCTGCTGAAGGACCCGCAGCACGAGGAATGGCAGTTCGCGCAACGTGTCGACCGGGGCCTGCCCCACGAGTTCGGCGAAGGCGCTCCCTGGCGCATCCTCGCGACCTGCCCCGAGCGCTGGCACGACCTGGTCGAACACCCCACCCTCGGCACCGCCGTCCAGCACCTCCTGCTGGACCAGGCCGAAGTCGAGTCCCGACGCAGCCGCATGATAGCGGCCAGCAGCTCCTCCCTCACCGGAGACACGGACGACAGCCCGGCCGAGCAGCCCGAGCCGGAGCCGGCGCTCGACACCGCCCTGCTGCGGGCCTGCCTGCCCGCCCTGTGCCTGCCGGAGATGGCCGGCCTGCCCAAGCCGAGCGTGAACGCCCGCCACCGGCTCCACCACATCGCCAACCGGGTCCGCTACAACCCCCGTCTCACCGACATCGCAGCCACCCAGCTGCAGGCGGCCGCCGACGAATGTGTCCGCCGCGGCCGCCTGCTCACCCCACCGCGCAACGACGACCGCAAGCACCGGGCCGTCGCGATTGCCGAGGACCTGGCCCTGCTCAGCACCAGCCCCGCCCACCTGGCCAAGGCCTGCGCCCTGCTGGCCACGCTGGAACAGCCCGCCGTCGTCTCCACCCCGCCCAGCCCCCGCCTGTCCCGCGTCACCGACGGCACCGACCTGCTCAGTCCGGTCCGCCTCCTGGAGCACAACTACCAGCACCGGCGCGTCGCCGCGCTGACCGCACTCGCCGGCAACCGGCACACCCCGCGCGCCGCGGTCACCGATACCCTCCCCGGGCTGCACCCGCTCGAACTTGCCTGGCTCTGCCACCAGAACGACGTCCCCGAGTGGCTGCACACGGCCGCGGCCGCCCTTGCCCCGGCCGACACCAACGAAGCCGTGCTGCGGCTGCTCACCGACGAGGAGCTCGACCGCCACCCCGACCCGGCCGCTGTCCTGCAGTCCTGGCTCGACGCTCCCGAGTCCGAAGGGTTCTGGTCACGCCGGGACGTCTACCGTGCCGTCCTGGACTCCCGCCACCGCACCCTCGATCACCTGCGCCAGCTGCCCGCAGACGAGATCCTCACCCGCAGCGAGCCCGACCTCGCCCTGCCCCACCTGCTCGCCCTCTGTGGCACCCAGCCGCAACGATGGACCGCCCTGCTCCAGGCCCTCGACTACGGCCCCACGGACGAAAAGATCACTTTTGGGGAACTGCTCGACGGCATCCAAGATCTCGCCCCTGCCCTGGGAGCGGCTCCACTGCGATAGCCGGTGACGCCGCGGGGCAGGTCCCGGCGCTTCGGCTGGCCCCTGCCCCGCGGCGTCTTGGCACGTCGTCAGTCGCCCACGGGTGCGGGTTGGTGCGGGTAGCAGAACTCTGCGTCGGTGAGCCACCCGAGCCTGGGAGCCGGGCGCTGCAGTGCAGGGACGGGAGCCTCACACAGTGGCCCGCTGTCGTTGCTGGGCGAGACCCAGACACCGCTCCATCGTGGGTGACGGTCGGTGATGGGGTCGCCGCAGTTGGCGCAGAGGATGACCGGGACGCCATGGTCGTGCAGCAGCCGGGCCAGCTGGGGAGGTTGGAGCTCGGGTACGTCGTCCGAGTCCCCGACCAAGCCGGACATCATGGTGGAGCTGTTCCAGGTGGCCGTGTCGATCGTGTCGTCCCAGGTGGTGTCCGGGCCGACGCTGTGGAAGGTACGCCATCCGAACACCGGTGTGCCCGGACCGTTCGGTTCGGGCGCCTCGTGGAAGGACTCAAGTACGGCAGCGGTGTAGTCGGGACGGACCTTACGGACGCCGGCTTCCACAATCGGCCGGATCACCGTGTGCAGGGCGGCGAGAGCGGCGAGCACGCCCGTGTGCAGTTGGTCCCTGCCGTGCTCGCCGGCCTGGTGCGCTGCGCACAGCACCATCTGCTCCAGGGTGCCGTCGAGGAAGACGGCCTGCTCGACTACGGCTTCACCGTTGTCGGCGAGGAGGACACGGTGGCGCATCGTGGCGCCCTCAACGTCGCCGATCCACTCCACCGGCTCGCCGGCCTGGACGGCCTTCACTGCGTCAGCCGGAGTCGGATACCGGTCGGCCAGGGCGCTGAGCGGGTCGAAGTCCTCATCGGGAAGGCTTTCCCAATCGGCTTCCCCGTCGGCGGGCTGCGCACCTGCCTGCTGCGGGGAAGTGCTTCGCCTGGGGCTGTTCTGCCGGGGCGCCTTGCGGTTCTTCTTACGCTTCTTCGGCATCGCTTGTGGTCTCCGATCGTTGCCTGCGCCTGGCAGATCCTCAATCTTGTCATTCGGCAATGCGCCGAATGATCCGGTTACGAGAAGCAGATGTCGGGACGGTACGGAGGCGGTGGCGATCGCCCAGTTCAACCGGCACGCCGGTGAGGCTGTCCGCCGTCGGTCCTGGCCTGCGCATTCACGCCGTACGCCGGACCGCCGGGGGCTGCGGCGTGGCAGCCGCCGTCCCGGTCTGACGGGCCGCTCGTTCGGCCCGGGCCCGGCGCAGCGCCAGGGTGTGGGTGGCTTCGGACGCGCGGCGGCGCTGGATGCGGGCCGCCTCGATCGGGGCCGGCTGGTCGTCCGAGGACGCCTCCGGCTCGGGGAAGGCCCGCCGGCTGAGCTCGCGCATGGCCCTGGTCTGCCGCTCGACTGCTTCCGCGATGCCCGGGTCCACCCGCCTGTCGGGGGCGACGGCCATGTGTGCGGCCAGCGCCTGGTGGTAGCCGGGCGAGGCGGTGTCGCGGGTCTTCACCGACGCCGGGGGCGCGGTCGTGGTCTGCGGGGCGGGCTCCGCCGTACGGGGCTCGGGCGCGGCGCCGGCGGCCAGGACGCGGACGGTGCGGACGGCGTCGGTGCCGACTTCCTGGTTCGCCGCGGTGATGATCCGGGCGGTGATCAGGCGGAGTTGGGTGGCGTAGGCGGGTGAGTCCGGGCGTAGGTCCAGCTGCCCGCTCTCCGGGTGGAAGGCCACGGCCTGGACGTGCTCGGGCAGCCGGGATGAGACCGCGGCTGCGATGTCCGGCCAGCGGTCCAGGACGCTGCCGCCTGCGGCCGGGACCGCCCAGGCCCGCTCCGCCATGAGGCCCTGGAGCACGGCGGCGAACCCGCTCGGCTCGCGGCCGTCGCGCTTCACGACACGCTGTGTGCGGCGGCGCGGCATCCGGGCCTCAGTTTCGCCGCGCTTGCGGGCGGCATCGCGGGCGGCGTGCAGCGCGACCCGCGCGAGGTCGACACCGGACAGCTCGGGGCCGTCCGAGCCGGCCTGCTCGATGGTGGTGGTCTCGGTCATCTGGGCCTCCTACCGGTGGGTGATGGTCATGAGCGAGCTGCGGGTAGCAGTTGCCAGCTGGCGGGCGCGGCGCATCAGGTCCGCCCCGTAGAGCTGTTCGGCGGCCTCGGGGCCCATGGAGTCGACCGCCAGGTCGATCAGGTCGGTCACGCCCCGCATGAGCTCGCCGTGCGCCTGCTCGCGCATCTGCTCGACCTGCGGGTCATTCAGCTCCGGGTCCACGCACCGGTCATCGACGCTGGGGGCCTGGTCCTGGTGGCGGCCGCCGTTAGCCACCTCGCGGACCTGGGCGAACGCCTGCGCCACCTCGCGCTGGACGGAGCGGCTGGAAGGTGCCTCCCAGTCCCCTTCGAACCGCTCCCGCTGGGCACGGACCTGCTGGATGCAGTCACGGCGGGCCGCCTCCTGAGCACCGCGCCACCGGGCAACAGCCTCGGCCCGCTTGGCCGGGGTGTCCAGCACGGTCACCGCGTTGGCCAGCAGCACGGCGAGCAGCCCGGAGCCCCGACGGACGTGGGCCGCCTCGCCGCGCAAGTGCAGCCAGGCACGGACGTCGGTCACGGTCCATCCGGCATCAGCAACGGTCCGGGCCACCCAGGCGATCCGGGGCACCGAGCAGCCGCGCAGCCAGTCCAGTTCCTGGGTGAGCTCCCTCGCCAGCTGGAAGCGGCGTCCGACCGTGTTCAGCTTCCGGCGACCGCCGGCCTTGGCCTTGGACTTCTCCGGGATGGGTGACTCGCTGCCCCCGCTTGCGAGCTTGCTCTCAGGGGGGAAGGAAGTAGTACTCGCAGTCGAAACACTTGAGGAACTACCCCCCATTGGGGTGCAACGGGACTCCGCCGAAACAGCAGTCACAGAGGCCTCCGTAGCCCCCTTTCGGGCAGCCTTCGGCGCGGTCCTCGAGGACATCGGCGACCGGGGCCGGCGCACCTTCCGGGCCGCCTTCGCTGCCAGCTTCGCCATCAACTTGCGACCGAACTCCGCGATCCCGGTCACCCGCCGCCCGGTGCCCTCACCAGCCGTCCGGATCCCCAGCGCGGCATCGAACTCGGGCGGCAGCATCAGCGCGAACTCCGACGCCTGCGGCGGCCCGCCCCGCTGTCGCGTGCCCTTCACGATGTAGGCAAGCAGCCCGGTCTCCCGGAGAATCTGCAGGTGGCTCTGCACCGCCCGCTTCGTCAGGCCGGTGCGACGCATCAGGTACTCGATCCCCGGACGGCACGGCGACAGCTCGCTGAGCAGCTGCGCGATGAACACCGTCGTCCGCCCGAACGAACGCGGACCGTGCGACCGGTGCCGACGCGGTTCGTACAAACCCGAACCCGCCACCCAGTGCACCCCCTGCATCCACGAGTAGCCCTCCGGCGCGACCCGGCCCGCCGACGTTGACAGCCACTGCCGCGCCTCCGGCACGTAGAGCGCGGGCAGCACGTCGACCGCGACGTCGTCGACTGACGAACGCGCAGCGGGAACCATCACGGCGGCCGGCGCCGCCACGGCACTCATCGGCCCGCCCGGAAGGACGTCAGAACATGATCCATCCGGCGACCATGGACCAGATCACCTGTAGACAGATGACGCGCCGAACGGGCCCCGCGGCTGTGGACAACCGCAGCAGGAACCCTCGGGGCAACCCCGAAGCCGACCCGAACAACCGCACATTCGGGACGTACGGGGCGGACATTTTCCGTCACATGTGACAGCCCAGGCTGGCAAACCCGGATCAACCGGGCATTGTCAGGCTGGCGCGAGGCAAGCTGGTGGTGCAAAATGGCGACGGCCTCCTTCGAGTAGAAGAGGGCATGACGAAGCCCCCTCGTGGTGCTTTGTGGTTCGGCGAGAACCAGAGATCGAACTGTTCGACCGGGTGCGAACCGGACGGACAATCCCTTCAGAGGGCGTGCGAAACCCTCTGGAGACAGATGGGGCGCCAGCCGGGGTGATTGCGAGTCACCTGGGTGGCTGAGCGTCCCGGCGGCGAATGCCGCCCCAGACCTACGTCATCTCGACCCCCTCCGCGGAGGGCTGGTCGGGGTGCGCGGGAACGCGAAAAGACCCCGCTGACGTGCGGCGCGAGTGATCGCGAAGACGGCGGGGATCTTGTGTGGCCTGGAAGGCCCACGGGTACAGTGGTGCCATGAACACCGAGAGCCTCCTAGTTAGGTTCTCTACTCCCCCGGCGTTGCTTAGGCGCTGGGGGTTTTCAATATTCAGGTAGATCTTGATCGCAGCCACCATACAGCGTCGCTCACGCTTCGTGCAGAGGGCGTCGCGGGTGAGTCGGCGAGAACCGTGTGGAAGGGACATCTCGGAGTGCAGCGACGGGGCCTGACAGTGGCTCAGGGGAAGATGACGTCCATGCCTGCATCCCCTCCCCTCGGCTGGGACGCCCTGGACCCCGGCGTGGCCACCTACGCGACCGCCGCGCAACAGCGCGCGTACATCGCGGCCATGAAGAAGATCCGCGAAGGACGGAAGGTCGGCGACCCGGTCCGCGTCTACATCTGCGCCACCCCGCACATCGCCCGCCGCAGGGAGTGGGACCGGCGCCTGGCGAAGATCCGCCACCGGCTGCCCGGGACCGAGCTCCTGCAGTTCGACGACCTGTTCACGCCGGAGACCTACGCGGAGAAGTGGAAGCAGGAAGCGGCCGGCTTCGACGGCATGGTCGTCGTCGGCTCCACCAAACGCGGCGCCAACGGCCACGTCTACCGGCTGGGCGAGACCGCCCGCCTCGAGGTCATCGACATGGTGAAGGCTGGCAAACCGGTCCTCATCCACGCCAAGGGCCTCGGCCTGATCCCGTTCGTCGACTGCAAGATCCACCGCGTCGGAGGGGAGCGGCTGCGGACGAAGGTGACCGTGCCCGACGACTGGAACCCCGCGGACTACGAGCCGACGCTGAGGGCCGCGCTGCGCGCACTGCGCCCCCGCAACCCCGAGACGGACAAGACCCAGGACGCTCCCCCGCACCTCGCGCATCCCTTCGCTGCACCTCCCCGATGACGTCTTCGACCCGTTCTCGACTACAAACGCGCAGGTCGCGTCTGTAGTGCCCTTGATCCGAACAGACTTTTCCGGATTCGCCAAGAGGGATTTGCCGGGTTCGCCGGATCTCCCGTCCGGCGGGCAACTTTCCGAGTTGGCCGCCCGCCTGACGGGAAGCAGAGGACCAGAACAGCATTCACGATCAGCGCCGGATGCACCAGGAAGAGGGTCTTCCGGTAGGAACATACAAACGCTCTGGTCGGCCACCATCGCTTCGGTCATAGCCCCGCCTCCGGGCCGAGGAATGACCACATGCTGATGCTGGCGCCGAGGTCCTGTGGCGGCCGGGCCTGCTTCGGATCCAGGATCCGTACCTGGACCATCCGTGCCGGGCATCCGAAGCACGGCGCTTCGAAGACGGAGATGTAGCGGCCGTCGAACGTGACGGCTTCGGAAATCTGCCGGGGAGTTCCCGCCCCGGCGTGTGCGCACGTATCGGGATCTTTCTCAGCCCAGCCGTGGCGGCCGGGGTGGCCAGGGAAGAGTCCGCATGGTTGGGACTTGACTTCGTCCTGCGGGTTCCAATCGACGGGGCAGCTGTCCAGCGTGACGAGCTCGTGCACATCGTCGTCCCAGCGCACCCACCAGTTGTTCCCCTCGAAGATGGACGTGACCTCGCTGTGGTGCGGTACTCCTGTGTGCCCGTTCGACAACTCGCACCACTGCAAGCCAGTGAACGCGTCGACTGGGGTTTGAGGATCGGCGCGCCTCAGTACTTCGACCTGGTCCTCGGTGAGCTTGGTCCGGCCGGCGCAGTGAACGAACCGCCCAGCCATCACCAGCTCCACTCGTGGGCGAGAACGGAGAACAGCGCGCTGTCGCGCCACGCTCCGTTGGTGAACACGTGGTCGCGTAGCACGCCCTCGCGGGTGAAACCGAGCTGTTGCACGACCGCGATTGAGGCGGCGTTGTCCGGACCGATCGCCGCGGTGATCCGGTGGAGACCGATCTCCTTGAACGCGTACGTGACCAGAGCGCGGGCCGCGTCCCTGGCGTAGCCGCGACCCCACTCCTTAGCTGCGATGGCGTAGCCCAGCTTCCCGGCCTGGACGCCACTGAGCCCGATCCGGGCGAATCCGATCACGCGGTCGTCGTCGCGCTTGGTCACCCCGAGGTAGAACTCCGTCCGGGGCTCCTGCTGAGCGCGCTCGAGCGTGCCCTCGATCATGGCGACGGCCTGGTCACGGTCGCGGCTGTCGAAGCTGAGCCAGGTCGTGACCTTGTCATCACCAATGATGGCAAGGACGTCGGCGGCGTCATCGCGGGTGAACTCGCGCAGGACGACGTGGTCACCGACGATGCGGATCGGATACGTCAACGGGACTCCTAACGGGGCAGGGACTTCAGGGGCGTGCGCGTGAAGATCTCGATCTGCTCCTGCAGACCGGCGCCAGCGTCGGCGAGCGGCGAGTCCCGCAGAGCGCGGTGCACCCGCTCCGTGCAGTTGATGATTCCGTTGATGCGCTGCTCGGGAGCAAGCCCGAGGACGGGCGCCACGGCTTCTTCTGCGCCTTCCAGCTCTCCAGCCTGGATACGTGCGATGGCCAGGGCGCTGTGCGAGCCGGCCTGGTCGCCGAATGCCCACTCCGGAGACGCGGTGTCCGCGTAGGCCTCCACGGCGCGGGTGGCGTAGTCGCCTGCCGCGTCGGCCTGGGAGGGCAGCCACGACAGGGCTTCGGCCGCGTAGTAGATCTGCCGGGTGCGGCCGAAGCTGCACAGACCGCCCAGCTCGTCGACCTCGTCCTCCTGCACGCCGTCCCAGGCGTCCTCCGCCCGCTCGATGGCGGCCCGCGCCGCGTTCGCGTTGCCGAGTGCCGCCCAGGCGCGGGCCTCGTTCATCGGCAGCCACACGCTGGACGTGTTAGTCGTCGCGAACTCCGCGCCGGACTGGGCGTAGCGGACGGACTCCCGGGTGCGGCCGGCCCAGTAGGAGACGAGCGACTGGATGCCGCGGATCCAGGCCCGCAGACCGTTGTGGTCCGCGTTGTCGGCGCACACGAACGCCGTTCGGGCCTGCGTCAGCGCCGCGTGCGGGTCGGCCATGTCGTGCGAAGCCTTCGCGAGCAGACCCCCCGTGACACCAGCGAGGAAATAGAGCTGGCGCGCCTGAGAGGGGCGCCGTTGCTGTTCCAGCAGCGTGAAGACGGTGTCCTGCGTGGTGATCAGGTCTGGCAGCAGCTCCGACAATGGAAGCTGCGGGTAGTCGGTCGCCAGCCGCTGGACATCCGCGTGTACCTGTTCCATCACGCCGGACGTCAACTCCGTCTGGCCTGCCGCGAGGGCGAAACTCTTAGCGCGTCGTGCCGCCATTTCAATCAACTCCCGGTCCGCAGTTGGCTGCCCTGTAGCCAGGACCAGCCCCGTGGATTCGTCCACCGCCGGTAGAGCTCCGCCGTCCCACGGCGCCAGAAGCTCATCGAGCGGCTTGCCGAACATTTGCTGCAGAACACGACGCATGACTGGCGTTGTGCCAGCCCGTGCCCCACTGGCCAGCCGACGAAGGTGCCGAGAGCTGAGCGTGACGTCCTCACCCAACTCGTCAGCGAGACGCCCGAATTCACGGACGATCTCTTCGTACGTACGCGGCTGTTGGCGCAGCAGGAACTCCAACGTCGTACGCGGATCTCCCTTGCGCGCGTTGCCGGCCACCGGTCCTCCCGAGTCACGAATACGTGCTCTGCAGCGCCCAGTGTCGTGCTGCGACGACGGCTAGTCAGCAGAGCAAGGGCCCTGGTCCGGCAGCGGTCCTCTTCATGTCCCGGACTGGTCCGGTACGGGACCGCTGCCGGACCTCGTCTGGTCATGCTCCCCCATCAGACGGTTGTGATCAGCAAATTCATGTGATCTGGCGGCGAGTTGAGGAGGGACACCATGACCGACAACCGGCACCTGGTGACCGACGCGCACGGCCGCTCCACCGACCTCACATCCAACCCCCCAGTCCTGGGCTGCCGTTGCGGCGAGCACACACCGTTGCCGAGGACGCGCCACTGGGCCCGAGCCGCTGTAGCCGCCACGGCAATCCTGACTGTTGGCCTTGTCATCTCGGTCATGCTCCTGGTGGTCCGGGACATCGTCACCACCGTGGCCAGCACCAGCGTGACAGGCCTGGTCTTGAAGGCTTTGCTGATGCCGTCTCACCGGCGGGACCGGTGAGACGCATGGGCTCTTGCGATCGGCTTCGTGCGCGCCGGGCACTGTGGGTTGGCTCCCTGTGTAGCGGGAGTAGCAACCCGCAGCGCCTGGGGCACGAAGCGGGTCCATCAGGCGTCGAACTCGTAGTCGAGCACGTACGCGGCGGAGTCCATGGTCATTTCATTGACTTCAACTGCCCGTCCGTCAGCATCCAGGGCGGTGCGAGCCAACTTGATGACGGACCGGTCGGCCGGAATGGACAGCCGCGCCACTTCTTCCCCAGATGGCATACGCACCCGGATCTCCTCACGGAACCGAGTAGGCGCGTGCCCGAGGTCTGCAAGGCGAGCGTAGATTCCGCCTGGACCCGGATTGGCCTCGGTGATTGCCGATCCAGCGACCAGGGTCTGCGGGAGGTAAGACGCCGCGAGCATGACGGGTCGGCCCTCCATGACGTATCGACGGCTGCGTACGCAGACGGTCTCGTTCTCCGCGAGGTCGAGCACCTCAGCAATGTGCTGAGGCGCGACCGCTCCTTCGGTAACCGTGACCTGGTCAACGTCTGGCGAGCGGTCATCGTCGGCGGACCAGATCGTCTTGCCGCTTCCCCACTGGTCACGCGCCAGTCGGGGAATGCCACGACGGCGAATGGGGCGGAAGTCCTCGACATACCAGCCCGATCCCTTGCGGGACCCCACCAGGCCTTCGCCTCGCAGCAGACCGAGAGCTTGGCGCATGGTCAGGGACGCCACGCCGAAGTCAGCGGCGAGCGTGTTTTCGCCTGGCAGCCGGTCGCCAGGGGCGTAGTCACCGCGTTCCAGGATCGCCCGCAGCTCTGCGGCGATGCGCAGGTACTTGGGCTGGTCTGTGCTGGACTCGCGGCTCATCTATCTCCCCAGGCTCTTTCTCTCTATAGAGCTGATCGTACGGGCCGGGCGAAGAGCGAAGCCACGCTCGCGCGCCGGTGCAAGGATCTCACAGGATCTCTATGGAGAACTGTTGACCTCTTTAAAGAGATTTGCTTCACTGAGGTCAGTGCAGGAGGGGTCACCTACGGAGACCGTCTGATCACCTTGCGCTGGCCTACTCGACTGAACCGACAGGTCACACCCCTTCGAGAGGAGCTCCACCCCGTGAAGATCACCCGCCGTCCCACCGCCAGCCTCGCCAGCGAGTCCTTTGACCGCGAGACCCTCGCGCTCCTGGACGAGTTGGAGGTGGAGTTCCCGGAGTTCGGCGATGTCGACCTGGACGTGGCGTTCGGTACGCCGCTCGACTTGTACGAGGCCGGCACGTTGGCCCACGAGCAGCTGGACGGGCTGGACATCTACACCGCCATCGAGGCGATCGAGGCCCGCGAGAACCGGCTGGCCGCCGCCCGCGACATCGTCGCCGACCCGGCCGTCACCGCCTTGGTCCGTGAGCGCCTGGTCGACGTCCTCCTCCCGTACGCCTCCCAGCTGAACCCCGCGAACACGGAGGTGTCCGCGTTCCGCGGCACCGTGACCGTCGCCCCGCTCGCCGCCTGAACCCCGCCGATCCGCCGATCAACACCGAGAGGACCTGATTGCGATGCAGACCCCGGACTCCTTCCGCGCCGCGCACGGCGATGTCACCACCTGGTCCACCGCCGAGATCGAGGGCTACGAGCACACGGTGGAGGCCGCGAGCCCGGCCTTCGCCGAGGCCATCGCCACCAACCGGTTCGTCCTCGGCCGTCACGCCGAGGGCGGTCAGGTCGTCGTGGACCTCGCCACCGCCGAGGACCTGGCCCAGCGCCGGGAGGCCGGCACCCTCCACCTCCTCATCGGCGGCACCACGGGCGGTGGCAAGACCAGCCAGGCCGCGCTCCTGCAGGCGCAGATGGACCGCTTCGCCAGCTGACCCCGGACGCCTTCTATCAGGACCGCGCCCCGCTCGGCCCTGGTGGTGGGAAGCCGGAGACGGCCCCAAGCACCACCCCAAAACCAAATAGCGCAGCACCGCTCTGAGTTGTGTGATCGCTCACCTGATGGTGGGTGCCGGGAGACGTACCACGAGGTCCCCGGTCGGCTCTTTGCGGGCGCAGCCGACAGCAGTTGCGCTGCCTGTCCCCCACGGCCCTTTCCGATAAGCCCGTGGGGGGCGGAGAACGCAACCCGCCGTCTTGGAGGACATTCCTCATGAAGCACAACCAGCGGACTCCGCTCAAGGCGAGCGAGATCCGGCCCGACCTGATCAATCTTCGTCCCGGGGAGCGGTCCGTCGTCTGCCCAGACTGCAAGACCTGGCGCACGGTGGAGGGCCGCATGATCACCGCACATCGGGCCGAGCCGCACAGTGGCCAGCCCCGGCACCGCCGCACCGAGGACCGTGTGCCCCGCTGCCCCGGCAGCGGCCAGCGCATCTGGTTCGACATCATCCCCGAGAAGTGGCTCGCCAGGTACGAGAGGCTGGCCGACCGCCGTCAGAACCAGGCCATGGACGCTGGCGCCCGGCACACCACCCGGGTGAAGCGGATGGGCACCACCGTCGCCCCGCCGGTCAGCAAGGTGACCCCGGCCCCGCTCACCGCGGCGGCGGCTCTCAAGGCGTACCGGGCCCACTGCGAGCAGTGCGCGGCCTGCCCCGGCCGCGCGGGCTGCACCGATGGTGCACGTCTCGCCGCTCTCTACACCCGGCTGCAGCGGCAGGAGCCGAAGCGGCGCCAGGTCCGCGCGGGCATGGAGGAGCTGCGGCAGCAGGCCGAGCGCCACCTGGCCGAACAGCTGCCGCGCCGGCGGAAGGCCGAGTGGGCCGCCGTCATCGCGGACGTTCAGGCCGCTGACGCACAGCGTGCCCAGCTGCCCGACGGCGACGCCCCCGCAGAGGGACCTGGTCTCCCGCTGCTGAAGAAGCCCGCCGCCTGAGCGCACCTCGCCACGAACGACCACGGCTGCCGCCCTCCCGACCAGCACGGGGAGGGCGGCGGCCGTGGCTGCTCGTACGACAGCCGACCGAAAAGGCGACAGCCCCCGGGGGCCACCGGGGGCTGTTCGAACGGACCTACCTGGAGGCCCTGTTGCACACCCTCAGCATGACACACCCGCTCCCCCCGCCCGCGGCCGCGAGCGGTGAGACCACGACCCTCGAAGCACTGCGCCGGGTCGTCGACGAGCAGATCGGCCCCCGCGACACGGGCGCGATCTACCAGAACAGCGACGGCGCCTTCGAGGTGCTCGCCGTGGTCCGCGACCCGCAGCGGGCCCGCGAACTGCTCAAGCGCCGCTGCGCCCAGTGGGCGCTGATCGTGAAGGACGTGCTCCGCCCCGGCGGCGAGCCCTTCCCGATCGGCACCGTATGGACGACGTCGGACCACCTGGTCCGCGAGGCCGGCGCGAACGGAGGCGCGAAGTAATGGACTGGCGATTCCGCGCCGAGTGCGCCAACGAGGACCCGGAGCTGTTCTTCCCCATCGGCAACACCGGCCCGGCCCTGATCCAAATCGAAGAGGCCAAATCGTGCTGCCGTCGATGCCCCGTCATCGAGACCTGTCTCCAGTGGGCGCTGGAGTCCGGCCAGGACTCCGGCGTGTGGGGAGGCCTGTCCGAGGACGAACGGCGCTCGCTGAAGCGGCGCGCCGCCCGCAACCGCGCCAGCCAGGCCAAGAACAAGAAGGGGGCGACGGCATGAGCGACACCGAACGTCAGCGCCTGCAAGACGCGCTCCGTCGCACCAACTCCGATCACGACTTCGGCCGCCGCGCGCATGGCTGACGACCTGTACCAGCGGTACATGGCCGCCGACCGGGCGCTCCGCGAACACGCCGACACCTGCACAACCTGCACGCCCGAGTCCCTCTGCGGGGCCGCGGCCCGGCTGGTCGAGTCGTTCGGCCGGCTGCAGGACGCCTACCTCAACCGCAACAAGGGCTGAACCTCCCCGAGTTGCCTGTCGCCCCCGCCCTGCGGCGGGGACGGCAGGGAGCGCCCGGGGCCTCCCCTCTGGTCCGCTCCGCTGGCTCCCGCCGACCGGGAGCGGCACCCAACTTCGCGCCCGCCGAACGGGCCTTCGGACAGCAGCCCGCCCGCACTGCGGGCCGGCGCCTTGTCCTCGCCCGCCAGGTCGGGCAGACCCCCGGGGTTGAGCGACCCCCACCCGCCATCCCCCGCCGCCCCCGGCACGACCGATCAAGGAGCACACAATGACGATCCCCGCGGACCTGGTCCGCTCCGACGCCGAACCGGCGACCGACCACTTCCCCGCCCCAGACACCCCGCCCGCCCTGCGGGCCGACCTCCACCCCGAGCCTGTAGCCGAGACGGACGACGTTCCGGAGACCACGGAATCCGCGTCGGACAGCGACCCGCGCACCATGCGGATGCTCGCCGTCATCGCCGGCGTCGGCGGCACGGTGCTCGCCGCGATCGGCTTCACCGGCTCCTACAACACCCTGCGCCACCTCGCGGAGAGCAAGCACTTCGGCAGCTTCTCCTACGCGTTCCCCATCGGGATCGACGCCGGGATCCTCGTGCTCCTGGCGCTCGATCTCTACATGATGCGCAAGCGGATGCCGCTGCCGATCCTGCGCTGGGCCGCCCACGGCCTGACAGCCGCCACGGTGGCCTTCAACGCAGCCGCCGGGGGGCCGGTGACGGACGACCCGCTCGCGGCGTCCATGCACGGCGTCATCCCGGTGCTGTTCATCATCGCCGTGGAGGCCGCCCGCCACTACATCGGCCGGATGGCCGACCTGCTGGCCGGCGCCACCCCGCTCGGGTCGGTCCCGCTGACCCGGTGGATCCTCGCCCCGCTGTCCACGCCCCGCCTCGCCCGCCGGATGCGGCTCTACAACCTCCCCTACACGGTGGTCGCTGCCCAACACCAGCAGCTGCGGATCTACCGCGAGGGCCTGCGCCAGAAGTACGAGAACGATCCGCGGGGCTGGCGCAAGGCGGCGTCCGCAAACGAGATGCTGCCGTTCAAGCTGGCGCCCTTCGGGTTCAGCGTGGAGCGCGCCCTCGGGGTGCCGCTGGTGGAGGAGACCAAGCGGATCGAGAGGGAGGCCCAGGCCGCTGTTCAGCGTGCCGAGGCCGAGATTCAGCGAGTCAAGACCGATGTTCAACTCGGGGCCGCTCGCATTCAAGCGGAGGTCGACAAGATCCGCGCCGAAGGTCAGCTGAAGATCGCCCGAGCCGAAGCGGAACGCGAGGCTCAGGCGGAGATTCAACGAGCCGAGGCGGACTTTCAACTCCGTGAGGCCAAGCGTCAGCACGCGCTCAAGCTCGCCGAGGACCAGGCCGCAGCCGAAGCGCAGGAGCTCGCCGACGAGACCGAGCGACGCCGCACCCTCGCCCAGATCGAACGGGAGAAGGTGCAGGCCAGCTGGGGTCTGGAGAAGCAGCAGATGGCCACGCAGGCCACCGAGGAAGAGCGCCGGATCCAGGCCGACGCGGCCGCCCGCGCCCAGCAGGACGAACTCGCCCGCCAGGCCGGAATCGCCCAGGAACAGCAGCGCCTGGCCGAGGCCGAAGCCGCCCGGGCGAAGGCCCTCGAAGAGGCCGCTGAACACGAGCGGAAGGAGGCTGAACACCGCGCCGCGACGGTGAACGCGGCCAAGCAGGAGCAGCTCGACAACGAGGAAATCGCCGCATCCCTCGCCCGCCAGGAGGCCGCGAAGGAACAGGCCGCTGAACTCCGCGCCCGCGCCGCTGAACACGAGGCGCGTGCGGTTGAAGCCGCCGCCATGGCCCGCATGAGCCAGGTCGACTGGGACACCCACCGGGTCGCCGCGATGATCCAGGCCCGAGGCGAGAGCGCGGTCACCGTCCGCGTCATCTCCGAGGAACTGGGCATCTCCACCGGCTCCGCCCAGGACCGCAAGCAGCGCGCGCTCCAGCTGCTGGACGAGCAGGACGGCGGTCAGACCGCCCAGGCGGCCTGAAAAGGCCGCCGACCTGCGAAAACGAGCTATTCGACGGCTCCACCGGCCCCCGAAGTGATGTTGGCACCTCGGGGACACGGTGAAGGCGCCGAAGCGCCGGCACCAACCCTGCCACGAAACCGCCCTGGAAGGAGGCAAAACCGCAGGTGAGCGACACCAGCGAATCCGCCCCGTGGAACAACCCGCCGCAGCGGAAGAAGACACTGCGGCGCAAGCGGGCCGAGAAGCAGGCCCGGCGCGCGCAGCACTGGGGACAGCGCCTGGAGGAAGCCCGCCAGGAGGGCCCGGACATGGTCGCCGCGGTCACCTTCGACCGCCTCCGAGGCGTCCTCGACAAGCTCCCCGCGGAAGCCCGCGCCCGCGCCTACGAGGCCGCCACACAGGCCCTCGAGCACATCCGCGAGACGCACGCACAGTGACCGCCCGGCTGTGACACGAGCTGTGACGAGACCTGTGACAAGCCGCTGTGACAGCTGAAACAGACCCCACCCGTACGGCCGCGCGCACCAGCGCGCGCAGGCGCGCCCGTGCGCGCGCGAGATTACGACGCTCTGTGACGCCCTGTCAAACCCCCACCGAGTCCAGGAAGGACACCCAAAACCATGATCGACGCCGCTGTCAGCGCCGCCGCCGGCGGGGCCTGCGCCGGGTCCGCCGCACTCCTCTACTACGCGGAGAAGCTGCCCGGACTGAACAAGGTCACCAACAAGCTCCACACCGACCGCGCCCAGGCCGTGCTGATCGCCACCGCCTCGGCCGCCATGGTCGCCACCCCGGCCGGCCACTGGTGGAACGAGACCGTCAACACGGTCAACAACTGGTCGACCAGCTCGATCGGCGAGTGGACCGGCCTGATCGTCACCGGCTTCCCCGCCCTGTTCGTGACCGCCGTGTTCGTCAACGACCTGGTCACCAAGAAGGTGGAGATGCGCACCCGGATCCTGGGCGCCGTCCTGCCGGTACTCGCCTCCACCATCCCCGGCCCCATCGGCGAGTTCATCCAGACCTCCCTGGCCTGGGTCATCACGACCGTCGGCCACCTGGTCGCCGGCGCCTTCGGCCTGGCCTGAGCAGGAGGTATCGAGTCGTGTTCGAACTCATCCTGCTGATCGCCATCGCCTACGCCGGAGCCCGCGGCGTGGAGAAGGTGACCGGCACCGAAAACCGCCGCTACGACACCCCCGAGTCCCGTAAGACCGTCGAGAAGGTCGCCGCCAGCGGCCCGAAGGACGGCTCCACCACCGTGGTGAAGAATCCCGGACCAACCGAGCCGGGCGGCACCTTCAGCGCTGCCGCCCCGCGCAGCGCCAAGGTCGGCGGCGCTGCCGCCTACCCGCTCGCGGTCATCACCGAGACCGGCTCCACCATGTGGAAGGCCGTCGGCGAGGGCTACCGCGAACGCTGGCCGGAGATCCGCGAAGAGCACCGCCGCAAGATGCAGGTGAAGGCGGAGGAGCGCCAGCGGAAGAAGGAAGAGCTCGAGGCGAAGAAGAAGGCGGAGGAGGCGAAGGCGAAGGCCGGGCCTCCCCCGCCCTACCCGCCGAAGCCGACCGAGCCGCCGAAGACCGCCGACCCGGACGCGAAAGCCGACGATCCGGACACGAAGGAGGAGCCGGAGGAGACGAAAGACTCCCCGGCGACTGCTGAGGCGGGCACCGGCATCCCGAACCTGCCCGGCGGCCCCTACATCGACCTCAACGCCGTCCTCGAAGAGGCCATCAGGCAACGGAGGGAGGCGGAGGCGAAGGCCGAGGAGGCCCGCAAGGAAGCCGAGCACACCCGCGACCGCGCGGCGACCGACAAGGTCCTCGCCGCGCAGAAGGAAGCCCGCGAGGCCAAGGAGCGCGAGGAAGCGGCCGAGGAACGGGCCCGCGCTGCCGAAGCCAAGGCCTCCGAGGCGAAGCCCGCCGAACCCGAATCCCCCGCCGGGCGCCGCCACCTGGCGGTGGTGCCCGACCCCGCACAGAACGGAGACCTCATGTCCTCACCTGCCACGGTCATCCCCGAGATCCGCACCCTGGACGGGCTGATGAACGCACTGACCCTGACGAAGGCGATGTGCGAGATGCGCTCGGAGGAGGCCCTCGCGATCGCCGCCGACGACAAGGCCCTGTCCGACCGGCTGGACCAGATCGAAGCGGAGATGGCCGACCTCGAGGTCGACGCCAAGACCCGCGCGGAGGTCGACGCGCTGCGCGAGTCCATCCACACCCAGTCCCAGGCCGCCGCCCAGTACGGCGCCGCCGCCAAGGACGCCGGCGACTTCGCCACCGCCGCCGCGGCCGCCGCCTACAAGTCCCACGGCGGCATCGCCGAGGCCGTCCAGTCCTCCCCGATCGAGCAGGCCGCCCAGGCCGGCTACTACGACCGGTGAGCGAGCCCCGGAGGGTCGAGCCGTACGTGTGGACGTGGGAGGAAGACGGCATCTCCCGGCAGGTCAACGTCCACTACACGCGGATCGGCACCACCGTCATCTACGCCCCCCGCTACGCCGGCGACTCGTGGCCGTGGTTCGACGCGGACTACGAGTTCGAGAGCGACCGCGGCCGCTGGCAGGAAGAGGACATCGTCACCCTCGGCTCCCCCGACGACCCCGGCTACGGGCTGATCGATCCGGAAGACGACATCGACGCCCCCGAGGACTTCAGCGGCGTCATCGAGGACGTCGACCCCGATGAACCCCCCGAACAGGAAGGAACCCGACCTATGGCGATCACGAAGATCGGCGACGTCGTCAACCACAGCGCCCTGCTCAACGCGCTCAACACCATCCGCGCGGAAGTCGAATCCCGCCAGGAGGACGTCGACAACCTCGCCGCCTGGTCCGGCGAGATGGCCGAGCGGATGAACGGCATCGCGGAGGAGCTGAAGGCGCTCAAGGTCGACAACTACACGGTCGGCAACATGAACATGCTCGGTGACCTGATCACCGGGCAGAAGACCGCCGCCGACGCATACAAGAACGCCACCGACATCTCCGTCAACCAGGCCGAGGTCGCCGCGCGGACCGCGCACCGCCACCACGGCCGCATCCAGGACGCCGTCGACGACGCCGACGTCCCGATGGCGCAGAACACCTTCTACAACGCCGAATAGGCGCCCCACCCCGTAGCCCCCGGGCCTGCCAACCGGCGGGCCCGGCCCCCGTGTTGCCCAGACGCTCCCGAACCGCGCGCCCCTTGCGCGGCTCGGGAGCGGTGGGGAGCACCGGGTCCCCCAACCCGTCCTCCAACGCCCCGAGCATGAAGGGATCACCGCCGTGCGCGCCCCGAAGAACCCCACCCCCCAGTACGTCGACCTCGCCGCCTTCCTCGCCGCGCAGACCAACCCGGCCACGGCCCAGGCGGCGACCGGCAAGAAGCAGTCCCGCACCCTCTCCCAGTGGGCACTCGACAACCGCGGCCGCCTCACCCTCGCCGCCACCGCCGCCAGCATGGGCCCGGCCGGCGAACTGCTGTCCGCCACGCCCGACGGCTGGAAGACCGCCCTCACCCTCGGCTTCGCCGGGGCCGCGGCCGCCGGCGCGTGGGGCTGGGTCCCGGGCCTGGTCAAGTGGAAGGGCGAGTGGCGGCCCGCCCGCACCCTGCCCGCCGAACACGACCGGTACATCGGCCTGTCCATGCCGCTGACCGGCTCCACCCTGCTCACCACCATGGCGAGCGTGGGCGGACCCGAGTGGGGCGAGAACCCCTGGTGGGGCTCCTCGCTGGCCTGGTCGCTCGGTTACGGCGCCTGGGCGTGGCGGCGCTGGGGACGGCGCCCGGCGGCGAAGACCCCGGAGCTCACCCGGCAGATGCTGGACTGGATGGAGTACGCCGCCGTCTCCGACGGTCCGTACCCCAAGAGCAAGCTCATCTCGCCGGTCGCCCTGCCCAAGGGCGGCTGGACGGCGGAGGTGCTCCTGCCGAGGAACAAGAAGTTCGAGCTGCGGCTGGTGGAGACCGCCTCCGCCCTCGACATCGACGACCTCGACCTGATCACCATGGAGCAGCTCGGCCCCCGCCGCGGCCGCATCAGCGTGTTCACCGAGAACCCGCTGAAGAAGGGCACCCTGTTCGGCCCCCAGCACGTGCTGGACCCGGAGACCGGACTCGCCCCGATCGGCATCTACTACGACGGCGAGCCCGCCCACTACCGGTTCTTCCTGCCGGGATCCGGCGCCGTGCACTCCTTCGTCACCGGCACCACCGGCTCCGGCAAGTCCCGCCTCCTGGACGGACTGCTCGGCATCGAACGGCGCAGCCCGCTGGTCTGCTCGATCGTCATCGACCCGCAGGCCGGCCTGTCCCTGCCGGACTGGCCCGACGGCGTCTGCGTGTTCGCCCCCGGCAACGCGTTCGGCATCGTCGTGCTGCGCGCCATCCACGCCCTGATGAAGGAGCGCGGCCAGCGCTACAACCGCATGAAGTGGGTCGACGACAAGGGCCGCACCCGCGTCGGCCGCGCCTTCTTCGTGCCGGGCGATCCCGACCCGCTCATCTCCGTCACCCTCGACGAGGCGCACGACCTGCTCAACGACCCCGAGTACGGCGAGGAAGCCGTAAAGATCATCGGGGACCTCGCGAAGGAAGCCCGGAAGGTCGGCATCAAGTTCCGCCTCGCCAACCAGTCGCCGAACGCGAGCGAGCTGGGCGGCGAGACCCTGATCCGCGACCTGCTGCAGGGCGGCAACAACGCCGTCCTGCGCTCCGGTTCGTCCGCGACCGGCAAGCGGGCCGCCGGCAGCGCCCTGGCCGGGGTCGACCCGGGCGCCATCCCGAAGGAGTTCAACGACGGCAGCGGCACCGGCGGACTCGGCTACCTCGCCGGACCTGACAACCGGGCCGCGATGTGGCGCGCCCCGTACGTCGAAGACCCCTTCGGCCTGGCCCACGAGGGCGAAACGACCGGCATCGAGCAGGACAGCATCGACGCCCTGCCGATCCTCCGGCACATCCTCGACGAGCACGCGCTGATGCTGCGCCTGCGCAACGCGGGCGAGCAGTACACCTACGACCCGGACCGGTTCACTGACACGGCCCCCGCCCCGGCGAAGAAGCCCGGGAGGACGGCCGTTGCCGCGCCGTCCATGGAGAAGGTGCCCGACGCCGTCCAGCCCGATGCGGCGGCGAAGTCCGACACCACGCGGAAGATCGTCGCCTTCCTCCACAAGCACGGCAAGCCCGCACCCCCGGCGATCATCGCCAAGTCGCTGCAGATGACCGGCCCGCAGGTGCGCACCGCGCTGAAGCGGATGAAGGACGACCCGGCCGTGCCGGTCGTCAACATCGGCCACGGCGCCTGGATCCACAAGGAGCACGCCGACGGCTACATGGCCGCCGCCTGACCCGAAGGAGAACGCCCATGCCCAGCACCGACCCCACCCCCACCACCGCACTGAGGCTCCTGGACCAGGCCACCGCCCTGGTCCGCGAAAGGACCGCCCGCCTCGGCACCGAGCCCACCCCGGCCCCGACGCTCACCGTCGTCCTGGACGACGCACCCGCACTCCTGGCTGGACTGTCCGGCCCCGAGCGCGACCGGCTGACCGAACTCATGACCAGCGGCCGGGCCGCCGGCGTCCGCATCCGCGGCTGCTCCCGGCTCCCCCGCCAGTACGCCACCCTCGCGGAGCTGGACGCCGCCGCCGAGCACGGCGATCTGTAGCAACCCACCCCGCCCCACCACCGAGGCCGGTCCCTTCTCCCCCGAGGGGCCGGCCTCGGCCGTACCCGACTCCCCTGGAGCGCCCGATGAACACCGAGCAGCACCTGGTCGACCAGGAAGTCGGCCCCCGCACCCCCGCCCTGCCCACCGCGATCTGGCAGCCCGCCCCCCAGCACCACCAGGTCGTACAGCACGCGCCCGCCCCGGCCCTGACCCTCTACCAGGTACCGGTCCCCGGCTCCGTCCAGGTCCAGCTCCCCGACGGCCGCATCGCCTGGGGCCGCCCCGTGGAACACCGCCTGGACCCCGTTCCCGTCGCCACGCCCCGCGAGCCGATGCCCTCCTGGGCGAAGGCGATCGGCATGGTCGCCGGAAGCATCACCGCTCTCGCCCTCGGAGGCGCCGTCGCCCTCCGTATCGCCGCACCCGCCCTGGGAGGCCTCGTGGACGTGCTCGACATGCTCTGGAAGGTCGCCCTGGTCCTCGCCGTCATCCTGTTCGGCGGCATGGCCGTCGCCCGCTCCCTGTTCGCCAAGGCCGCAGGCCACACCGGCAGCGACCACGGCACCGGCAGCGAGCCGTCGACCGTCGTCTTCGCCCCGCAGATCGACACCGGAGGCAACCGGCTCATTGGCCGCGGCGGCGACGTGAACATCCAGTGGGGCGACGGCAACCGCAACAAGCAGTAACCCCACCACCCCTGTCCTGCCGACCTGCCTGGTCCTCGGCCCGCCCCCGGCGGCCCCGAGGACCGGCCAGGCCGACCGGCCTGCCCGCACCGTCCTTCCCTCCACCTCGCCAAGGAGCGATCCGCCATGCCCAAGCAGCAGCCCGGACCCGTCCTCACCCTCCAGCCCGCGCCCCAGCCCGGCTGGTGGCAGACCAACCGCCACAAGGTCCTCGCCGTCCTCGCGCTGATCGTCGGCTTCCTGCTCGGCCAGAACAGCACCGACGCCCCGGCCGCCACCAACACGCCGCCCGCGCACACCGCGCCCGCCGACAGCGTCACCCCGGCCACGCCGTGATCCGGACCGCCCGCCCGGCCCTCGCCCCCATCGCCGCCCCCGTGCGGCAGCACAGGGCGAGGACCGGACAGGCCGCCCGGCCCCACCCCGACTCGCCTGCAAGGAGCCCTCGTTGACCACCGCCCCCCTCAGCCCCACCGAGATCCGCTACTGCCAGCACGCCGCCAGAGTCGTCCGCATCGAAGCACCCGTCGTCACCGAACTGGTCGCGGCCATGGCCCACCTGGACCAGGCCCTCGAGGCCGACCCCCAGGACAGCGCCTCCCACTACGCGCCCCGCGGCCAGGAGCACCTGGTCCCCGACTGGATCCGCGCCAACGCCGACAAGATCCGCGCGCAGCTGGACGGCCTCGTCAACCGCTACACCGACCCCGGCAGCGGCCTGCTCAGCCAGGTCACCGACCAGCCCGGCACGTGGACCGACCCGGCCACCGCCCGCACCTTCGACCTGGACGCCGACTACGTGCCCGCCAGCGACGACCGCCGCCGCCCCGGCATCGTGTGGCGCTACCGCGGCATGCACGCCGCCAACGGAGCCCCGATCCTCCACCCCCACCACCTGCCCGACCGCACCCCGTGCGCCGGACCCTGCTGGCCCGTCGGCACCATCCCGACCATCGCCATCGGCAGCGGCGCATGAACCCTCCCACCGTCACCGCCTTCACCGAGACCGCCGCCCTGTACGCCGTCATGAACGAGGACCTGCCGGGCGCCCGCCGCATCGTCGGCGACATGCTCCCCGGCGAACGCGCCCAGCTCGCCCAGCAACTGGACCAGCTGCGCGAGCTGCTCGGCCCCCGCTGCGACGGCTGCGACGCCCTCACCCCCATCGGCACGAGCGTCCTAACCGACCCGCTGAGCACCGAGCGGCAGTACCTGTGCCGCGACTGCGCCGCCGCTCCCACCCCCGCGCCGGCGACCTGACCCGGCCTGCCCGCCCGGCCTCCGGCGCCCCGCCCCTCGCGGCGGCTCCGGGGGCCGGACAGGCCGACCGGGCCTCCCCAGCACCCCGTCCCCGCCGCAGCAGTGCCTGCGGACAACCCACAAGGAGAGCAGTCGCTTTGGCGAAAGCGCCCGCCGTCATAGGTGTCCTCACCGAGCCCGCCCCGCCCACCTGGTGGAAGGCCAACCGGCACAAGGTCTTGCTCATCCTCGGCCTGATCGGCGGCTTCTACATCGGCACCCACAGCAGCGACGCCGCGACCAAAACCGACCCGCCCAGGCCGGCGCACACCGCGCCCGCCGCCCCCAGCTCAAGCCCGTCCCGCTGACCACGAGAGGCGACACCACCATGAGCGTCACCCCGTTCCCCCACTCCCGCGCCGACCGCCAGCAGAAGCCCACCACCCAGGCTCGGGCCTACAGCTGGTGGAAGCAGTTCAGCGGCGAACACGGCTGGCTCGGCCGCCGCCTGAACGACATCCGGATGGCCCCCACCTACGGCTGGCGGCTCATGGCCGGATGGATCAAAACCGTCATCGTCCTCGCCGTCGCCGCGGCCGCGTTCTTCTCGCTGTACGGCATCGGCACCAGCGTGATCGACGCGGCGCGGGCCCTGCCCTGGTCCGCCCCGACCGGCGACCACACCGGCCTGCTCGCCACCATCGACCAGCCGGTCCGCTCCTACCTCGCCACCCGCACGCAGGCGCTGCCCGTCGACGCCACCACCGCCTACAGCACCTGGCAGGCGGTCGGCGTCGTCGCGTTCATCCTCGGCTACCTCCGCAACGGCGGAGCCCGCCTCACCTGGACCGCGTGGGGCGCGGCCACCGTCGCCATGGTCTGGATCGGCACCCCCAGCCCCGGCCGCGAGGTCGCCGCCGGCATCGCGGTCCTGGCCTGGGCGGCCCTGTCCGTCCTGGCGCTGCGCGGCATCAGCCTCTCCCCGGCCGCCTTCATCAACGTCGACGTACACAACCAGACGCCGCCCGCCCCCGAGGTCCGCGCCGAGATCCACTGCCACCACCCGGAACCGAAGCCCTCGTACCAGCCGTACGACCCCACGCAGCCGCCGTCGCTGAACTGACCCTGACCGCTGCCTGTCCGGCCCGCGCCCCGCGCGCGGACCGGGCGGAGAACGGCCAGGACCCGGAAAGGAAGGCGTGTTGAACGGCACGGAGACGAACAGGCCCCGGCCTCCGCTGGCCTGCTACTGGGTACAGGAACCCGACGGAACCCGCTGGCTGGTGCCCGGATGCATCTCCCGGCTGCACGACCCGGACGCCGACGCCTGCACCTGCCCCACCCTCGCCCAGCAGCTCGCGCAGGCCCACACCGAGCGCGACCAGGCGCAGCGCGGCCACAGCGGCCTGCGGGCCTGGACGGACGCCATCATCGCGGCCGTCAACGCCCACCCCGACGGCAAGAAGATCATGCGGGACGCCGCCGCCCGGGCCGCCCGCCGCTGAGCCGGGCGGAGTTTCCCGCGTGAAACACCGGTGCGCCGCACGGAAAGATCCGTGCGGCGCACCTCGTACGCGGCGCCCGATTCTCAAATGTGGGAACCGTGGGCTGCCCGCCCTACTGCTGGGCGGTGTTCTTCGGGGGCCGGCCGCCGACGTTGTCGCGGTCCCAGCCCTTCTCCCACTGCACGACAGCCGCCCTCTCCCACACCCGGCCGGCCTTCGTCTGGGCCACCGGTGCCGGGAAGTCGGGCCTGGCCACGAGCCTGTTGGCCCGCTGGCGGCTGACGTTCAGCATCTCTCCGATCTCCGTGACGCCGACGTGCTGAGCGGCGGGTGCTGTGTTCGTCATGCCTTCGAGGATCAAGCCCCACGCGCCACCTGTCAACGTCTTTCGCTTGTAAACCTGTTGACAGAAGAAACTCGTTTACAGCATGGTGGTTGTGCACCGACCGAGAACACCAACTCAGCCGGAGAGGGGACACCCGTGCGTGCAGGCGACTTCGACCCGCAAGAGAACGACGACCTGGTCGACGTCGACCCGTACGCCCCCACCGAGCCCGAGCTGACCATCCCGGTCTACAAGCGCAACCAGGCACCCGAAGGACTCGCCACCAAACGGCAGTTGCGCGCGATGGGCCTCAGCATCCGCGGCCTGGAAGTCGTCGCCGAAGTCGAGACCCTCGGCCCGAAGAACGGCTTCCTCTACGAGATCGCCAAGGCGAAGCCGGTCCGGCCGATGACGCTCGCCCAGGAATACGCGCTCGACAAGGCCATGGCCGCCCGCCAGACCTGCCCCGAGTGCGGCCGCCGCTACTACGGCTGCCTGCGTACCTCGCTCGGCATCTGCCTGGAGTGCCACGACGGCACGCCCGCCCACCCCAGCTCCTACATCCCGCCGGCCTCCCCGAAGGCCGCCTGACCGCTCTGCGCGACGACCACACCCAACACACCCAACCGGGGGGAGAACCCGTGTTCAGCAAGGACCAGCTCGCCAGCCTCACCGGCGCCGAACGTGACGAACTCATCCGCGACTTCATGACTGAGTACGGCGTCAGCGAGCCCACGGCCGCCATGGCGACCAACCTGTTCATCACCATCGCGTCCGCCCTGCCCGAGGACCAGGCGCAGGAGGAGTTCCAGCGGGCCGTCACGCAGATGGTCGCGCAGGGCACGCAGGGCGAGTCGTGGGCGCAGGAGTTCATCCAGGCGATGTTCAACAAGCAACTGCCGGGCTTCCGCGCCACCTACCAGCGCGCCATCACCACCGGTCAGGACCCCGCCGCCCATCTGATGCGCGAGCACGCGATGCCCGCCGCGGCCGCGGCCGAGCTCGTCACCCTGCTCAAGAGCGAGACCGGCGTCGCGACCACCAAGCCCGCGGACGAGCAGAACCGGCAGGAGACGCCCACCGGGCGGCCGTATCTCGCCGACGTCACCTGCCCGTCCGGAACGGTCAAGGTGACCGTCGACCCGCGCGCGACCGTCCCCACCGCCACGGTGCGCACCGACGACAAGACCGGCCCCTCCGCGGACGCCGTCCGCCGCAGCACCGTCTCGCTGAACGGGGACCGGCTCACCGTGATCGTCCCGGAGATGGAGGGCACCGGTGGCGTCACCCAGATCATCAACACCGGTCGCGGCCGTACCACGGTCTTCCAGAGCGCCGGCGTCGTCTACGGCAACCTCACCGGCGTCACGATCGACGGGAACGGCAACATGACCATCGGCGGCGTCTCCGGCGGCGTCGCCTCCAGCCCGATCGAGGTCCTCGTCACCCTTCCGGCCGGGTCCGGCGTCAGCGTGAAGTCGCACAACGCCCACCTCGAGGTCGACGGCCCGCTGGCTGCCCTGCGCATGGACACGCACAACGGGCACGTCCGCGCCGGAGTCGTCGGCCGGGCGAAGATCGACGGCCACAACGGCAACTACACCTTCGAGGCCATCCAGGAGTCGGTCGACATCGACTCCCACAACGGCCACACCATGATCGGCAGCTACAGCGGCAGTGACGCCCGTGTGATCACCCACAACGGCACCCTGAACCTCGCCGCCACCCCCCGTGCCACCGGCGGGATCGTGGCCCGCACCCACAACGGCTCGGTCACCCTGCGCGGTGTGCGCGGCCGCCAGGACCTGGACGTCCGCACCAGCACCCACAACGGCGCCGTCCACAAGAGCTGACCCGGCCGGCTTCTGTCGGCCCCGACCACCGCGCTCAGCGGGCGCCGGGGCCGGCGGTGGCCGACCGGCCAGCACCGCCCGGCCCGGGCGTGCCCGTGATCGCGCCCGGGCCGGGTCACCACTTCGGACCACCGCCGCTTGGAGGAACCGCATGAGGCGCTTATGGATGAGCCGCGCCGACCGTGCCCGCTGGCAGGCCGCCCGCACCCTGACCGACCTCGGCAAGGTCACCGCCGCCTGGTGGGAGGGCACCGTGCGCAGCCTCCCCGGTCACCGCGCGAACCACCGCCCCCACCCCGCCCTTGCTGAGCACACCACGGCCCTCGCCACCGCCAACCGCGCCGGATTCCTCATCCAGGCTGCGCAGGCCGGCTTCGTCGACGGGCAGCTGCAGCAGCGCGCGGCGGTGCAGGGCTTCGCCACCGACCCGGCTCTCATCCGCCGCCTGGTCGACGCCGCCGAAAAGGCCGGCCTGGAGATCGCCCTCAACGACTGGCTCGACTTCGAGTACGACGGTCCCGGCACCGGGATCACCGTCACCACCGGCGACGGCGCCGACAACCTCTTCGGCCAGGCCCTCGGCCTGCCGGACCTGAAGGCGATGTGGCCGAAGCTCCCGCACGCCGTGGATGCCGTCGCGGACGCCCTTCAGATCACCCTCGCCGACCCGCGGTTCGGCCCCAGCACCCTCCTGTGGGACACCCTCACCGCAGCCATGCCGGCCGAACCCTCCCCCGCCCCGAAGATCATGTGCCGGGAGTGCGGCTGCACCTTCCGCAGTAACTGCGCCGACGGCTGCATCGGCGGTGTATGGGACCAGGCCGACGGCCGCTGCCCCGCCTGCATCGACCCCAGCATCGTCATCGACTGGTCGAAGGAGCCGGAAGAGAAGGAGTGCGCCCTGTGCGGCGCCCCCTTCTTCCACGCCGGGTCCTACTGCTCCCTGGGCTGTGAGGCCGCCGACGGCTACGGCGACGACGAGGAGGACGAGGAAGCGGCCGAACGGCCCTCCCCCGCAGCCGTCCGCCCGTCCGGGAGCGACGTCGACGACCCGTGGGCCACCGGCCCGTCTTGAGCCCGGAGGCCACCCTCATGGACATCCGCATCACCTCGTTCGGGCACTTGCACGGTCCCCGGCCCGCTGACGCGCACATCGTCCTCGACCTGCGCCAGCACTTCCGCGACCCGCACTTCGACCCGAGCCTGCGCACCCTGACCGCCCGCCACCGCAAGGTCATCCGGGCCGTGAAGCGCACCCCCGGCATTGAGCAGCTGCTCGCCGCCACCGTCGCCCAGACCCAGGCCTACGCCCGCGGCCCCGGCGCCGGACAGCACCCGCTGCACATCGCCGTCGGCTGCGCAGGAGGCAAGCACCGCGCCGGTGTCACGGCCTACCTGCTGGCCCGGCGCCTTCGCCGCCGCGGCCACCAGGTCGCCCTCCACCACCGCGACCTGCACCGCCCCGTCGTCGAACGCGCCGCAGCCTGACGGCTTTCCGTGCCGCCCCAACCCGTCCGCGGGCTGGGGCGTTGCGGAGGACCGGGACAGTCCGGCCCACCCCAGAGCCCCTCGGAGGCCAACTGTGAACCAGCCGCAGCACCACTACATGGTCACCATGCCCGACGGCACCGTTCCGCGTACCAGCGGCTCCACCGGCGCGTACACGACTGTCAACCTCGCCGAGCACGTGGGCCAGGTCGTCGACCACCCCAGTCCGGGCAAGCACAAGTGGTTCGACGAGAGCGCGTTCTCCTACTTCCGCACCTACACCCAGCGCGGCGTCGGTGAGGTCCTGGACCGCCGCTGCGAGTGGCCGGTCCAGTGGCCGGTCCGGCTGTGGATCGTCGAGCCGCTCGGGGAGACACACACCTGGGGCGGGCAGTACTACCGGCACGAGCTGCTCGCCCACCAGCTGCGCGTCGTGGAGGAAACCGAGATCTGGCGGGCCTTCGGCCACCGCGGCAAGAAGGTCATGGACCTCATCGACCGTCAGCTGCCCGACCTCGCCCGGCAGTGGGCCGCGGAGTGGACGGCCGACCCGGACGGCACCCGCCAGCGGTACGACGCCTGGGCTGAGCGCCTGGACGACACTTACGCGCTGAGCAGCTGGGTGCACTTCAGGGCGCGCTACTCCCGGCGGGAGGCAGCAAAGGAGGTGGCGGAGAAGCTCTCCCGGGCCGCCGCCGAGAAGGCCCTCACCACCGTGGGCGCCGACCAGGACGCCATCAAGTCGATCAGCCTGCGCGCCTGGTGCCTCACCGCCGGCCAGCTGATGCACGACCGCATCTGCCGAGGCGACTACGAGAAGAGCATCCGCGCGCTTCTGCTCGGCACCGCTCTCGAAACGAACGCCCCCGCCCTCGCGTGCGCCTGAGCCGCCTGACGGCCCCCTGCGCCGCCTCAACCCCCGACCGGGGCTGGGGCGGTGCGGAGGACCGGGCAGATGGGCCCGATCCCCGGACGCACCAAGGAGACCCTGTGACCGACATCCTCGAACCCGTCATCGCCCCCGCTCTGGACGACGCCTCCCCGCTGGCCCGCCTGTTCGCGATGGTCAGCGAACTCGACACCTACACCGAGGCCGAGCAGCGCGACGACGCAGAGATCGCCGCCGCCCACCACGTCTACAACGCCTACGGCGCCACCGTTGGCCAGGTCCTGGACGGCGAGGACTGGGCCGGCCAGATCCCGGTGAAGGACAACCGGCTGGAGGCGAGCGCCGTCGCCTGGCTGGAGGGCGGTCTCTGGCTGCACCACACCCTCGACATCAGCGAGGACGACGGTGCCCGCGACGTTCTCACGCTGATCGCGCCCTGCGCCTGCGGTTCCGGCTACGTCGACTTCCAGCTGGAGAACGAGGACGACCTGCTGGAGATCCTCACCGACCTGCGCCGTACGCACGGCCGCGTCCCGCACGACGACGGCGAGTGCGCCAGCGTCCCCGACCCGCACGCCCCGACCACGAAGTGACGCCCGGGGGCGGCCGCCGCATCCGACCAAGAACGCCTGCGGCCGCCCCCGTTCTCCCGCAGCCCGAACAACGAGATGAGGAGCACCTCCAGCATGACCGATCACAGCCCCCGAGCCGCCCGTTTCGCCGCCGTCTACGCCCTGATGCGTATGGCCGCGGACCTGGGTGACCACTGGATCCAGTCCGACCACCAGGCCGTCACCAAGGGCCAGCACGACGGGAACGATGGCCAGTCCAGCCGGGCCGGGCGCATCGCGTGCACCGCGCACGTCGCCACCTACACCGCCACCCAGGCCGCCGTCCTGTACGCCGGATCCCGCGTGCTCGGCCTGCGCTTGAAGCCCGGCTGGGTCGCCGCGGCGCTCGCCCTGTCGGCCGGC
This sequence comes from Streptomyces sp. HUAS 15-9, assembly GCF_025642155.1. Taxonomy (NCBI): domain Bacteria; kingdom Bacillati; phylum Actinomycetota; class Actinomycetes; order Kitasatosporales; family Streptomycetaceae; genus Streptomyces; species Streptomyces qianjiangensis. Next base: position 36,968 of record NZ_CP106800.1, on the reverse strand, counting down.
ACCCACTGGTGGGCCGACCGGCGCATGCACCTCAAGGCCGTCGCGGACGCCACCGGCAAGGGCAACTTCTACCAGCTGGGCGGCCCCCTGGGCGGCGCTTACGCCCTGGACCAGGCCTTCCACCACACCGTGGAAACCGTCGCGGCTGCCATCGCGGCCGCCAAGTGAGCCCCGCCGACCGTCCCGCGCCCACCCAGCGCCTCGTTCCCGCAGGGAGCCCCACCGTGACATCGTTCCTCGACACCGACTTCCCCGACCCAGCCGTCATCGTCCTCATCGGCCCAGCCGGCTCGGGCAAGTCCACCCTGGCCAGCACCTGGGCGCCCACCCAGGTCCTCAGCCTCGACCACTACAGGGCCCTGGTCTCGGACTCCGCCGGCGACCAGTCCGCCACCGGCGACGCCGTCTTCGCCCTCCTGCGCGTCCTCGAGGCCCGCCTGCGCCGCGGGCTGACCTCCGTCATCGACGCGACCTCCATCAACCCCGAAGACCGCGCCACGCTCCTGGCCACGGCACGCCGCTACGGCGTTCCCACCGTCGCCCTGATCGTGCCCACACCGCTGAGCGTGTGCCTGGAACGCAACGCCTCCCGCACCGGTGACCAGCAGGTGCCTGAGGCCGCCGTCCGCGCTCAGCACCAGGCCATGGTCGCCACCGCCTCCCCCGACCGCCTGCTGCAAGAGGGCTTCGACTACGCCGAGTTCACCCCCGGCATCCAGCGTCTCGGCCGGCTCGGCACGCTGCTGCAGCGGGTCAGCGACACCCGGCGCCTCGAGCTCGGCCTGGACGGCGGCGTCAAGCCGGGCGACGCCTGGCGCTTGCGCCGCTACTTCGGCCCGGAGATCGCTCGCCTGGCCGCCTGGAAGGACGGCTCCGACCTCGTCACCGGCAACGACCGTGTCGTTGTCCTGGAAGTCGCTGGCGACTTCCTCACTCTTGCCTACCGGCACGACGCCGACGGCGAGGGCAACTTCGGCTTCGACGTCCTGGTGCCCTGCCCCAACGACACCGACCGCGACGACGACGAACCCTGTGGTCCGGCCTGGGTGCCCGCCTACAGCGCCACCGACCTGCTGCGCGCCTACCAGGGCCAGCACGAGACCTGCGACGGTCTGATCTGCGAAGGCTGCGGCTACGAAGGCGAGATCGACCACGAGGCCGCCGACTGGGAGGCCGGAGCTGACCCCGAGGGCGACGACCGCCAGACGCAGTACACGGAGGCGGTCCGGTCGTGAACACACCCCCTATCGAACCGACCTTGGACCCGGTCGAACGCCTCGCCGCCGCCCTGCGCGCGGGACTCGGACAGGCGTGGGAGCCCACCATGGGGCCCGGCGCTCCGGCCGCGATCCTCACGAACACTGGCGCGGGCCGGTCGGTCGGCGCCGACCCCGACCCGGAGACGGGCCGCATCACCCTCCAGGCGTGGATCGACGGTGGCGACGGGCGTACGCCGACCGCGATCTACACCGTGGACCTCTCTGGGCACCGCGACCTCGCCCACTGGCTGTCCTGCGGCAACCTCACCGAACCCACCGTGGTGATGGCACGGACCCTGCGTCTGCTGCTCGCCCAACTCCCCTCCCACCTCGACTCACAGGACAGGGGCGAGAAGTGAGCGCCAGCGGGGCCTCGCGCCTCAACACGGCAGCGCAGGGATGGGACCAAGCGGTCTTCCGCTGCGGCCGGTGCGGTGCCAACCGCACGGTCAGCACCGAGGCCGACTACCTGAAGGCCGTCGGCGCCCACCGCGACGCGCACGCGGTCTGGGACCGCCTCAACCCGATCGAACGCGACGGCCTCGCCTCGATCCTGCGGGTGCTCCTGGCCGACGTCGACCTCGGCCGGGAGTTCCTCGCCCTCATGGACAACCAGCAGCCGGCCACCCGCCCGAACCCCACCACTCCGGAAGGAGCAACCCCGTGAGCCTCAGCGGCCAGGAAGAAGGCATCGAGCACGGCACCCTGCGCGGCCACCGCCAGCACACCCGCCGCAAGGTCCCCGCCACCGAAGCGTGCGGCTGCCTGCAGGCCAAGCGCGACGACGAACAGGCCAAGTCCGAGGCACGGCAGGCCGGTCGCGCGCCCCGGGCCGCCGGGCAGCACAAGTGGAACGGCGGGAAGTTCGCCGCCGGCACCTCCCGCCCCGAGGCGAACACCGCCGTACGGACCCCGTGTCCCACCGAGGGCTGCGGTCAGGCCGACCGCATCCCCCAGCGCGGCTGGGTCCTCGTCCACGTGAGCGGATCGACCGAGCCCGCCCGCGAGTTCTGCTCCGGCGCCTGCGCGACGTACGGCATCGCGCTCGCCGAACTCCGCATGGACAACGCCGCCGCCTGAGCTGACGGCCGCCCGTGCCGCCCCAACCCCGCACACGGGTTGGGGCGGTGCGGAGGACCGGACAGACCCGACCGGCCCTACGCAGGATCCCGAGCGGAGGACCACCCCTCATGACCGTTCTTCAACTCGCCCCCGCCCTCCACAACCGAGACGACCGTCCGCACGACAACGACACCGGCCTTGAGCCGATCGTCGCCCTGCACCAGCGGGTGCAGAAATTCGACCTGTCCCAGCGGGAGGAGCAGCACGACGAAGAGGCCGCCTTCCAGGCCGTCCTCAACGCCGACGCCGTACTCACCGGCGCCTTCCCGGACACCCTCGACACCGTGGTGCAGGCCATGTCCTGGACCGGCCACCCGCCCGTACCCGACGCGCAGTTGATGGCCTCCGCCGTCACCTACCTCGGCTCCGCCGACGGGCTGCGTGGCTGGTGGCTCCACTACACCCGCCGCGAGGAAGGCTTCGGCGAGGACGGCGACCTGGTCCACGTCCTCACCCTCATCGCCCCCTGCTCCTGCGGCACCTACCTCAGCGTGGAGCTGGTCGACGAGGACCACCTGATCGTCCTGCTGGACGAACTCGACACCGCCCCCGGCGCCCCCATCGACTGCGACTACCGCTTGCGGATCCGATCCAGCAGCTACGCCGACCCGGCACACACCAGCATTGAGCCGCCCTTCTAGGGCCCGCTGACGCCGACCGTGCACGGACGAAGCGATGCACTCCGACCCGTGGCTGGTGACCTTCCGCCTGCTCGATGAGGCCAGCACCCGCCACAGCTACGTGATCAAAGAAGCTGCCAGCGCGTACCTCGCCCGCGAGGCCGCCCGCAAGCTCGCCAACAGCCCGGCCGAACAGGCCGCCCGCGACGGCGCAGCCATCGACCCCCGCTACGACGACGTCCTCGCCCTCACCCCGATCGTCCTGGCTCACACCCTGCGCTTCGACGCCAGGACCCCGACCTGAACCCGCCCCGGGACGGCCGCCTTCGGCCTGAGAAACCAGCCGGCCGTCCCGGGCCACACCATCGCGCCCGCAGGCGAGAGGAGCACCCTCATCATGCCGTCCCGACCCCGCCCCGCCCACTCCCCCACCCGCAAAGCCCGCCAGGCCGCAGCCGCCAGAATGCGCGCCATCGGCCTGGGGCGCCGCCGTCCCCTGCCCCGCCGCGGTCCCAGCTTCCTGTGCGGACGCTGCAACGTCGCCTGGGCCGGCGCGGAAGCCGACTGCTTCTCCTGCGGCCTGCCCGCCACCCAGGAGCACAGCCACCCCGGCACCGCCCTCCAGGTCCTGCTGATCGCCGTCGGCCGCACCCCCGTCTTCAAGACGGACCCTGAGCCGGAGGAGTCCCGGTGACCGTCACGATCGCGGACGCCTACGACGCCCGCCTCTACGCCCGGGCCCGCCACGAAGCCGAACCCACCGGTGCCCTCTTCACCGCGCCCCAACGGCCGGCGCCGCTCACCGCCGAGCAGCAGCGCCTCAACTTCGAGCTGCTGGGCCAGAGCATCAGCTCCCGCCACCAGGCCCCGGCCTCGGACCCGAACTCCACCAAGATGCGCGCGATGACCATCCAGCCGCCCTGGTCGGACCTGATCGCCCTCACCGACGAGGAGATCGCCAAGCGCATCGAGAACCGGGTGTGGAGCACCCACTGGCGCGGCACGCTCCTCATCCACGGCGGCCAGACCGTCGACAGGCGGGCCCTGACCCTGCCCCACGTGCGCGCGGTGCTGCCCGACGGCTACGAACCGGTACAGGGACACGTCGTCGCCGTCGCCGACCTCACAGGCATCCACGCGGACGACGGCACCTGCACCCGCTGGTCCGAGCACGGCTGCTTCCACTGGCAGCTCGCGCACGTCCAGCCCCTCCCCGAGCCCGTCTACGCCACCGGATCGCAGCGCCTGTGGAAGCCCAGCCGCAAGCTCCTGGACGACATCACCGCCGCCAATCCGCACCTCACCGCGCGCCTCGAGGCCGCGGAGTCGAGGTGACCGCGAGGACCTGGGCCGCGACCTCCCGCCGGCGCTCGCCGCCCGCACCCCGGTCGGTCGCCCGCAAGCGGCCGGCCCCTCCCCCAGTGCCCACGACCCACAGCACAGACAGGAACCCGTTTTCGTGAAGCTCACCCTGGATCAAGCTGACCTCGCCTCCGCCGTCGGCTACGCCGCCCGCAGCCTCCCCACCCGGCCACCCGCCCCCGTCCTCGCCGGACTCCTCCTGGACGCCAGCGACGGCACCCTGCGCGTCAGCAGTTTCGACTACGACACCTCCGCCGACACCGTCGTCCCCGCCACCGTCGCCGACAACGGGCGCGCCGTCGTCTCCGGACGGCTGCTCGCCGACATCGTCGCCCGCGTCCGCGGCAACGTCGACCTCGAACTCACCGGCCCTCGCCTGGTGCTGCGCGCCGGATCCGCCCGCTTCACCCTGCCCACCCTGCCCCTGGAGGAGTACCCGTCGCTGCCCGAGGCCGGCGCCACCTCCGGCACGCTGCCCGGCCCGGCCTTCGCCGAAGCCGTCGCCCAAGTCGCCTGTGCCCTTGGCAAGGACGACACCCTGCCCGTCCTCACCGGCATCCAGCTCCGCCACGACCAGGAGGACGGCACCCTCACCCTGGCCGCCACCGACCGCTACCGGTTCGCCGTACGCACCATCGCCTGGAAGAACTGCGACCTCAGCGCCGACTGCACCACACTCGCGCCCGGAAAGCCGTTCCTGGACGCCGTCAAGGCCGTCGCCGACGACACCACCATCGACCTCGCCCTCCCCGACGCCTCCGGATCCAACGGCCTCTTCACGCTGCGGACCGACAACAGCACCACCACCCTGCGCGGCCTGGAAGGCGACCTGCCCAAGTACCAGAACCTCTTCCCCACCGAGTTCAACCACACCGCCACCGTGGAGATCGCCGCCCTCAAGGACGCCGTCCAACGCGTCGCCCTGGTCGCCACCAAGGAATCCCCGCTCAGGCTCACCTTCGCCGCCGACAACACGCTCGTCCTGGAAGCCGGCACCAGCGACGAAGCCCAGGCCGTCGACAACGTCGACACCAACCTCGACGGCGACGAACTCACCGTGGCCTTCAACCCCGCCTTCCTCCTCGACGGCCTGAACGCTCTCACCGCCGAATCCGTCGACTTCCACTTCACCACCAGCACAAAGCCCGCCGTCCTGCGCGGGCACGGCAGCGACGACCTGGCCCTGCGCTACCTGCTCATGCCGATCCGCCTCACCGGCTGAACCACCCAACCCCACGCCTGCGGGGCGGCCGTCGACACGACTCCGGCCGCCCCGCAGCACCACCGGCCCCGCCAAAACCATCACCCCACAGGGAGAGCCTCTTCATGACGAACGGCACCACCCAACTCACCCGCCTGCGCACACGGATGCTGGCCACCGCGTACAGCAACGCCGACTTCTGGGTCCAGCGCACGGCCTTCCTCACTGACCAGGCCGTGGCCGCGCTCGCCCGCCGCGACCCCACCGCAGCCGAAGCCCTCGCAGCGTCGCTGATGCGCGCGGAACCCCTGCACGACACCCAGATCCTGAGCGCGGCCGTGGAAGCCGGAATCGACACCAGCAGCTGGGAGGAGCGCCGCGAGAAGATCCGGACCTACGCCCGCGACGCCTACGAACTGTCCCCGCAGACCGACCCGGCAACCGAGGCCAAACGGATCTGGGCGTCGCTCTACGACAACTACCCGCTGATCGCAGACGCCCTGGCCACCTTCCTCCGCGACATGCCGCCCACCTGGCGAGAGGACCTGTTCACCACCAGCCCCCACTCCCCCGCCGCCCGCCGGACAGCCTCAGAGCTCCCCGGACCGGAGACCGCACCGTACGACCCGCTGGACTGGAAAGACTGCCCGGCCTGCGCCGAAGCACAGGACCAGTGCCGCTACCACGCGGGCGTCTTCGCAGGCATGGAGTACCAGCGCGACCTGATCACCACAGCCCTGACCGATCACGCGGCCATCGACCAACTCCAGCAGCGCCAAGCCGAGCTCGAGGCGAGCGCCTCCCAGACGGCGGCCGCCGAAACGAGCGCGCCCACTACCGCCTGACGCCCGGGGCGGCCGCAGGCCTCCAGCCCGGCCGCCCCGGCCTCCCTGCCCTCCTTACGAAAGGACTGCTGTGCACGGTCAGACCGACACCACCACCACCACCCGCCCGCCGATCGTCGCGCTGTGCGGGTCGACCCGGTACTGGGACGCTCTCGCCGAAGCCAACCTCTACGAGACCGCCGCCGGCCGCATCGTCCTCGCCCCCGGCTGCAACATGAAGCAGCCGCACCCGCTATGGGAGGACCCGGCCCGGGCCGAGCGGCTCAAGCAGCAGCTCGACGAACTGCACCGCCGAAAGATCGACCTCGCCGACGAGGTCCTCATCGTCAACCCTGGCGGCTACATCGGCGACAGCACCCGCAGCGAGATCGACTACGCCCGCAGCCTCGGCAAGCGCATCCGCTACACCCACCCCGTACACGCAGACGAGGACACCCGTGGCTGACACCACTTCGATCGAATGGACCCGAGCCGAGGACGGGACCCCGGGAGCCACCTGGAACCCGGTCACCGGCTGCACCAAGGTCAGCCCCGGCTGCGACAACTGTTACGCCGAAACTTTCGCCGAACGGTGGCGCGGAACGGAAGGCCACCACTTCGAGAACGGCTTCGACCTCACCCTCAGGCCGGACCGCCTGCGGCTGCCGCTGACGTGGCGCAAGCCGCGCCGCATCTTCCTCAACAGCATGTCGGACCTGTTCCACCAGGACATCCCCGACGCCTACATCGCCCAGGTGTTCGCCGTCATGGCGCTCGCCCCACAGCACACGTTCCAGATCCTCAGCAAGCGGCACGCCCGTATGAAGGCGCTGTTGTCCAGCCCCACCTTCTGGCACCAGGTCGCCGACGAGGGCAGAAGGCACTTCATCGGCTGCCAGCAGGACTGGCTTGCGGTCGGCGCGATGCTGGGCGGCGACCCGCTCCCCAACGTCTGGTTGGGTGTCTCGGTAGAAGATCAGAAGTGGGCCGACATCCGCATCCCGGTCCTGCTCGAGACTCCGGCCGCCGTGCGCTTCCTCTCCTGTGAACCGCTGCTGGGGCCGGTCGACCTCAAGCGGGCCGTCATCACCATGGGCAGCGAGCGCGGCCACGGCCTGACCGCTTCCTATGTTCATGCCGGGGGCTGCTGCGAGCGCGGCCTTCACGGCATCGACTGGGTCATCGTCGGAGGTGAATCCGGTCGCAAGGCGCGCCCGATGCATCCCCAGTGGGCCCGCGACCTGCGCGACCAATGCGAGTGGGCAGGGGTGCCGTACTTCCTCAAGCAGTGGGGGGAGTTCGCACCCGAAGATCACGGACACGACCGCGGCGGCATCACCCTCATCGACGCCCAAGGCCGCAGTTGGAACCGCATGGAGGCCCTCGCCCCGCAGGACGCCGTCCGCATGCGCCGTGTCGGCAAGAAGAACGCCGGACGCCTCCTGGACGGCAAGCACCACGACGCTGTCCCCGCGGCCGCCCGATGAGCGGCATGACCGGCCGGGTGTACCTCGAACGAGGGCACCCCGTCACCGTGGTCATCCCGTTCTGCGCTCGCCGTGCACCTGGCATCACGGGCGAATGGCTCCATTTCCAGTGGCCTGGGTGTCGCCCGGCTGCCGGACCACGGAACCTCGCCATACGTCGCGCCGACGGCAGCACCGTCGTTCGACCGTTCCGCGGTCTGATCCGCCCGCCCGAGACAGACGACACCGGAACCTGGACGCCCTGACGTACCCCCGAGCGTGACGAAGGCCCGTACTCCCTGCCGGATGGAGGGGAGTACGGGCCTTCTTGCGTTTCGCGGTCTGTCTGGGATGTCAGGCCGGCTGCTGTTCCTGCTGGGTCAGTTCCTCGAGCAGGGCGCTGTACGCGTCCGGGTGCTGTTCACGCAGGATCCCCAGCCACACGCGGGCACCGTCAGCGAAGGCCGACGGCTCCATCTTCAGGTGCAGGTGGGTGACCACGGAGAAGGCATCGTCGTACGACAGTTGGCCCGGCTGTCCGGCCTCGGTCTGCCCCGTGCTCTCCGGGCCCTGAGCCTCCTGGGTATTAACGGCGTTAACGGTCGGCGGCGTGGGGGAGCCGACCGACGCCCCGCCCTCGGGGGTATTAACGGCGTTAACGGTTGAGGCCTCGCTGGACTGTTCCACCGCAGGCTTGCGCCGCTGGCGAGGAGCCTTCGCGGCCTCGATGGCCTTCTTTGCCTCGCCCGCCTGCTGAGCCTTGGGGAGCCGACCGATCCGGCGAGCCGGTTCGACCTTCAACTCACCCGTCTCCACCTGCTCCTGGAGCTCGGGCGTGAGTTCCAGGAGAGCTAGGCGCTGCGACACCCAAGGGGGCGTCTTCCCCAGTCGCCTGGCCACCTCGCCCTGCGACCCATGCACCTTCACGAGATCCTGGATCGCCTTTGCCTGGTCCATGGGAGCCACATCCTCGCGGTGGATGTTGGCGATCAGCGCAGACTCCAGGAGGTCCGCCGCGCTTGCTGCGAGGTCGTCGTTGACGTCGATCCGCAGCTCTTCGAGGCCGGCCAGGTGGGCGGCAGCCAGACGCCGGTTGCCGTCGATGACGACGTACTCGGCTTCAGCGAGCGCGTCTTCCTGCCCGGGGTGTGCCGTCAGGAAGGCAGCTCGCCGCGCCACGGTGACCGGCTGGATCTGTCCCTTGGCCCGCAACGAATCCGCGGTCTCTTCGAGGTTGGTGAGCTCTTCGCGCGGGTTGAACGGGTTGTGTGCCAGCGATGCCAGCTTCACCGAGGCCGGGGGCCTCTTGCCTTCCCCATTCATGATCTGTGAGCGAGTCCGGATGCGACGGGGTGTTTCCTGCTCTCCGCCTGTCCCGTCGTCGTCAATGCTGAAGCCACGCGTGACCCGCGGCTGGCCGTCCTTCTTGCTGGTGTTCCTCATACCGCCAGTTCCTTCGCCAGGTCGCGCATCGCCTGCGCGTGTTCGCTGTCCGGTGCGTACTCAAGCAGCGGGATCTCGCCGTCAGCGGCCTCGCGGCCTTCCTTCAGGTCGCCGATCACCGCCAGGACAGGTGGGGAACTGCTCTTCTCCCACTCATCCTTGTTCTCCTTCACGAGCTTGCCGCGGCGGCTGTCGTACGCGTTGATGATCAGTCCCAGGTAGTCGACCTGGATCCGGCCCTTTGTGCACAGGTCGTCCTTCTGGGACTTCAGCAGACGGAAGGCGCGGTGGGAGGCCTTGTTGGCCCAGACCGGCGTGATGACGCCTGATCGGTCTGCGAGTTCGCCTTCGCGTCGGCGCACGTAGTACAGGGCGGTGTCCATGTTCAGACCGAGGCTGGGCGGGCCGTCGATGATGATGACGTCGTAGTCCTCTTCCAGCGGCTCCAGAGCGCGTTCCAGGGCGGCCTCGCTGAAGCTCACCTTGGACAGGGCGACGTCCCGGAGGAACGCGTCGTCGGACGCGGGAAGCAGATGCAGCCGCTCACCGAAGCGCTTCTGGTCCAGGGCGACCAGCAGGTCATGGATGTCGCCCTTGGCGGTGCCGTCCATGTGCATCATGAGCGTCTCAACGTCGTCCTCGTACATGAGGTCTTCGAAGCCGAGCTCGGCAGTGAGGTGCCCTTGCGGGTCGTAGTCAATGATCAGGACGCGACGGCCGGCCTCCGCGAGGGCCTGGGCAATGCCGGAGGAGATGAACGTCTTGCCGACGCCGCCCTTCTGGTTGGCCACTATGACGCGCACGACCGGCTGCGAGACCAACGGGGTCGTGGGGGAGGGGTGGTTGTTGAGCCACAGAGTCAACGCTTGCGCGAGCCCCTGCACGTAGGTGATGCCGCGCTGCGAGCAGACGGCCTTGAACTCATCAGGGCCACCTACGGGGAGGAAGGTCCCCCACGTCTTGGCTCCGTCGGTATCAACCTCGGGGACGTCATCGGCTTCGTACCAGGCCTTGATGGCGTGCTCGGTCGCGTCCTGGATGTCCATTCCGTGCTCAAAGGCGCGGATCTTCAGGTGCCTGCGCAGCTTGGGAGTGAGAGCGGTAATTAGCTTCTCTCGCTCTCCTCTGGGGCTCGGGATGCTCATGCGGCCGAACTTTACTAGGTCCACTGTGCGGCGAGACTGAAGCCAACCCGCACGTCACCTATTGGGATTCATGCAGCGGACGTATCGCTGAGGGAGACGGGAGGCCGTCAGCGGCAGGTGAACACCCGAAATGACGCTGCCGCAGCACGTGTTGACCCAGCCGTCCCGGATCGGGGCGACAGAGCGTGCGCTGGGTGACGGTGGAGTCGGTTGCCGTGGCATTCCGGGGCTGGTGTGGTGGTGGCGCAGTAATCGCACGGCCGAGGTCAGCTCTCGTAGAGGGCGCGCATCACGTCCCAGAACTGCTGGGGTTGGGTGGCCTCGCAGTGGCGCAGCGATACCGGTGGAAGTCGGTGCGGGCCGGGCGGTCCTGCTGTGCGGAGGGGCCGCTGCTGAGGAACTCGGGTCGCAGCGGTCGCGAGCACAGTGGGCAGGGGCCTGCGTAGATCAGCTGATTCGTCATGCGGAGGACTGTGCACACGTCGGCGGCTTACCGTCTCGGGCTGTCTCGGCGGCCCGCCTGACGGGCGCTGCGGTAAAGACTTGGTGATGGCCTCCCGCCCGGCGGGAAGGACCCCGGATCGCGCTTTTCCGCAGGTCAGTGCCGGGTTTCCATGGGGCGGTGATCAGCAAAGCGAAGGTCCGTCCGGGGGACGGGTGGCGCTATCTCTTCCGTGGCGTGATGGTCGGCGACGGCCACCGCTCTGCGGGCACGCCGCTGCGCGCCGCCCAGGACGAAGCCGGTGTCCCACCCGGCGTTTGGAAGGGCCGAGGCTTGGCCGCACTCGGGCTCAAGGACGGGGACGTGGTGACCGAGCGACAGGCCGAACTGCTCCTGGGGGAGGGTCGGCACCCGGACGCCGACCGGATCGAGCGCGAGCTCCTGGCGCAGGGCAAGAGCCCAGCACAGGCCCGGCGCGCGACCGTGCTGGGCAGGCCCATCGAGCACAACCGCTCACCCAAGACCGACAAGGCCAAGGAGCGCACCCCCTGGCTGGCCTTCGACCTGACGTTCCGGCCCCCGCCGACGGCACACCTCGCGTGGGCCCTGATGGACGACTGGCACCGCCGGATGCTGGAGCTGTGCGAGGACATAGCCCGCGACAAGACCCTGGCGTGGTTCGAGGAGTCGGTCGCGGAGATCCGCTGGAAAGCCGGCGGCAAGCGCCGCGCCCGGGTCAAGGACGGACTGATCGTCGCGGTCTTCAGGCACTACGAATCCAGAGCCACGGAATCGAGGCCACTTCTTCACGATCACGCGATCGTGTCGATCCGCGCCCGGCGGCCACACGACGGGAAGTGGGGCAACCTGTCGGCGGACTCGCTGATGACCCACATCGTTGCGGCCGACACCCTCTACCTCCTGTACTTCATGGAGGAGGTGTCCGCCCGGCTCGGGTGGGCGTGGGAGCCGCGCGAGGTGACGCCCGGCCGCCGACCGGTCATGGAGATCGTGGGTATCGACCAGCGGCTGATTGGCTGGCAGTCGACTCGCCGCCAGCAGATCGAGGACGCGCTCCCCGTCCTGACGGCCAAGTATGAGGAACGGCAGGGGCACGCGCCGGGGGAGCGGGCCTCCTACGCACTGGCCTGTCAGGCCGCCGACCAGACGCGGCCGCCCAAGCGCACCGAGATGCTGTCACTGACCGAGCTGCGCGAGCGATGGCGCACCTCAGCGATCCGGGCGTTCGGCGCCTGCACCGTCTACCGGCTCGCGGAGCGAGCGCGGGCGGCAGCCGCGGCGGTATGGGCGCGGGTGCGGCCAGTGGTCGACATCGCCCTGGCGGCCGTCGACGTCGTCGCCGTGGTGTACGTGATGCGCGGTGCCTTCAAGCGCCACCACTTGCTCGCCGAAGCCCGCCGTCACATCTCCTACGCCCTGCGTGGCCGGCCCCACCAGGCGGGCCTGGACGAACAGATCGTGCAGACGGTCGTCGACGACTACACCCGCCCTGCCAGCCAACGGATGATGACCGCCGACCTGCGCGCCCTGTACCCGCGCGACACCGAGGACCAGGCCGTGCTGCGCCCACTGACCCGGAAGCGGTCCGCGCCCCAGTACGAGCGGGCCCGCCTCGCCGCCGGCGCCCTGGCCGCCCGGGTCCATGCAGCGCGACGTGCGGAGCGCCTGAGCTCCCGCACCCGGCCGCGCGCCGTCGCCGTGCCCGCCCCCTCGAGGTCGCACCCACGGCCGTTCCACTCCGACCGGGAGGCCAGCCGCGTCCTGGAGCAGGAGACCGGCGTCGACACGGTGGAGCAGACCCGCCGGACCCTTGAGGCCGCCGCCGCCAAGCTCCAGGACGGCATCCGGGATCGCGCTGTCACCCACGGTCCTCGACCGCAGCCCGCCTCGGCGACGGCCCCGCCGCCGCACACCCAGCACCCCGGCACCCAGCACACACCGGGCTGGACCACAGGAGGAGTCGCGTGAGCACCCCGGAAGAACAACCCAGCCTTGATGACGCCCTCGCCCGCGCCCGCGCAGCAGCCAAGGACATATCCGCCGCGCTCGAAGAGGACCAGGAGCCCGAGTCCGATGAGCCCCTGGGGTGGCAGCCCATCTGGAAGCGCCCCCGGAAGCCGAAGTCGAAGGCGGCGAAGAAGGTGGAGCTGCGCAAGCAGCGGCGGCGACTCCAGGACGCCGGGAAGCGCCGCCTCGCCGCCGCGCAGTCGCGCCGGCCTCGATCGCGGCAGAACCGGATCGGCAATGCGGCCGCGCGCCGCGACGCCCGCGCTCTGTCCCGGGTGCGGCACTCCAACGCCTGGCTGTGGTGACGATGCCGGGCATCGTCCACCGAGTGGAGCCCACGATGTTCTGCATCCAGTGGCGATGCACGACATCGGATGGGCTCCACTCCGGCGCGCCGGATGACGATGGACGCCACCATGGTGCGCACCGCGATGTCCGCCACCGCATCCTGCGGCGCACCACCCGACGATGCCCGGCACTCTCGCGCGCGCCCGGTGCGCCGCACCCGATGTCCCGCACCGCACCGGTTCGCCCACCGCCGACCAACCCCTTGACCAGGTGCGGCCGGTGGCGTGCGCCCCCTTGTCCAGGTCCGCTACCGAGGACGAATCCCCTTGACACAGCCCCTTTTCGGCTCGCGATCAGGTCGTGGTCAAGGGGGTGTGTGATAGAGGAGCCCGCCCGATCGTCGCGCGCGCCCGGTGCGGCGCGGCGATGCCGATGGAACGCACCACGATGGGCGCTGCGGTGCGGCGCGCGGCGGTGGAGCGCATCCGATGCCTACTACACGACGGTCAGGCGCACCGGGTGCGAGCCGGCCGGTGCGGGGTGTGCATCGAGGGCCTGGCCCACACCGACGGCCTCCAACTGGCGCAGGGTGTCGGCGACGTCCTCGTAGTCCTCGGTGAGGAACTGCGCGGCGAAGTCGATGACGGAACGGGCGATGCCTTCCGCCGTGTCCGGCCCGGCCTGTGCCCAGGTCCGCAGCGAGGTCACGAAGACGCGTCCGAGGGCCTCCAGGGCGAAGGTGTCCGCGCACGGCTCGCCCGACTCCGGGCCGGGCAGCGCGGTGACGGGGACGACGATCCGCATCGCGACGTCGACGAGCAGCTCGGGCATCCGCGGCTCGGCGCTGGCGAACTCGCGGGCGGCTTCGACGTCGTCGGCCTGGACGGCCCGGAGGTAGCTGAACGCGGAGATGGCCGCGTTCGGGGTCATCGGGGCGAGCGGCATGGTGGTGTCGGGCATGACGGCCTCCTCATGTACGGGCCGTCCGGCTGATCGCGGCGGCCTCGGATCCGATGCTCAGGGGACCGGCCTGTGGATGGAGTCCGCGCACTGACGGTGAGCAGTCGTCTGCCCGGCCGCGCCACGAAACTCCTTGACACGGCTCGTTACGTGCGAGATTCCGCCCATATCGATGGGGGAGAAATCTCCGTCCCGGCACGCTGTGCGACGGCACGGGGAAAAGCCGCTGCCGCCCGGGGCGCGCCGCTGAGAGACTGCGGGGATGACGCCGCAGCGGCCTACGTCCCCGGTCCCGGACGAACGCGCCCACTACTTCTTCGACAGCTACGCCGACATGCACGACCTCGTTGAGGACCTGGTCGTGCCCGAGGGCACTCCCGAGGCCGCGGCGACCGTCCTGCGTACGGCCCGCGAGCTGCTGCGCCAGTCGTACTACTGCTACGAGTTCTCCACCGTGGCGGTTATGCACTCCCTGATCGCGGTGGAGATCGTGCTGCGCGACCGGATCCCGGACGCGGGCACCAAGCCGCTGTTCCAGCTCATCAAGCAGGGCGCCGCCGACGGGATCCTGACGTCACGGCAGGCGGAGTACCTCGACTATGGCCGGCAGATCCGCAACGGTATGGCGCACGGTCAGACCACGCACACGGTGATGCCGCCGGCGATGGCGGTGCCGATGGTGACGACCTCGTTCACGATCGTCTCCGAGCTCTGCACGGCGCCAGCCGGATGATCACGGGTCGGTAACGGCACTCAGTGGAGCGTCACACCGTCGACTTTCGCCACACCTCTAGTAAGTGACGGGGGGCTTTCATCCGGACCCCCGCGCCACCTGCGTGAGGAGCCTTGCCATGACGTACACCAGCAGCGCCCGGCAGCCCGAGCCGGAGCCGCGCCCGACCTGGACAAGGGGGGCTGAACGCCCGGCGGGCGGCCCGGAATCCAGTGCCGTGAACGGTGCCGCGAACGAATCCAACGTCGTGCCCATCACCGCAGCTCACACCGCACGCCAGGGGGTCTTCCAGCACGCTGACACCTCTCTTCCTTCCCCTGAGACGTCGGCGAAGGGGAAGAGGTCCACTCCCACGGCCGGGAAGGTGCGGGCCGATGCGCTGCGGATGCTGGGGTGCGTGCGGATAGCCACGGTGCGGCAGATGGCTGAGGTGATCACGGCGGAGGATCGGGACGGCCGGTCGTACGTGCGCAGGGCGATGAAGGAACTGGCGGAGCTGGGACTGGCGGAGATGAACGGCAAGGCGGGCAGGCACCCGATCTGGAACCTGACTGCGGCGGGACAGAAGGCTCTGGCCGACGGCAACGAGCTGCCTCCCCGACCGAAGGCCGGCACCGGAGCGAAGGCCGTTCGAGCCGGGTTCGGTCCGCACGGCGTCGCGGTGACGGACATGATCCTCGCCTACGGCGGCCGCAAGCACCTGACCGACTGGCAGGTGGAGGTCAACCACGCCATCAAGGAGACCGGCCTGAGCTTCAACACCGACGCCGTCCTCGCATGGCCGACCAAGACCAGCGAGGTGCGCCTCTTCGAGCTCGACAACGGCACCATGTCCCAGGACCGGCTCGCCAAGGAAGTGTGGGACTACGAACGCTACGCCGGACACCGCGTCTGGGAAGGCGCCCGCGGCACGATCGGCAACACGTACCCGTTCTGGCAGCGCCACCGCTACACCCGCTCCCAGACCTTCCCGCGGCTGCACGTCGTCCTGGCGGGCAAGGAGGAGCACCTGCTCGACAACCGCCTCCAGGCGCTCGCCGACGACGTGAAGGGCATCGCCGTCGCGGTGTGGGCGAACACCCTGCCCCGGCTTCAGCGCGGCGAGCCCTGGTACGAGATCGGCGTCGACGACCCGGACCGGCGCCGCCGGCGCTACCCCGAACCCGCCGGCCGCTGACAGCACGCGCGACGCCGGGCATGTCCCCGCCACGAATGGGGCTGCCCGACGTCCGGCCCGGTGGGCGGAACGGAAGCCGAAGACCTCATGCCACCGCATGGGACGGACGGGCCGATCCGACGGCGACAACCCACAGGAGGCCCTACACAGGCCGTATGAGACGCAGCCGAGAAGAGACCGCACCCCAGGATCTGCCGGGCGACCTGTGGCACGCCCTGTCCCAGCTCCACCACACCCATCCCGAACCCGTGGGCCGCGTCGGGCCGCTTGCCCGCCCGGTCGGACTGCTGTCCTTCGCCGCAGCCACCGACACCGTCCTCACGGCCCGCGTGCAGTTGTCCGGCGCGGAGACGATGCACGGACTGAACGAGACGCTCCGCTCGATCACCGAGGGCATGCATGCCCACTTCACCGGCTCCGGCGTCGCGCTGGAGGTCACGCTCGGCAGACGGCAGGAGCTCCCGCTGCACGCCTTCCATGCCGTCGGCCTCACCCGGCTCTTCCAGAACGCTGCCGGCACCATCGGTGCCCGCAGCACGCCAGAGGGAAGTTGGTGCTTCCACTGCGACGGCACCGGGCTTGCCCGCCCGCTGTGGGAACCGGCACTCAGGGCCAGCTGAGCAGCAAGCGGCGGGCAAACTAAAAGCCGGCTCGGCCGGTGGGACGCGGCGTGCTGCTCGTTCACGCGCCCCTCCGGTCCCGGCTCCCGGGTATGAGTGCAAACACCGCCCGGCGGTGAAGGCCGTTCGGCTGCTTGTTCAGGGTCGGACATAGCCGGTGCCCGGACCTCCCTGCTGTCCAGACCGGGGCCGGGATGCCGGTGTCCCCGCGTACGCTCGGATCGCCCCTCATGCCCTCAACCCAGGAGACCCCGGTGACCGCACAGGAGCCCCGCATCAACCCCGCCTCCAACCGCGGAGGAGAGGACTCCCCGGCACCAGTGATCCCCGGATGCACGCGCGTCGAACGGCAGATCACAGCACGCGGCGCGACTGCGGATGAACTCGAAGCCCTTGGCTTGCCCAGGTACGCCATGCTTCCAGTCGTGGTCTACCAGGCCATTCAGTACGACCAAGGCGGCAATGTCCTGGCGGCCACGACCACCGTCGTCCCTTCCCAGCATCCGACTCCCGAGGGCTGGGAGCCTTCGCACCAGGGCGGCGACTGATCACTCAACTGCGGAGCTCTCCACCACGCCGCACACCCCCGTGTGATCGACTCGGGCAAGCAGCGTTGGGAGGAACCGCCAGCCGCGCTCGGGCAACCGGATCGGGGATGGTCACCGCGCCGGACGGCGGGGAAGGGTACATGTACCGGTATGGCGCGTGAGCGGGTGCGGTGGCCGGCCGTGGTGGACCGGGCGAGACAGATCGTGCTGGGATACGCTCCGCTCAAGGTCACGCTGCGGCAGGTGATGTACCGGCTCGCCTCCGAGGGGATCCTGCCGCACACGCCGCCGATGTACCGCCGCCTGTCCTCGCATCTGGCCAAGGCGCGCCGCGAGGGCCGCTTCCCCGACCTGATCGACACCCTCCGGGAGGTCCACGTCCCGGAAGCCTGGCCGGACGCGGGCGCGTTCCTGCGCGAGGTACCGGACTGGTTCCGCCTGGACCGCACCGAGGGCCAGGAGCACGCCCTGTACGTCGCTGCGGAGAAGGACACCCTCCGGCAGCTGCTGACCGACTGGCTCGCCCCGTTCGGCATCCCGGTCCTCGTGGTCCGCGGCTTCGGCTCCCAGTCGTACGTCGACGTCGTCCGTGACCGCACCACCCGCGACCCGCGCGAGGCACATCTTGCGTACGTCGGCGATTTCGACTGCTCGGGTGAGGACGTCGAACGCGACTGGGTGGAGCGCACCGGCTGCTGGAGCCGGGTCACCCGGGTGCTGCTCACCCACGCCCAGGTCCAGGGGTACACCCTGCCCGCGACCGAGGGAAAGCGGGACGATCCGCGTTGGCCGGCCTTCGCCCGCCGCTACGGCTTCGACATCGACCGCCC
The DNA here is from genome assembly GCF_025642155.1 of Streptomyces sp. HUAS 15-9. Classification (NCBI taxonomy): domain Bacteria; kingdom Bacillati; phylum Actinomycetota; class Actinomycetes; order Kitasatosporales; family Streptomycetaceae; genus Streptomyces; species Streptomyces qianjiangensis. The sequence goes on along the minus strand of NZ_CP106800.1, from coordinate 18,900 downwards.
CGTGCAGTGGGAGGTCGAAGCCCTCGAACCCGACGAACTTCAGCGCATGGTCCTCGCCGCCGTCGACCCGTACATCGACCGCGGCGTCCTCGCCGAACAGATGGCCCGCGAGGAACAGCAACGCCGCGCCCTGTCCGACTTCCTCGGAGGCTGGGGCGCGGCGGGCGGGACGTCTGTGTGAGCGGGCCCGAGGGGGCCTCGGCTACTCGGAGGCGTCTTTCTGCGTGTTCCGTTGCTGGCGTGCAAGGTTGACGTGTTCGCGCACCAGGTTGGTGTACACCGCCTCCGGAGTGCTGTGCGCTCCGGCGATGACGCCGGCGAGTATGCCCACCTGGACGGCGAGAACCGTCACCAGGTCGGCGCTGCCTATGGGCCCGCGGGCGAGGACCAGGGTGCGGGCAGCGTCATCGAGCCGGTCGATGGTGGGGTCGTCACCGAGACCGATGCCGAGCCGGTCCGCCATGACGTGCGAGACGATCGCCACGGCGTCACCGAGAGGCACGTCGATGTTGAACTGAGCCCGCGCCTTGTGGCTGTCCTCGAGGATCACCGGGAGCGTTCTCGGCCTCTGGAACAGCCCTTCCTTCCTCCATTCCTCGTACGGGAGCGGGCCTGCGGCGTCACGGCGAGCACGGTGATGGTCGGTGGGGTGACCGGCGGCGCTGCGGCAGGCGCGACCGATGGCCGCGCTGCAGCTCGGGCAGGCCACACGCCGGTACCAGGCACGGACGCGCTTCGTCTCTTCACCGGCCGGGAACTGCGGGCGCCAGTGCCCCCACTGATCAGCTTGAGTCACGACGCCTCCGGTAACTGTGTGGCCTCCCGGGCCAGTTCGAGCATGCGTTCCTCCAAGCGGCAGAGGGATCGGGCAGGAGATCACCCTAGGGTCAGAAGCCGTGCGCGGTCTGTCGATGTCACGCGGCGGCGGGCTCCTCCATGCGGTCGAAGGGGCTGGGGTAGGCGGCCATTTCCTCCAGCCGCCGGATGACGGCACGTGTATCGCCCAGGGCCCGGTGGCCGCCGCCCAGCTTCTGCCAGGTGTAGCTGCCGAAGCAGTCGTGCCAGTCGCCGTAGAAGGCGGCGTACTGCTCCATCGCGCACACCTCCCACTCCTGCGCGTCCAGCCAGGCCTGCGCGGCCCGATGCCGACGGACGGCGTAGCGGGCCTGCTTGGTCAGGTCGACCGTGCCCTGGGCTTGGTGGTGCAGGTGGAGCTCCCACAGCAGCCGTCCGGTGTCGTACTCCCGGTTGTAGATCACGATCCGGCGTCCGGCCAGGGCCTCGGTGAGGCGGGGGAGGATCTCGGAGAACGTGGGCGCGCCTTCGACCATGGTGTCGGTGATGCCGTGAATTGCCGTCGCCTCAGCCGGAATCGGCTCGCCGCCGGGGTTGAGCAGTGTGTCGAGCAGTACCGTCCCGGACGCCGTGGTGACGGCGATCTCCACGATCCGCGAGGTCGCGGTCAGACCCGTCGTCTCCGTGTCCAGGATCGCGTACGCGTCTGGGGTCGCGAGGATCTTCTGCGCCCACGCGATGGTCGGTCCGAGGTCGTCCCACCGAGCCCGGTCCGCCCGCCGCTGCGCCTGGACGCGCTCCTGCTCGATCTCGCGTTCGCACGCAGCGCAGTGCCAGTCGGCCATGGCCTGCTCGCGCTCGCTCATCGCCGCCCACACCGTGAGCGGGTACAGCTGCACCAGGCACCGCCGGCAGGAGCGTTCCACCAGCGACCGCGCCACCCGCCGTCCTCGCTCGAGGCGTTCGTCGCATGCCAGGCACATCCCGTCGCCGTAGTTCCTGGCCGGTGCCGGGGTGCGGAAGACGGTGCCGCAGTCCTGGCACGTCCGGCGGCGCAGATCGGCCCGGCGCCGGGCTTCCCGGTCCCGGCACACGCCGCACATCCCCCACACCGGAACGGGGAACACCTCGCCGCAGTCGGTGCAGGTCCGGCGCTCCTGCATCTGGCGGCGCTGCAGGGCCGACAGTGGCCGCATCTTCGCCGCCTGCGCCGGGTCCCACAGCGCCACCCGGTCCCGGTACCAGCGGGTGTAGATGTACGCGGCTGGCCGTTGCCCCACGGCGGGCTTGCGCCGCGCCCCGGCCAGTTGGGCTTTCGTCCGCAGAAAGGCCGGCGCCCCGCCGCTGTCGTACACCGGTACCCCGTCCTTGAACGCCACCGGCTTGCCCCGGGCCACCCGGCCCGGGTCGACGTCGTCCTCCTGGCCCGCCGACGCGGTCAACACCTCGTTCACGAATTGCCTCCTTCGGCCTAGCAGCGACCAACCGCAATGGAACGTGACATAACGCATGAATAAGTGTCAAGTACCAGGAAAAACAGGCAAGTTGGGCGTATGCGCTTAGATACCCGCTCGCGTACGCGAGGGAAAAAGTCACCCGTCCGGGCGTCGGCGTCGACGCCCACCCGGAACACCCACAGCGCTGTCACCGGCCCTCGATAACGTGACCGCCGTGATGGTGGGCACCGAAGAAACCCGGCTGGTCGTGCTGCGCGGCAACAGCGCGTCGGGGAAGTCGTCCGTCGCGGCCGGCCTCCGCGAGAAGTTCGGCCGAGGCCTGGCCCTGGTCAGCCAGGACAACCTCCGCCGCATCGTGCTCCGCGAACGGGACCGGCCCGGCGCCGCGAACATCGGCCTGATCGACCTGACCGCCCGCTACGCCCTGGACGCCGGATTCCACGTCGTCGTCGAAGGCATCCTCTACGCCGACCGCTACGGCGACATGCTCACCGAGCTGCGCGCGGACCACCGCGGCCCGACCCACAGCTACTACCTGGACGTCCCATTCAGCGAAACCCTCGCCCGGCACGCCACCAAGCCGATCGCCGACGACGTCAGCGAGACGCAGCTGCGCGACTGGTACCGGGCACGCGATCTGCTGCCCAGCGGCACCGAGACCGTCATCGGCGCCGACAGCGCCCTGCACGAGACCGTCGGCCGCATCATGCTCGACACCGGCCTGGCCCACCTGCCCGCCGTGGACCGATGACCGGAGCACATCTGCGACGCGCCGCCCACGCCCCGACCATGAGGCCGACCACGGGTATGACTATGCCGTGCCCAGCCCCGACCATGGCTGGTCAGCCCACGGCCGACGCCTTTTGTGCGGCGACCGCGCTTCATTTCTGCCGATGCCCGGAGCCGGTCCAGGGGACTCGCTGGTCGGGGTCGTGGACGGGGCGCCACACAGGTGCGGAGGGGCCGTGCTGGAGCAGGTCGGCCAGCGGCACCGCGAGGACAGGGACGTCGTACGGGAAGCGGGCCAGCAGCCCGACCGCGGCACGCAGGGCGCGGATCCGGTTCTCGACACCGGCCGGGCCGGTGCCGTCCAGGACGAACAGGACGCGGGGGAAGAGCGGGTAGCGCCGCCGCCACTCCTCAACCGCCGGTTCCTGGAAGGTCGGCCGGCGCCCCGGGACCACGGGCACGTAGCGGTGGAGGCGCTCGTACGCGGTGAGCTTGGCGGCGAGGCGTTCGGGGCCCATGGTGGCCCGGTCGACTTCCACGAACGCCCGCAGCATCGACCCGCTGTCACCGCCGGCGGGGCCGGTTCGGTAGTACAGGAGCGCGTCGGGGATGACGGCCTCGCCGCTCCCGATCGGGTGGTGGACCTCGGGGATCCAGTCCAGCGGCTCGCAGACATCACCGCGGCGGCGGGCGTCCTCGAGGAAGACGAGCGCGGTCTCGGTCACGGTCAGCGTGTGGCCGGCCTTCAGCCGCACGGCGGTCGGATCGGACACGGTCCTCGAGGGCCGGTGCCCGCGCAGCTCGGGCCACTCACAGGCGAGCTGCACGCCGTACGAGGTCGGGAACCACACCCTGGTCCGCCCGGCCTGCGGCAGGGTGATGCGGTCGACCAGCCCCTCCTGCCGAAGTCGGGCCAGCCGCCGCCGGGTCTGCTCGATCCGCACCCCTGGGGCGATCACCCGGTGCATCTGCTCGGTGGTGGCCATCCGGTACTGCGCCAGCACACCCAGCGCCAGCCGGTCCCCGCTGCCCGCGTCCACGCCGATCATCACGGATCCGCTCGCCTCCCTGCCGGTGCGGCACCGTCCTGCCCGGCGCCGCGCGTACCGGTCACAGCAGCAGCCGGCCCCGACCAGAACCCCGACCACGAAGACCCGACCACGGTCACGAAGCGACAACACCTCCGTGGACCAGGCCCACATCCCCGCCGACAACCCGTCCGACAACCGCCCGCCGCCTCTGCCGCGCCCGTCCGTGAATCCGCAGGCCACCACGCCGGTCCGGCCGTGGTCGGGAGGCCGACATCCCCTCTACGCCCCCGAGTCCACGCCCCACAGCAGGAAGAAAAGAGAAGTGGGTGGGTGGGACAGGCTCCGGGCGATGGGCGAGGGGATCGGGCGCCGCCGGTGTTCCTCGCGCGCGACGGCGGGGGCCGCGCGCGACGACGGGCGGACAAGCCGCCATGGCGGCGTCGTGGGCGGTGCAGCGGGTCCTCCGGACCGGGCCGCCTTCAGGTCGCGGCCGGATGTCCGGCACCACAGCAGCTGCGACGACCTTGACCCGCACCGCCACGACGAAGGGGCGGGCTGCCGGTGCTTGGCAGCCCGCCCCTCCATCTGGCTTCCGTCCGTCAGGCCAACGGCACGCTGCGGTCGGCGTGGACGACCGTGCCGTCGGCCAGCTTCACGTAGGGCCGCATCTGCGCGTACGGGATGCGCTGCTCTCGCTCTACCCGCCGCAGCTCATCGACTCGGACCCAGAACTGCGCGGGAGGGGCGCCGGGGGCGAGCACGTGAGGGAGCCGAGTGGCCCAGTTCTCGCCTCGCGTGACGAACATGCGCCGGTCACCGGGAAGCTCGATGCCCCAGCTGGTGATGGCAATCGGCTGGTCACCGGTGTTGACCGCCTCCACGCTGACGAAATCCTCGCCCAGGTCCTGACTGCCGTCGGGCAGGTCGTAGACCGGGATGGAGTAGGAGACCTTGACGAGGACCCGGGGGCCTATGGGAGCGGGCAGGTAGCTCGCGATGTGGAAGCGGTTCTCCTGCTGGTTGTGGTTTCCGACCTGCAGAGCGGCGGGGCCGTTGAAGGTGTTGCCGACCATGCCCTGGCGGGCCGCGAACGCCTGCTGCTCTGCCACCAGCGCCTGAAGTTCGGTCGCGGCCTGCTGCCGCTCGGAGCTCTCCAGGTTCTCCAGGAGCGACTCGAAACGGGTCTGCCACGATGCCTCCTGGCGAAGGCGCGCCCGCTCCGTCTCGCCGGCGGCATCGGCTTCCTCCAGCGCCTGCACGGTCCGGTCCAGGCGCTCCAGCTCCGCTCGCTCGCGCTGAGTGTCTCCGCGCCCCAGGAGACGGGCTACGCGTTGCCGCAGGCCGGTCCATGCGTCGGTGCCGGCGGCTTGGACGACGGCGGTGCCGCCTGCTCCGGCCACGGCCATGAGTGCTTCGGTGAGCATGTACCAATCCTTCGAGTCCGGGAACGCTGACCCTCAGGCTGCGGCGCTGAGGCTTGAGACCAGTGTCCCGGGCACCACTGACAACAGGGCCCTGGTCAGCGGTGCCAGCCCAGGTTCACGAGGCCCCGGCCTCAGCCCCCGAGGGCGTGTGCATACTGCTGGCCATGACGTCCCCGCTCGGCACCCGTGTGTACGTGATGACCGTCGCGCTGCTGGTGTGCGTGGTGAGCAGCGGAGCCTGCTTCGGCTTCGTCCTGGACAACTGGTCGGGGGCCGTGGTGGGCGCGACTACCACCGCCCTGGGCGCGGGATTCGGCATGCTCGCCCGCCCCCGGCCCGCGGTGACTTCCGTCCAGGCCGTCAGCGGCGACGGCTATGCGGAAGGGATCGCCGACACGGTCCTGCTGAGCATCGCGATGTACGAGGCCGCGGTCTTCCCACTGACCCCTGACGGGGCGAGCGATGAGGAACAGGACGCCCGCCGCACCGTCGCGTACCGGCTCTCCGCCTATGACGGCCTGCCCCGGTCCGTTCGAGTGTCGGCGGCCGCCGCGCTGGAGGCCCTTGACGACGGCCTGGACGCCGAACGTGCCCGGGCCGCGGTGAAAGATCTGTCACTCGCGGTCTACGACTGCCGCGGCAACCGACACCCGGGTCCCGAGCTCCGCTGATCCGACACAGCCGCTCACATCTCGAACAGGCCCGGTCAATCTGCGCCGTGATGACGTTGATGGCTCCGCCGCCGACCGCGAACGTGCTGGACTGGCGGCGTCCCGTACGCAACTCCAGAGGAGGGGCCATGGGCGAGGTCGCCACGGCCGTGTCCGACGAAGCGTTCGCCGCACTTGCCGAGAACCTGGGCCACATCCTGGAGACCCGCGCGCTGCTGTGCGTCATCGCGCCGGAGGACGTCCAGGGCGAAGCGGTGGTGGAAGCCGCTCTCAGTCGCTGCGACGGGGCCGACTCCGTCGCGATCGCGACGGCCGCGCCCGGGACCCTGGCGGCGCTCCTGGACGCGTTCCACGAGGCTCTGTACCTCGGTGCCCGGCCGCGACGGCTGGCCGACGCACAGCGGGCTGTCGAGAACGAACTCGCGCGGCGCTCCTGGCCGGTGGTGGTCGTACGCGATGCCCATCTGCTGCGCACGGAGGCCCTGCTGTACGTCTACGGGGTGTGGAGCCTGTTCCAGGAGCGTGAGCGCCGGATGCCCGTCGTCCTGGTGGGGCCCGAGCGGATCCGGTCCGTGCTGCGCCGGCCGTCACTCGCCAGCCTGGAGAGCTGCGTCTTCATCTGGCACCGCCTCACCCCATGAACGCACAAGACCCCGGGCCTCGACGAACGGCACTTCCCACCCCACTTGCCTGACCCCGACAACGTGGCCGAGTAGCCCGGCCCTCACCACAAGGCAGACTGCACGCCCTCGATCCGCCCCGAGATGGACTGAGGTGCGGGCCGGTCATCGGCCGGTGGAGCAGCGGATTGTCGCTTGTTGATCAGACGCTGTGCCAGCGCAGCTCCCTGGCGGCGGCCGCCCTTGAGATAGGCGCGCGCCCGCTGACGGGTGTCGTCGGGCCACGACGCCAGCGGCATCAGGTGCTCGACAACGATGCTGGCGGCCGTGAACGGGTCCGCCAGGTACGGCACGACCACGTCGCCAAGCCGGGTCGGTCGCAGCGGTTCCTCACGTACCCGCACCACCATCCAGCCGGGCCGGTGGTGTTCTACGGACTCCGCCTTGAGCCGATCGCGTTCCTCCACGTCGCGGTGCCAGTACGAGCCGTCGAACTCCACGGCCACGGCCTGGTCGTGGTCCGCTGGGAAGAGCATGTCGAGCCGGTAGCGGCCGTGCAGCGTCTGCAGCGGGTACTGCTGCTCTCCGCCGGTGAGGACGAGCTGGAGTTCGGCGAACAGTTCCGTCTCCTGCCGGGAGACGCTTGTCCGCTTCCGGCAGCGCGGACAGCCCTGCCTGCCCATGAAGACGTGCGCCACCTGGGCGGACCAAGGTTCGTGTCCGGCGGGGCACAGCCACCAGACCGGCACGTTGGCCCCGGCGGTCACCTCCGCCGGGGTGAGGGCCTCGTTCAGGGACGGGTGCCACAGCGCCGCGACTTCGGGGCCCTCGCGCGACAGCGCCTGGTAGCGCACCCGGCCGGAGCAGGAGGGGCACGCGGCCAAGCCGCGGACGCGGTGGAAGACCTTGGCCCGGAACTCGCCGGCGCACACGGTGCACTTCCACCAGACCAGGCGGTGCGAACCAGCGGTGACCGCTTCGGCCGTCAGCCCGCCGTTGCGCTCGGGGTGCCACTGCCCTGCCAAGTCCGGCCGCGCCTCGGGCAGAGCGGGAGCACGCTTCCTCCGGGCACAGGCCGGGCAGCCCGACCCGGCGACGGTCCGGTGGCTCACCTTCGCCTCCCAGCGGTGTCCACGGGAACAGCGCCATCCCAGCCGTACGCGGGAGTTGACCGGCAGTTCCGCCACGTCGGCCGGTGCGGTGTCGGGGTCCACCTGCGCAAACAGCTCGGGCATGTCCGCCAAACGCCTGTCCGGTGCATCACGGCCGGCCCTCGCGCAGGCCGGGCAGCCGGTACCGCGACTGCGGTTGGATATTCGCGCCTGGTACTCGTGCCCCACCGGACAGCGCCACCAGACCTTGCGCTGCGAGCCGGGCCCGAACTGGTCCGGCGAAGCGTCGTTGCGCGGGTGCCACTCAGCTACCAAGTCAGGCGAGTGCTCGCTGAGTGTGACCCGGCCACGGGGCACGTACCCGGCGCACTGCGGACAGCCGGTCCCAGCGACACGGGAATGGACCTGCGCCTGCCAGACGTGCCCGTCGTCGCACCGCCAGAACACAGCCTTGTGCGAGCCGGGACCGATCTGCGCCAGGTCCAGGTCGGCGTTCAGCTCCGGATGCCACTGGGCGGCGATGGACGGGTGCTCGTTGACCAGAAAACGGGTGCGGCGTGTCATGAGCACGCACCGTAGGACGCGCCACTGACATGCCCTTGCCGCGGTCACCGGGCTGGAGCGAATCACCGATGGCCCGGTCATATGCTCTGACGGTGATCACCGTCACTCCCCGGCCGTTGTCAGTGGGCGAGCGGAGAATCACTGGATGGCTCATGAACTGACGGAGGCTGGCGAGTCCGAGATCCTCGCCGCTTCCTTACGCACCTATCTGTTCGAGACCGGCTTCTCTTTCAGCGGCCTGACCGGTAAGGAAGCGACCCGGTCCATCACCCGGGCGGTGGTGCAGTGGGTGGGAGCGTCGGGGTGGAGGTGCAGATCAGAAGCGCAGATGCGCTACATCGACCCGCCCGTGTTGAAGAGCGGCGGCTGCATCGCCTACTGGTCGCCTTCCTGGTCTGCCTACCTGGATTTGCGCGTGATGCGCAAAGACGGCCCACCGATCGCCGTGGAGATCGACCGCGCGGACGAGAGCACCGCCGTGGAAAAGCTCCGCGACGAAGCACTCCGCGGGCGCCCCGCGCTGTGGATCCGCTGGCACGGAGCGCTGCGTGCCGAGCTCCCGGCCGGTGTGGCCCGTCTCCACCTGCCTGCACGATCCAGCAAATCGCCCCTCCGGTACTCGCTGGCCCCAGTAGTCGGCACCGAGGCGATCACCCTCGGGCCGGCCGTCACCGCCGAGGCCCGAGCGGACGCTCTGCAACGCGATCAGCAACGGATTGCGGACGAGGAGCGTGCTGCCGCTCACCCCCCAGAGCCCGGCCCCACCCGCTGCTACTGGTAGGCCAGACTCGCCACGGCTGCGGTGGGCGGCTTCGGCCAGCGCGTGTCCGAAGTGACACGCAATTCGAACAAGAGATCTAATGCCGGTATGGACGTGATCGACTTCCCCGACGACCTGGTGCAGACGCAAGCCGCCTGGAACGCCACCTACCAAGCACTCGCCGCACCCCGCCCCCGCGACACCACCGCCCTGCGCCGCCGCCTGCTGCACCTGTCCGTCCGGCTGTGGTGGCACCCCTACTGGGAGACCGTCCCCTCGGTGCCGGCGGCACGCTCCGAGCTGCGCCACCTCGCCCGCGCCCACGGAGCCGTCCGGGCCGCGTGACCGTCGGCCCGGACGACTAGGGGCACGAGGTTGCGCCAAGGGTTGTGTTAGGTGTTGCGCGGCCCGCATGACCCGTCTTCGTGTCCGTGCAGGTCACCACGCGGTATTGCCGTGGTCGGCCTGCTGACATCCCCGTTGCGGCTGCTCTGCCCATGTCCCTTGGCTGGAGTGAAGGAGGAAGGGACGGGTGGGATGGGCGAGATGGGCGGCGCGGCCACGGCCGGGGATCGGCGCGCTCACCCGTCGCGCGTCGGCGGGGGCCGCCGCGCCCGGCCGCCGTCAGCGCGGCGGTGACGTCAGGCGGGGACGTCGGCGAGGGAGAGGGAGGGCGGGATCGGCGGCGCGTACGCAGCCGGGGATCGGGGCTGTGCTCATCCCGGTTGCGCGTCGGATGGACCCGCCGGGCCCCGCCGCCGACAAGTCGGCGGCGAGAGCACAAGCTGCAGGACCATCTCGAGGGAGGCCAGGCACCGGAGCTTAGTCGGCTCACGGCAAGGGTTCGCCGAGCAGGAGCGATCGGGTGCGGGCCCGGAACCCGCTGTCCAGGCCGGCGGTGCCGACCAGAAAGCCCACGACATCGGCTGCCCTCTTGGCCGCGATGTCGTCGTACAGGCCACCCATGTCCTCAGGCTGCGCAAAGCGCTGGCCGAGGGCAGTCACCGTGGTGGCGAGTTCCAGGAGTCTCAGAGCCGACAGCACGCTGTCGGGTCGCTTCATCACCCGGACCGTGAGTTCCAGCAGGCGGGGGTAGTAGGTCGGCAGCAGGTCGACGTGGACTGTCGGGGGCAGGGCACCGTTGCTCTTGATGCTCTCGAGCATCTGTGCCAGTCCCTGCTTTTCCCGAAGACCGGCGGGGCCGCCGAACAGATACTCCTGCAGACCCTGATCCGGATCAGCCACATGGGCGGCGCGCAGGTTCTGGACAGCATGGCTGAGGGTCAGCAGGTACAGCCACGCGCAGTCCAAGACCAGCGCGAGGTGATGAGGGTTGCGCGAGTCCAGATGTGTGGCGACCGCCCGCAGCTCGTCGACGAGCCGCAACGGATTGCGGTGCTCTTCTGCGATCCAGTATGTGAACTGCCGGTACTCCAACAGTGGCCGGAGACGCTTGTCGAGCCCGGTGAATGCGCTCAGCACCGTGGCGGCCTTGTCGCGCTGGAACAGCCACGCCAGTGGCTCCTCGCTCAACGCGAGTTCGCAAGGATGCAACTCCTCCAGGCTCGTGACCTCATCGCTGGTCAAGGCAGAGATCTTCAGACGGGAGGTGAGCTGCCGGGCGGCGCTGCTGAGTTCCTTGTCCCGCACCATGTAAGCGGTGTCAGCGGCGAAGAAGTCGGCCACTCCGCGGACCCAGAACATGCGCGACGTAGAGCCCCTCGCGGAGGTCTTGCAGTCCACGATGGCGCTCTGGACCTGGAAGCCGCCGACAAGGATTATCCCGAGGACGTCGAGGTCGGTGTAAGCCTCGGGAGCGCTGGAGCGTTGACCGCGCACCGGCCTGCCACTGGACTTCGGGTCAGGGGCTGCAACGCTGCGCAGTTCGACGTCCAGGCGGGTGGTGTAGCCCATGCGCCACAGCAACCGCCGCGAGGCCACTTTGAGACCCAAATCGAGTTCGCTCACTGGATCCTTCCCCTCCCCAAGGCGGCGTCGATCACCTTCTGCCACTGCGCGACGCTGACCGGCGCTTTCGGGCGCGTTCGGTGCAGCGTCTGCATGGGAGCCGTGAACGGCTGCTTCAATGCCAGCGCCTGGCGTGCTTGCTCGTCGCCGACTCGGCCTGACAGTTGCTCGCCGAAGGTGATCAGGTCGCGAGCGATCTGCAAGGCTTCGCGGTTGTCCGGGGTGTCGATGAAGCGAGGCGTGACCCAGCTGCCTCCCGGCCGCAGATCCGGATCGAAGGCGAGCAGGCCGACGGAGTGCATCAGTCGGTACTGCCGTGTGTGTGAGCCGTGCGGCATCAGAAAGCCTCGAGCTGGGTCCAACAGCTTGTCGATGACGTCGACCAATGCCGCCGGCGAGAGGCTCGTTGCACCTCCGAAGTGCTGTCCGCAGCGCAAGCAGGCCACTACCGCCAGAGCCTTTTCCAAGACCGGCTTCCGGCCATGTAGCAGCTCGCGGTCCAGCGAGTACGGCAAAGCGGCGAACGGCTGCAAGCCCCCTTCGGGAAGTTCGACCGCTGGGGCCAGGAGCAGCCCACGCCTGATGGCGTCCTGCAGTAGCGGCTGGGCATCACTCACCGGCAGGCCCTGCTCCCCGCGGACCGCAGCGAAGGCCTCCGCCAGCTGGTCGGAACCATGCTCCCGCACGAGATCTGCGATCACTTGGGGATTCTCGAAGCCGAAGAAGGGGGAGTAGAGGACATCACCGTCTGGCAGCTGGATGCGCTTCACCAGTTCAGCGCTTTCGCCCACGACCAGCAGGTCGTTCAGAGCCTTGGAATCCAGGCTGGCTCGGTCGGCGACCTCTTCCTGCGGTGTAGGTCCGTGCGACAGGTGATCCACCAGGAGAACCATCTGCTGCTCCACCTCCGACGGGCCACGTTCACGCCATGCCGTACCCAGCCGGTCATACAGGTCGTCGTAGTAGGGAATGCTCTCCGTGAAGCGAGTGATCTTTCCGCCGGACCGCTGCACACCTTCCACCAGGCCGAGCTCAGCGAGCGCGTCGATCACTGGGTCGAAGGCGAAGGGGTTGACGTCCAGCTGCTCGGCTGCGAGAGCCCGCAAGGCCTGGGCATTGTCGATGACCTCCTGCCCTCGGATTAGGGCAGCCAGACTGGCGGCCATCCCGATGAGCTGCGTGTCCGCCAGATGCGTCAGGGCGCCGGAGTTCGGATCGACGTTCCGAAGACCCGCATGGACGTCCTGGCAGCGAAGTCCCTCATCAAAACTCTCCACAGAGCCCCCTCATCTGTGCTGACAGCATCGAGTCACCTGTTCTCGAACGTCGGGAACGCGATATGTAACCTAGCGTGGTTAACCGGTACGGTCTGCGCATGGCTATGGGGGATCACGACGAAGAAGGCCCTTCTCGCGGAGGAGTTGGGGTGGGGACGGCGAGCGTGGCTGTGCCGTCGCAGGCGGGGCCGGCGGCAATGGAGTTCCAGCTGTCGGTCGGCGAGGGCAAGATCCTTCAGTTCAAGAAGAAGGCCCAGATCGCTGCCATCGCAGAGCTGGTGTGGAACGCTCTGGACGCGAACGCGACGGTAGTGGACGTCGAACTGCGTCGGGAGTGGGACGCGATCACCCAGATCGTGGTTACAGACAACGGCCACGGCATGACACTGCAACGGGCTCGTGCTGCGTTCGAGGGATACGGCGAGACCTGGAAGACAGGCAAGACGCACACCGAGGGCAACACCCGCATCCTGCATGGCCGCAACGGTGAGGGACGCCTATACGCCTTCGCCCTGGGGGATCGATTCACGTGGGAGTCGGTGGCTGAGGTTGACGGCGAGCTTGCCGGGGTTCGGATCAACGGTGACGCCGACCACGCCACCATCTGGCAGGTCGTACAGACGGAGCCTGTCCGCGACCGGACCGGAACCATCGTTCGGATCAACGTCCCCCAGGGCAAGACACTGCGCGGTCTGGAGCGTCAGGACGCTGCTGCGAACCTCACCGCGAAGCTGGCGTTCTACCTCCGGGCCTACCCCGACGTCTCGGTGACGTTCGACGGCAAGAGGCTGGATCCCAGCGACATCATCGTTGGCGAACCCATTGACCTGCCGCTGGATCTGCCAGAGGAGTACGCCCAGGAGGACCCGGCCCCCGTCGTGACCTTCGTTGAGTGGAACCAGCGGATGAGCGACCGCAGAATGCTTATCTGCAACGCCGAAGGCATCGCTCTGTACGAACAGGGCCGGGTGTGGGTCGACAGCATCGTCAGCTTCACGCCCTACCTGCGTTCCAACCTGTTCAACGACATCTCCGTTGACGACCTGCACGGTCTGCCCATGTCGCATGGCGGCCTCCTGGACGCGGCCACAAAGGCCGTCCAGGAACACCTCGCTCTGCGCGGCGCACAGATCTCCGCAGCGGTGGTACGGCAACTAAAAGAAGAGGGCATCTACCCCTATCCGGAATCGCCCGTCAGCCGCACACAAGCGATCGAGCGCCAGACCTTCGACGTCGTGGTGACCGTCGCCCGTGACGCGCTCCCGACAAAAGGCGCAGCCCGCCGACTCTCGGTAAGCCTCATTCAGACTGCTCTGGAGAGCAGCCCAGGAGACCTCCACACCATCCTGGAGAAGGTCCTCGCTCTCAGCGATGAAGACCGCCGACACCTGAAAAACCTCTTGGACAGCACCGACCTGACCCATGTCATCGGGGCCGCCACCACTGTCACCAACCGCCTGAACTTCATCGGCGCGTTAAGGAAGATCCTTGCCGACCCCCACCTCCGCAAGGACCTTCGCGAAGTCGACCAGCTGCACCCCATGATCTCCCAGAACCTCTGGCTGTTCGGCGAAGACTGGAACATGGCCATGAACGAGGCTGGACTTACCAACGTGCTCCAAGCACACCTGGAACAAGAGCTTGGTGGGGACGTCGTCCTGGAGAACCAGCTCGACACCGTCACCCAGCCCGACGGGCGCACCGGCCGGGTGGACATTCTCCTGTTCCGCAGCCGACGCGACGACAACTCAACAGAACGACTCGTCGTCGAACTCAAGCGCCCCACCGTCAAGGTCGGAAAGAAGGAACTCGACCAGATCACGGGCTACGCCCGAGCTATCGTCGACGACCCCCAGTACAAAGGCGTCAGCTGCAAGTGGCGCTTCTACTTGGTCACCTACGAATACTCGGACAGGATTCACCGCGACATCCGACAGAAGGACAAGCCAGCGGGCCTAGCCGACGATCACCACGAATACGAGGTCTGGGTCAAAAGCTGGGGCGAGATCCTGGATGCAGCGGAGAAGAAGCTGCTGTTCTTCCAGCGACAGCTGAACTACGAGGCCACCGACGACCGCGTCACACAGCACCTCCGCGAGAGCTACTCCCGCTTCATCCCGGAGTCCCTCGCTGCGGACGATCAGTCGGGCGCAACGACATCCGACGGCGATGGGGAGAACCCACAGTCCTGAAACCCAGTAGTGCGTTGGACCGGCACGTTGCAGTCGTCGACCGGCAGTAGAAGGCCCCAGGACTATCTGTATCCCGGGGCCCGCGTGGTCCTGCTCAACGGCCGGACAATGTCGGCGTCATGCCCACTCCACGCCCAGCTCCCGCAGCGCGGCCAGCTGCTCCTGCGCAAGCCGGTCCCGCCTCGATTTGGTGTTCGATACCCACACACCCAGTTTCACAGCCACCGGCTCCGCCTCGCCGTCGACCGCGATCTCTTCGCTGTGGCCCCTCGGCACCGGCCGATGGCCCTCCCGTTCCACCCACTGCGCGAGGGCCGCCAGGCCCCGCTGGAACGCCTGCTGCGCCTTGCCCTGACCCTTCGCCGCACCCTTGGCGGCCGGGGCGGGAGACGGCGCCTCAAGCGGCTGCACGCCCAGCGTGGACAGCCGCTCCTGCTGCTCGGTCGACAGCTGCGCCCAAGTGGCCGGCTGCTTCTGCCGTTCCAGCCACCGCCCGATGTCATCACCATCCATCAGCACCCCGGGCTGGATCTCGGGAAGACTGCCGTCGGCGTCGACCAGGTCCGCGAGGACCCGGTAGTGCCGCTGCCAGTCCAGCGGCCACGAGCAGTCCCAGTCCGGGTCGATCGCGGCCAGCTGCTCCGCGCGCTCCCGGGCGCGCTCGGGGTCCTTTCCGAGGCCGCCCTTCCTGCGGAGATTGGCCATGTGCTGCCCGACCGGCACCATCGCCTCACCTTCGCCCCACACCTGGTCCTGGCGCGGGGCGAGGTGCCCGGTGGCCCGATGGTAGGACCGGAGCGCGGCGAGCTTGTTCTCCCATGCCTCTTCGCCCGGCTCCCACACCATCCCGGCCTCGGGCGTGTCCAGCAGCTCCTTGCGCCGCTCCTCCAGCTCCCCGGCCCGCAGCGCCTTCCGCTGCTGGTGCACCCACCTCCCCAGGGGAAAGGACTTCGTCGTGCCGACCTCGGTCTCCGTGTCATAGGGAACGGCGTAGAGGCCGGTGATCTCGTTCTCGGCCCGCCAGCGGATGAGGGCCTGGTAGCCCTCCAGCCAGACGAGGCTGTCCGGCCGGTAGACGCGGGTGCGCAGGAAGGCGGCGATCGTGGCCGCGTCCCGGGGAGTGGAGAAGTGGAGCAGCGCCGATTCGGCGGCGGCCTGGGTGTTGTCGCGCTCCTGGTCCTCGCTGTCACCCGAGCCGTCGGCGCCGACGATCCGGCCGTTCTCGTCGCGCTGGACGTGGACCTTGCGCTTTCCGCTGCTCAAGGCACGGGAAGCGAGCTGCTCAACGAGTCGTTCATCATGACTGCGTAGGCCCTGCAAAACGGCTACAAGGGGGCGGAAGCTGGCGGAGGCGACCATGTCGGTGGGGTCCTCGCCGGGCTCCAGGAAGATCGGCACGATGATGCGGGCGATCTTGGTGGTGCCGTCGCGGTTGAGCCTGAGTGCGCGGCCGATGTTCTGGACGATCTCCACTTGGGAGCCGCGGGTGTCGGCGAAGCAGATCGCCTCCACTCCGCGCTCGCCGGTGATGTCGACGCCCTCCCCGAGGACCCGCACGGAGGCGAGGAACGCGCGGTGTACGCGCCGGTTGTCGGCGTCGATCCCGTTGGCGAACTGGCGGATCTTCTCGCGCCGTTCGACGACCGTGTGGTCGCCGCACAGCCACGCCGACCACACCCGGTCCGGCGGGACGTGGCGGCCGGCCTCCAGGCCGTAGAACTCCGCGTCGATCGACGACGCCGGGAGCTCCTTCTCCGCCTTGACCATGGTCTCGTCATCGGTCTCGGTGACGTACAGCTCGGCAGCGGTTTCCGGCAGCTTCTCCGCGAACGCCGCGGCCTCCTCCACCTTCTGGTGGAACGTCATGACCGTACGCAGGTTGTACGCCGCCGCGTGCTCCAGCAGGGCGGTCTGCAGCAGGGCCAGGCGCCGGCCTCGCTGCGCCTCCTCCGATTCCCCGAGGACCGGGGAGGGGTCGCGGATCTCCAGGACGTCGATCTCGAACGGGGCGAGGATTTCCCGCTCGATCGCCTCCGACAGCCCGAGTTCAGCCCCAGGCAGCCAGGCGCCGAACGGGCCGTCCGGGTCGTCGGCCATGCTCGCGATCTCCGCCTCCTGGCCGTCGGCGCCCTTCTGTGGCCGGGGTGAGGCGAGGATGCGCGGGGTGGCGGTCAGGTAGAGCCGGAAGTCCGCCGGGATACGGGCGTTGTCGTGGATCGCCGCCCACGGCCTCCCAAGATCACCAGTGGTTCCGTGGGCTTCGTCCACGATGGCGAGCGAAAAACCGTCCATGCGCTGGCCGTACAGGCGCTCTCCGCCCGCCAGAGCGGCCTCCAGCGGCCCGCGAACGCGTCCCTGGCCCATCGGGTCCTCGAAGTCCTCGCGGTCCACGAGAGAGGCGTACGTGGCGAACACGATGACCGGCCCGTGTCCCGCCCACAGGGCGAGCTGGATGGGGTTGGTGGTGGTGCGCACGCCCAGCTCGTTCAGCACCGGGTCGTTCTCCAGTGAGCACACGGCGACCATGGGGGAGCGGTGGCCTACCGCCCGCCACGCCTGGGCGGTCTGCACGAGCAGGTCCAGGGTCGGCACGGTCACGAGGATCCGGCCCTCGGGGAAGCACTCCAGCGCGCTCGCGGCAGCCATGATCGTTTTGCCGGAGCCGGTCGCTGACACGATCGTGCCACGGGCACCCTGTGGGGGCACAGATGACCTTGCAGGGAATCCGACCCACCTACGAAAGGCCGACTTCTGAGTGACCTGGTGTTTCTTGAGCGGAATCCTGCTCATCGTCCGTCCTTTTCCGCCGTGTCGTACAGCCAGGCGTTCTGAAGCCTTTCCAGCGCGGTTTCCTCCTGGCCTTCCTGCGTCCAGATTCCTTCGAGCCAGAGCGGGGTGCTGTCGATCCTCTCGCACAGCACGAAGCAGGCGGGCAGGTCCATGAGAACGATCTCGCCCGCGAACATGCCGCCGGTCCCGTAGCGCTGCCACAGCCGCTCCAGCCGCGCCCTGCGCTCGTGCAGGTACGTCTCCAGGGTCTGCGGGTAGGTGTCCCGCTCCGCCATGCGAACGGTCCGCAGGGCGATGCCCACGACCTCCCGGTCCGACTCCTGGTCCCACTGGTCGGAGTTGGTGCCGGTCACGGCCGCGTAGTGCTGCCCGCAGACGTCCAGGACGCGCTCGACAAGTTTCGCCGGTGCCTCGCCGCCCTCTGCCTCGCGGGCAGAAGGCCGGCCCCCGTCCACCGGCTGCGCAGCGGGGTGGTCACCGGCGCGGAGGGCTGCGTTCAGGTACAGGCCGTGGTGGTCCAGGTAGGCCAGGAGGAACAGGGCGAGGGCGCGGCCGGGGTCGCTGGCGTGCTCGATGTAGGGCTGTTCGCTGGTCCAGCCGAACGTGGCCTGGTGGGGCCGGGGATGTACGCCGGGGGTGTGTGGATCGGGGAAGGTGACAGCGCGGGTGAAGAAGTCGTCCAGGCGGCGGACCAGGTCCGCATCCGGGTCCTCCGGCTCACGGCCACGCACGGTCGCGGTGGCGTTCTCCAGGATGGCGGTCAGATACCGCCTGCGGGCCTCCTCCTGCTGCCGGAGCTCGCTGTCGGGGCTCTCCTCCACCACCTCCACTACGCGGTACAGGCCCTGGTCCCCGTACACCTCGCCCGGCTTCTCCAGCGCCTTGCGGACCTTGGTGACGGTCTCCTCGACCGAGCGTCCGTAGGCGTAGTGCGTCAGCAGGGACGCGCCCGGGTGCTCCGGATCGGTGCGCTGCGCCACGATCCGATAGCGGATCACCTCCGGGTCCGTCCCTGAAGTAACCTCACGTTGAATTTCCTTCCGCGCTTCAAAGCGCTTTTCGAAGCCCGACGGATTCAAAGAGTCCTCGCTTCCCGCGCCCCGTCCGGGTGGTTGGGGGGTGTCTCGTGTTTCCGCCAACGGTACATGCTGCATCAACCTGATGCACGCGATACACTGGAACCCACACGAACGAGCGACCCGCACCCCTCGTAGCCAGCCCGGCCCGCGACAGCGGGCCTACAAGGTTCTGGAGGCGCAGCCGGAAGGACCGTCAGGCGGGGGAGCGCAGCGGACCCGCCCAGGAGTGCGGAGCACTCCACAACTCCCCTACTAGAGGCCCCACTAGCCGCACCTGACACCCCGCCAGCCACGGCCGCGCGATGCGCGGCCGGCCAGGCGCGCATCGCGCGGCCCCACCGGTCCCTGGAGCGCAGCGGAAGGGACCGCCCGCGCATCGCGCGGGCCAGCGGGAGCGCAGCGACCGCCCCACTTGCACATCGCGCAGCGAT
>NZ_CP106799.1 GCF_025642155.1 Streptomyces sp. HUAS 15-9 | reverse complement strand
GAACTCCCGTGCTGCGCACGGGAGTTGCGCTCCCGCTTCGCGGGAGCGCGCGGCTCGCGTTGCTCGCCACACAACTCGACTGCGCAGCAGTCGAGTTGATGCCCCCTCTGCTGCGCTACGGGGCACGGCCCGCTATGCGGGCCGATGCCGGGACTGCGTCCCGGCTGGCGGCTTCCGCTGCGCTCCAGCCTCCCCGCGCTCCGCGCGGAACGGGCCTGCGGCCCTCGCGGCAGCAAGGGGCGGTGGGCTTGGCTCTGCTTGGCGGGGGTCAGGACCGCGGTCTGGCCATTTCTGGAGGGGGCGTGGCTGTCTTTCATCGGTGCGCGCCAGCTCGCCCACACTCACCCGGAAGTGCAGCCCAGGCCTGACGGCTCTTCAACTTCACTACGTTCTTGCCCTTCCGTACGCAGGACACTGCGCTGCGGCCTGTCCCGGGAGCAGATGGAGCAGCTTGGGCGCATGAGTCCTGGCAACCTTGAGTACTGCTCGCATAGTTCTTGTCCACGCACTCAAGTCTCTTCCCATTGCGGCCGGTAGCAGCACTGTCGGCGCCCCGAAATGTGTGTGGCTTCTTCGGTCAGCACGCACCGGGAGTCTGTCGTGTGCGAGATTCCAGGAGCGTGGTGCGGGATGTTCCCGCACAGTGCGGGCCGAGCGAGGTTGGGGGTGGCGTCCGGTGCGTGCTTCAAAATTTAGTCCAGATTCATTCTGGATCACGCCCTGTCCTCCGAGGGGCAGGGCGTGGGTGCCGTCGACCGGTGAAGCCGCGCAGTGTCCGACGAACCTGCGCGCTGCTGCGCAGGCGTCGGCATCCTGGGTGGGCTATCTCTCACTTCTCAGCTGAGCTGCGTCTTTTGCGGTGACAGTGCATGACGCGCACCGGTGACAGCGTGTGCCGTACACAGTGACAGGCAGATGCTCAGAAAGGGGCGTCGAAGTCTGCGCGGCCCGTAGTCGGGCGGCAGCCATCCTTTCTTCCGGGCAGCGATGGTCCGACGGGTGTGGGGAGGTGGTGGCGGGCAGCCTTCCATCAGGTCCTGGTCACTGGTGGGCCATGGGGTCGCGTAGTGGACAGTGCACAGGGGCCAGATCGTCTTCTGTGGCGGTTTCGGGCGTGGCTTCGCGCCCTGCCTTCGGCGGCGCTGCTTGGGGCGCGGTGGCTGGGGCGGACGGAGTTTGCAGCTCTCCGCGAAGGCTGTCAGGCCCGGCACGTCCGTATTCGCCAGAGGGTCGCTGAACAGCGGGCCGTCTGTGTCGGAGTGGATACGCCACAGGCAGGCCGCGGCCAGAAGGAGGAGCGGGCCCAGAGCGGAACGTGGTGGGTCATGCAGCCCAGGCGGAGTCCCTCGTCGTGAAGGGTGATGGTGGAGGCGTCCAGGGCCAGGTCGCGGACGTGGGCGGTGTCGAGCTGCGTGGTGGATGCCGCAGTGAAAGCGGCGGTGGCGAGTTCGGCTGCCAGGTGCGGGTGAGCGGTGGCGTGGCGGAGACGGAAAGCAACCTCCGCCTCGGTGACCGGTGGCATCACAGGCGGGAAGAAGTCCATATCGGCCGCCGTGGGCGCGGTGCACTGGCAGGGGCGGGGACTTGCGTCGAGGGCACGAAGAGTGGTCAGGGCGGGCAGGCTGATCCACCGGTTCGCCAGCGGACGGTGCGGGATGGAGGCCTGGACTGCAGGGGATGGTTCGGCGGCCGGGAGGAGGGCTGCGGCCTCGGCCGGGTGGCAGTCGACGCCGACCAGGACGCGTTGAAGGGCCACGGGCAGGTAAGCGCGGTGACAGACCAGGGACAGGTGAAGGCCTGTGCGCTGGCGCAGGTGCAGCAGGGCGCGCAGGCGGTGAGGGGTGAGGTAGTGAGCGCGCAGCAGCATCAGGTGGGTGGTGCCGGTGGCGAGGATCCAGGCGGCTGCGATGGTCCAGGCGGAGGCCGTGTCGCGCTGGCGGTACCCGGTCAAGGGCACAGGCTTGCCGAGCGCGGCCAGGATGTCGTAGGCCAGTGCGAGGGTGGAATCGGTGCCCGGAGTGGGATGGACCGTGAGCCGGCCCGCCCAGGGGGCATGTGCGGCAAGAGCTGCGCGGGTGTGCACAAGGTCATCGTGCGGGTCCAGGACCACGATGAGGGGTGGCGGACTGGTGCAGATCAGCATCGTGTCCCCCGGCGAGGGAGCTTGCTGTAGGCCCAGCGCAGGAGGTCTTCGTCCACACGCGTCCGGCCTGTTGCTGCCAGGCCGCCCAGAAGCTGGTGGGTGATCTTGGCCCAGGCGCGGAAGTTCCCGTGGGCGGCTTCCTGGTCGCAGACGGCGATGAGCGCGGGGTCGGCGTCGGCCCACAAGGGATGGAACGCAGGGACGACCGTCTGGACCTCGGCCAGCGGCATCCGGGGAATCTCCTGCCAGGTGTAGACCCGTGATTCCAGCATCGGCTCGCTCTGCAGCGTCTCGAAGCAGCCGTTGCCTCCCGTGAAGATGATCGTCAGGCCGGTGTCGGAGTCATCCCAGAGGTAGCGCAGATACTCGAAGCAATGCTTGGACAGCCACTGCGCCTCGTCACACACCAGTACCTTCGGCTCGTCCAGAGCGGCGCGCAGCACCCGGTCGAATTCGATCGGCTGGGGCGGCGGTCGGCCCGGCAGTTCCAGAGCGTGAAAGAGCTCGTACCGCAGACCCCGGGTGGTGGGCCGGGCCTGGAACCGGATACGGCGCGTCAGTGCCGGAGCCAGCTCGCGCAGCGAGGCATTGACCGCCAGGGACTTGCCGTGGCCGGTAGCGCCGTAGATGCAGATCATCGCCTGGGCCTCGACGGCCACTCGGATGTTCTCCCGTACTTCCAGCAGGGTCTTGGTGGCAACAACGTGGGCGTCTTTCAGGCGCATGTAGTGGTCGTCGCGTTCTTGCGGGAGAAGGCCCCGGCGCTGTGCGGTCGTCATCGGTCAGCTCCTCGTCGGGCATGCTCGCCGCATAGGCGTGCTGGGGTCTGGTGCCAGTCGCTTGACGGGACGGGCCCAGGAGGCAGGGGGCTCGCTGGGCGGGATCAGATCCGGCAGCGCCCGCGCGGCCAGGTCCGCCCGGTGGCTGACGGCGAGTTCCTGCTCGGCCTGTACTGCCGTCAACGCGCCCAGCCTCTGCGGGCGCTGTGCACTGGTGACCGCCCCGAACCGGTCCCGCGTGTGACGCGAGGCAGCAGACAGCGCGCGGGCCAGGCGGCGCTTCTCAGCTTCCCGGCTCTGGCGCACCGCACGCCGCTGGTCGGCGCTGGCCGCGTCTGCCAGGTGCGCTGTGCCCAAGTGCCTGCCCGAGGCCGCGTCGAAGACCTCGATCTCATGGTCATGATGCGGGATGTAGCGGATGCGTACCTTCGTGCCCGCATCCGCACGGCCGGTCATCCACTCCCCCACGTAGTACCGGCTTCGCCAGCGCACCCCGCACGCAGTCAGCGTGCGCACCCGTCCGTCGTCCTCCAGCGTGAACGCCCACAGCAGGTGAGCGTCCACGTCCTCGACCGGTGTGGGATCGTCCTGCCACGCCTGGAGCGGGGTACGCCCCTCAAGCGCCTGACTGGTGTGCTCCGTGTTCCACCATGTGATCCACTCCAGCAGCAGACCGACGAACACCGTGAACTCAAGCGGTTCTGCCCCCTGTGCCTGGCTCCCTCGGGTGCTCCGAGAGCCCGGGCGCAGCTGGGCAGACGGGGCGCGGGTGTAGCCGGGCAACGACGCGAAGAACATCCGCTCCACGCACCGGTTCAGGTTCTCCACCGTTCCCTTCAGCTCCGGGCGGTAGGCGGGGAGGTCCTCCACCGGCACCGCAAACGCACCCAGCGCCGCCGCCACCGTGGAAGAAAGGAAATCGCTGCCTCGGTCGATCCGCACCAGCGAAGGCAGACCCCCGACCGGCCCGTACGGGCCAGACAGCTCTTCGTCCCTCGACAAAGCAATCCTCAACGCGGCCAGAATCGCGTCCCTGGACGGCTGATGCGGTGTGACGGCTGCCCCGGCAATCGCGTTCGTCGCGCAATCGACGAACCACGTCACCCACGGACACACCAGCTCCCCATCCAGCACAACCTCGACGGGCACATGCGTGTGATCAGCCTCCCAGCACGCATTCCGCCACAACCTCGGCCGCCGCAAATGCACATCGTGCCGCCGCCGAGCCCGCTCCCCACCAGCAAGAGCCGCACGCTGCCCCGCACTCAGATCCCGGCGAATCGCCCGGTGCAACGTCGCCAACGACGGCACCGGCGAGGCGCAGCGGCCCTCAGCGACAGCCGCGGCATGCTCGACCACCAGCTCCCGGTGAACCGCAGCCGCGTTCCCACACCAGGCGAGAAGACGCGCATGCAACTCCGGCGTGACCCGGAACCGCTCCCGCCCCCGCGGCCCTGTACGCCCCTCCCGCCGAGCAGCCTCAAGCCACCGCCACACCGACCTGAGCGACACCCCCACCGAAGCCGCCACCAGACGGACATGCTCCGTGGTCAACTCCCCACGCCCGTCCAACACCAGCAGACGGGACACCGCCTGCTCCCGCCCCAACAACCCCGGCACACCAGCCACCGACCGCGCGACCGACCGGCCACCCTCGCTCCGCTGCGCACGACTCATACCGCACCGCCCGGCAAGAAAACCATCCCCCGCTACCGGCCACAGTCCCCCAACCAACAAACAGACAGCGCAGTTCACCGAAGAAGACGAGATGGGTCAACACCCGGCGTACACTCCCCCGACTCAGGAATCTGCACCACCACACCCCAGCCGAAATCAGCGGAGTGACACCAGCAGAACGCCACCCAACACCACATCACACCAGGTCAAAGACCTAGACACCGGTGACAACACACGCACACCACCACTGACACCAAACCGCAGATTCGCACCGTGACGCCGCCTGCGCCTCCTGCCGACACCCCTTTGAACCTCACCAGCAGAACAGACCAGCGCCCACCCCAGACACCAAAAGACCTACAGACACCACGACAGACCGACAGCACCAAGACCGCAAGCCTGTCACCCCACAGACCACAGCAACAGCACCAAGACCCTCAAAAGCCAGACACCCGACCACCCATAACACCAACTGACATCCATACGGCCACCAACTCACAACAGACCGCGCCACATCACCCGACAGGTCCGGGCCCCACACCGGCCAGCGCGGCGGCGGAGCCGACGCGCAGCGGACCCCCAGGCCGCGCCCTATCCCCGAGGCCGCCGCCCGCCCACGCCCGCCCCCATTCCTCACTCATCCTTCAACCAGCGCGGGAAAAGTGGCAGCAGAGGGGATGTCAGACCCTCGACCATGCGCGGGAACCTTGGTTGACCTGCGGACACGCCGACCCTCCCGGAGAGGCTCGCGCAAGAGATGTTGCAGGAGTAGCCGCAAGAGATGTCGCAAGGGTCGGCGTTTCGGGTGCCTCGGAGCTGTACAAACTGCAGCAGGATGACCCTGCATCGCTGGAGGAAGAAGGGTTCGCATCGTGATCCGCGCCGGACGCGCCGCGTTGGTCCGTACACTCGCCGACCTCGCCACGGCAGCGGGGAAAACGCCGAAGACATTCAGCAACCAGAAGCTGCACAAAGTCTCCCCACCCACAGGCCACTTGACCTGCGGCCGAGCACCACAAAGGCCCTGTACTCGTGAAGCTACGGCCGGGGGATATGTCCCCCGGCCGTAGCTTCACGAGTACAGGGCCCAGGTGGGCCGGGTCCGGTCCGCGGCTCCCGCCGGTGCCGGATCACTTCCACCTCGAAGGAGGCGGCCGATCCACTCCCTCACTGACCAGAGCGGATCAGATGGCGATCCTGGGGGTATACCAGGCGTCGGAGCCGGACAGCGTCCTCTGGATCCCTATGGCCGAGTCCTGAAGCCCCTTGGGGCAGGTGATCACACTGGAGAGGTACCCGCCCCGCGGCTTGAGGCCCTTCTTCAAGTCGTAGACCATCTGACCTGACGGCCCCGCGCAGTTCAGGAAGAACTCCGAGTGGATCGTCCCGTACGTCTTATTGGTGAAGTTCAGCTGCACCTTGTTCGCACTGACGCGCATGATGCACCGCATCACCTTCTTACCCTCACAGCGCCACACGCCATCGGCCGTGGCGCGGGATGCCTGAGCTTCAGCGACCGTCGCGGACGTCCCCATGAGCGCTGTCGCAGCAACGCCCGCGACCACCATTCGAGCTGCTATTCGCACGATTCACCCGTTCTCTCTGTCCGTGCGCCTAACGAACGCCGGGCAGACCCTTGGGCCCGCCCGGCGGTGACTCGCTGCGCGCACGTGACTCCCCGTGGGAAGCTTCCAGCGTTCCCCGTGGAGACGATCTTAATATGCGCGCTGCACTGGACGTATGGCGTGGTGAAGTCCGGAGCCCAAGGCCAGAAGGGTTGGATCTGCTCGAAGTACATCGCTGGCGGCCCTGCGTGATGCTGGGTGTGCCGTAGCTTCACGAGCACAGGGCCGAGGGCGGATCGGTCGTCGTGGCCGAGCAGGGCCAACACCCCTTCCCGGTTCTACTCCCGTCGTTCGTCCTTGCTCACGGAACGCTACATGTCCGTCTGCCGTAGCAATACGAGCGCACCCCCACAAAGGAGGGGCCGCCCGGTAGCCAGCCCGGTCCAGGGACGGGGCGAGCGGTCCAGGATGAGCGAAGCCCAGCGCGTAGCGCCGCCGAAGGCGTCCTTGACGGCTCGGCACGGCCCACACACTCCACGAGCGGGCGGCCCCGGCTCGCCACCTGCGAGGCGCTCGCTTTCGCTCCCCACTCGGTTGAGTAACAGAGCAAGTGAGGCGACGAGTAGCCCTGGCCGAATCCAGAGATCCTCATCACCGTGCGGGAACCAGACCTACGTCAGGCGCTCGACTCCTGACAGCGCGGCCTGCTGTCATCGCTGCGCGCACTGCAGCAATGAGCCCGTTTCACCCTGAAGTTGCTGGTCGCGGGGCTGGTGTGACGGCGCTGCCTGATGTTCGTGCTGGTCGTGGTCGGCTGTCCGGGCTGTAGGTCATCTGTCAGCGGGCGATCTCAAGGTTGGTGAGGACGAGGAGGGCCCGCAGGAGGGTGGTGGCGTGCCGGGCGTGGAGGCGGAGCCTGGTCAGGATGCGCCAGTTCTTCAGGTGGGCGAAGGCGTGCTCGCAGGCGGCGCGTTCGGCGGCGATCAACTTGTTGATCTGCTTCTTCGCCGTGGTGAGGGGGCTTGGTGCGGGCGGCCTTGAAGCCGGTGATGATCACTGGGTTGTCGGGGTCGTCGTCCAGGCCGGTGAAGCCGAGGTCGGCGATGGCGCCGAGTCCGGCCTCGCGGAGATGGCGGGTGATGCCGTTGTGGCGGGCGGTGGTGATCTCGGAGGACCGTCCGGGGCGGGCGGCGGAGATCCAGATCAGTCGGCCGTGGGTGTCGGTGATGCCGAGGAACAGCAGGCCGTGGGACTTGTGTTTCCCGCTGTAGTTGCGCCAGTTGTCCGGCCCGGTGCGGCGGTGGGTGCGGATCAGGGTGCCGTCGAGCAGGACGACATGACCACCCTTTCGGATGATTCTCTTCAGGGCCCGGTCGAGGCGTTCGGCGCGGGCGGCCAGCAGACCGGTCACCTCCAGCACCCAGCGGCGCACGGTGCTGGCGGAGATGTTGTTGCCGCCGGCCATGTCGAGAAGTCACTGGTCGTGGCGGAGGACGGCCAGGACGATGACCGCGATCCGGCCGGCGGACAGCTTGCGCCACCGCGACCCGATCTTCTTGAGGTGGGCGCGGATCAGGTGGGTGACGGTGGAGATGGTGGTTGTGGACAGCGGCAGCCGGACTTGGTAGACAGGGGCCTCGGTGCCCTCGGCGGAGTTCAGGTTCTTTCGCATACAACCCCAACTCTGGCCGGGGGCACGCCAGTTACGGCCGAACACCAGGTTCCCTGTCCCGTGCTCACAGCACGGTGATGAACCGCCCGGTCGGGGTCTTGTGCAGCCAGCCCCGCTCGGCCAGCCGGTTCAGCCGGCTCCGCATCGCCTCACGGAACCGCGGCTCGGCACTGATCCCGAGCAGTCGACACACGTCCTGAGTCATGACCGGGTCGTTGGCCGAGCGGACGATGTCGAAGACCTTCCGGTACTCCTCGGGCAGAGCCTTCTCGTCCATGCCTTTGTCCCGGTGCGGCACCAGCAACACTGCCCGCCCCGCAACCTGCCCGGCAGCCGGCACGGAAGTCTCGTCCGCCTCGGCCTGCGCGTTCAGCCGGACCAGCACCCGCTCCGCGCAGGCGAGTTCCTCCCGTTCAGCCCGGACCGCCTCCAGTTCCTTGGCCAGCCGTTCCTCCGCCGCATCGAGTTCCGCCAGCCGTGCGGTGATCCGCTCCAGCACGTCGTTCACGGCCGCCCCTCCCAGAACATCCGGACAGAGCGTATGAATCCGTCGCACGCTCCGGCAGCTGAACCACGGAAATCCATCCCGTCGAGTGTCAGACGATCTTCGCGCTCGGCAACCGCCCGCGACCTGTGCGAGCACCGAACCACCTCACTCACACCAGCCCCGCGACCAGCAACTTCAGGGTGAAACGGGCTCAATCAGGCCACCCGGTCGGCGATGCACGGGAGAAGCCGAGGGCGGCGACGCGGTCGGCATGGCTCATGGATAGCGGCCGTGACCGGCGTGACAGCCTCCTCTCCGCCCCCTGCCCCGTCCTCGGTGCCCGGCCGCATCCGCGGAATCTCAACCGCCGCATCATGTGCTGGAAGCGAACATCCTCGATTTCCCGGTCGGCATTTCTGAATCATTGCCGAGAACCGACCCCACGGAGGACCGACGTGATCGTGGAGTACATCCGGTACCGCATCGCCGATCCGGAACGGCGAGCCGAGTTCGAGAAGGCGTATGCAACTGCTGCCGAGCAGCTGGATCTGGCTCCGCAGTGTCTCGGGTACGAGCTCTCCCACGGCATTGAGGAGCCCGACCGGTACATCCTGCGGATCGAGTGGACCTCCGTGGCGGACCACGAACAGGGCTTCCGCGGCAGCCCGCACTTCCCGCCCTTCCTCGCCGCCATTCGTCCCTACGTAGGGGACATCGTGGAGATGAAGCACTACGCCCGGACATCGGTGGTGTCCGCGGCCTCGGGGGACGTGGCGGGCGGGCAGACGCCGTGACTGAGCGTGCCGCCACCCTGTACGAGGCCCTGGGCGGCATGGACGCCCTCCGTCGGCTGAGCAACACCTTCTACGACGGTGTACTCGCGGACCCACTGCTCGCCCCGGTCTTCGCGGACTTCACCCGAGCCCACATCGAGCGCGTTACCGTCTGGCTCGCCGAGGTCTTCGGCGGCCCCGCAGGCTTCACCGCCGAACACGGCGGCCACCAGGCCCTGCTCCGCGCCCACCTCGGCCTGTCGATCACCGGGGAGCAGCGGACCCGGTGGATGGAGCTGATGACCGACGCCGTCCGCAGGGAAATCCCCAAGGACGAGACGCTGCGCCGCCGGCTGCTGGAGTACTTCGACTGGGGCACCCAGATCGCCCGTGACGTCTCGGCCGGCCCGGTCGGCCAGGATCTCGGCGAACCGGGACCGACACCCCGCTGGGGATGGGACGGGCTGGTGTGAGCGAGACCGGACGCGTCGAGGCGTTCAGCGACGGCGTCTTCGCCATCGCCATCACCCTGCTGGTCCTGGAGATCCACGTGCCGTCCGAGCACGGCCACAAACTGACCGAGGCGCTCACCCACCAGTGGCCGTCCTACGTCGCCTACGTGGTCAGCTTCCTGGTCATCGGGGTGATGTGGGTCAACCACCACGCCCTTTTCGGCCACCTGGCCAAGGTCGACCGCACGCTGGTCTTCCTCAACCTGCTGCTGCTGATGGTGGTCGCGGTGCTGCCTTGGCCGACGGCGCTGCTCGCCGAGCACCTGCGGGACACCGACGACGCCCGGGTGGCCGGGGTGATCTACAGCGGCGTGATGGTGATGCACGCAGTGTGCTACGGGGCCATCTGGTGGTACGTCACCCACCGCGGGCACCTCCTACATCCGGAGGTGGACCGAGAGGCGGCGCGGGCCACCCGGATCCGGTTCAGCCTCGGATCGGTGGCGTATCCGGCGACCGTCGGGCTGGCCTTGGTCTCGCCGACGGCCATGCTCGCCGTGCACGGACTGATGGCCGTGTACTACGCGTTCAACCACTTGGCCGTGCTCGGCCGAGAGCGGCTCCCCACGTCGGCGAAGCCCGAGTAGCAACAGACGCTACATCAGCAAGTTCTCTGATCCACAACTCTTGACAATAGCTCCGCCGCAGCCTGGTTACCTGCAAGGGCGAGCGCCTGGCGTTCCTGTGAGACACCCGCCGCGGTCCAAGCACCCCAAACGCGGGCGACGGCAGAAGAAGGCGCTACGACGCGGGGCGCGGGCGAGCCTGGCCTGCGTCCCGTGCGGGAACCGGACCTACGCTGGCCGCTCGACTCCTGACAGCGCGGCCTGAGGTATCACCCGTGGTGTGGACACTCTGACAATGGATCTTGTAGATCCGAGGAAGGGTGTCCTGGTGGGACGTAAGTCTCCGTATCCGGCGGAGTTCAGGAACGACGCGGTGGCCCTGTACCGGGCGGCGGGCGGAAAACGCACCTACGCGGCGGTCGCTGCCGACGTCGGTGTGACCGGCGAGACGCTGCGCAGTTGGGTGCGCCAGGCCGACGAGTTGGCCGGCCGCAGCACGCGCAGTGAGGAGCCTGCCGAGGGCCGGGACGAGGAACTGGCCCGGCTGCGGGCGGAGAACAGCCGGCTGCGCAAGGCCGAGAAGGTATGGGAACTCGAGCGCGAGATCCTGCGCCGGGCAGCCCAGTATTTCGCCGCGGAGATGAGGGCATGACCGGCCGCTGGGACTTCATCTCCGCCCACCGCGCCGACTTCGGCGTGAAGCGGCTGTGCCGGGTGCTCAAGGTCTCGCGGTCCGGCTTCTACTGGCACCTGGCCTCGGCCGGGACCAGGGCGGCCCGGCAGCAGTCCGAGGAGGAACTCGTCAGCGAGATACGCGAGATACACGCCGGTCACAAGAGCACCTACGGGGTGCGGCGCGTCCATGCCGAGCTCCGCGGTTTCGGGCACACCGTCAACTGCAAACGCGTCGAGCGCCTCATGCGCAAGCATGGCGTCCAGGGCCGTCACCTGCGGCGCCGTAAACGCACCACGGTCCCGGACCGGCTCGCCCCGCCGGCTCCGAACCTCGTTCAACGCGACTTCCACGCTGGGCAGTTGAACGAGAAGTGGTGCGGCGACATCACATACGTGCAGGTTGGCGGTGCGTGGCTGTATCTCGCCTGCGTGATCGACATCTGCTCACGCCGGGTACTCGGCTACTCGATGGCCTCACACATGCGCACCAAGCTCGTCATCGACGCGCTGACAATGGCCGTGACGACCCACGGCGGCAGCGTGGACGGGGTGATCTTTCATGCGGACAGGAGCGCGCAGTACACGGCGGCGGCGTTCGCGCAGGTCTGCGGCGGATTCGGGATCCGCAGGAGCATGGGCCGGGTCGGCTCGAGTCTCGACAACGCCCTCGCCGAGAGTTTCTGGCAGGGACTCAAGAGAGAGACGATGCACAACCGGCGCTTCGTAACGACGCGCCAAGCGAGGCTGGAGATCTTCCAGTGGCTCACGTACTACAACGCACGCAGGCGCCATAGCGCCCTCAACTACCTGTCGCCCGTGGAGTTCGAACAGCAGCACCTACGAGCAGCTAAACTCGCAACCGCGGCATGAGCCCCTGTGTCCACACTCCGGGCGGACGCCTCCCCCCAGTAACAACCCCCGGCCCACGGACGCATCACTCCCGTCCAGGAGAAACCCGTGTCAACCCTCTGAAGTGCGGTCCGGACATGAGCGCGCGTGCCCGGTGCTCAGCGCATGAGGCCGCGCAGCAGCCGTACGTAGCGGCTCCAGTGAGCCGGGCGGGTCACCGCGCCCGAACAGGCGAGTTCGGCGCGGTCCAGGCTGTCCTCCAGGCAGGCGTCATGGAGGGGGCGGAAGACGAGCGGCCAGGTGAGGCGCGCCGGGCCGCGGACGGTCATGGCAAGGGTGTGGCGCAGCAGCGTGTGCTCCTCGTCGACGGCCAGAGCGGCGTACTCGTGGAATCCATGGAAGTCGCGCGGCCCGCTGAAGGTGAAGCGCACCCATTGCGAGGGGACATGCGCGGCGACGGTGTAGCGGACCGGGCCGTGCCCGCCGACCGCCCCGGCCGCCAGGGGGCGGTCGAACGCCATCGACGGCCAGCTGCCCTGCGGCCACAGCTTGTCGTCACTGCTCGCCAGGGTGTCTATCAGCGCTCCCACCTCGCTTCGCTTCGCAGCCAGCAGGCGTTCGTGCACGTTGTAGACGCCCATGCGTCCTCCTCGGATTCTTTTTAGAGATGTATCTCTAATATTATGGAGAGTACTCTCCAGTTCATGGCACGACCACCCCGCTTCGATGTGAAGCAGCTCCTCGACGCCGCCGTACGACTGGCCGCCGCAGGGGGCCCGGCCGCGGTGACAATGTCCGCGGTCGCCACAGAGGTGGGCGCCCCGAGCGGTTCCGTCTACCACCGGTTGGCCGGACGGGCCACGCTGCTCGCCGAGGTGTGGCTGCGGACCGTAGAGAGCTTCCAGGAGGGCTACTTCAGGGCCCTCGAAGCAGGTACCGACGCACGGCAGGCGGGGTGTGCGGCGGCACGCCATGTCGTCGCCTGGAGCCGCGCCCACCCGCAGGAGGCCGCTCTCCTCCTCTACGGCGCCGAGGACTTCGGGCGCGCCGACTGGCCCGAGGAACATCGCCAGCGGGCGGACCGCGGCAACCAGCGCGTACGCGCCTCCCTCGCCTCCCTCGCCACCGCCCTGGGCGCCGAAGGCCAGCAGGCCACCGAGCGAGTCACGCTCGCCGTGGTCGACCTGCCCCTCTCACTGGTCCGCCGCCACCTCCGGGCCGGCGACCCCCTCCCCGCTCATGCCGAGAACCTCGCCGAGGAGTGCACCGCCGCACTGCTCGGCTCGCTCCCCACGGCGTCGGCGTCTGCGCCAACAGCCCCAACCACAAACTGAAGAACCGCTCCCACAGCCATCTCCCAGTGCAAGCGCCGTTACTCCGCCTGCCTCCTGCTGCACACCCTGGAAGCAGTGCCCGCCGGACTTCCCCGGTTCCCACCGCTGCGACGGCGGTGCCTTCGAGTTACTCGGCCTCGCGCCGCCTTTGCACCACCACCGGCGCTCGGCGCGTGCCCGTACGTGTCAAGGCCCCATGCACTCGACAGGGTAGTGAGACCCCCCAACCTCACGCGGGCGCACCACACCGGACCGTGGAGTGCCCCACTCCCCTCCATCCAGGCCCGGTCGACCGCATCCGGTCTGCCTCCCTCCGGGGAGATACTGCCGCATGCGATTGCCGAAGCCGTGACGTGACGGGCGCGCGGTCGGCAGGGAGGGGAAAACGATCATGCAGACCAACGGCTTGCAGTTAGTCCGGGCCTTCACCGCAGTTACGGGCGGAGGCACCCAGGACACAAGCCCGAACGAGGTCGCCGGGATCCAGCAGGCGAACTTCGACCTCATCATCGAAGGGGAAGCGGGGGACGCCGTCGGAGACGCGGAGATGGCATACACGTTGTACCTCAGTGCGGCGTCAACGTCGGGCGGTGTCACGGCGTTCGCGCGGCAACGGCTGGCGGAGAGGGTGGCCGATGGCAGCTTCGGGTGGTCCGCCACCCCCACAAAGAACGACGGCTACCTGCTGCGCCGCGTCATCACCGTGAACGCCAGCGACTTCCCCGAGGGAGACGTGTACCAATTCACGATCACCCTCAAGACCAAGAACGGCATCCTCGACACAACGAAGAGCAACGACTTCGCGACGATCTGAGCTGACAAAGGCAGCCGCCCCTGCGCCCGCTCACCAGGCGCGGGGCGGCCGTTCG
The DNA here is from genome assembly GCF_025642155.1 of Streptomyces sp. HUAS 15-9. Classification (NCBI taxonomy): domain Bacteria; kingdom Bacillati; phylum Actinomycetota; class Actinomycetes; order Kitasatosporales; family Streptomycetaceae; genus Streptomyces; species Streptomyces qianjiangensis. The sequence goes on along the minus strand of NZ_CP106799.1, from coordinate 235,577 downwards.
CGTCTGCCGCCAGTTCGAAGCAGCCCCAAGGACCCCTCTGGCCGGTCTGCTGCGCCGCGACGCCTATCCGGCCCGCCACGGCGACGACACGAACGTGGTCCTGGTCGACGCCGACCACTTCAAGGCCATCAACGACCGCCTCGGGCGCGCGGCCGGTGACGTCGTCCTTGCCGCGCTCGGCGCCCGGCTCACCGCCTTTGCGGGCCCGCTCGCGCCCGTCGGCCGGCGCACGGGGTGTTCCGTGGCCGGCCGGGCGGGTTCGGTGGGTTCAGGAGGTTGGGGCGACGAGCATGTGCTCGGTTCCGAGGTGGTTGGTGCCGGTGTCGGTGTAGATCGTGGTCTCGCCGTCGGACCAGCGGATGACGAGGTCGTCGGTGCGGTTGTTGCCGGTGTAGTCCCCGGTGGTCATGGCCGCGTCGTGGGTCCAGGTCTTGTTGGGGTTCAGGATGCGCTGCTCGGTGCCGAGGCCCGACGTGGTCGTACCGACGTAGTTGTCGAGCTCGCCGTCGGTCCAGCGCACCATGAGGTCCCACTTCTGGTTGCCGGAGAACTCGCCGCTGGTGAGGAGTGTGGCGTCCTTCCAGGTGTCGTTGGGCGACTTGAGCTTGTGTTCCTGGCCGAAGGTGCCGGCGCTGACGTCGGTGTAGAGGGTCAGCTCGCCGTCGACCCAGCGGACGATCAGGTCGGTGACGTACTGGGAGGCGTTGAAGCGGCCCGCCGCGATCTGGATCGCGTTCTTCCAGGTGTCGTTGGGTTTGATCATCTGGGTGCCCGCCCAGTTCAGGCCCTTGGAGCCGACGTCGCCGTAGAGGGTGACCTCGCCGTCGGACCAGCGCACGAGCAGGTCGAACTGGTTGGAGCCGGTGAAGTCGCCGGCGGTGACGGTCGCCGCGTGGGTCCATGTGCCGTTGGCGGCCAGCAGTTGCCGTTCGGTGTCGTATCCGCCGTGTCCGTTGCCGGGGTAGAGCGTGACCTCGCCGTCGGTCCAGACCACGATCATGTCGCTGTGGCCGGTCTGGCGGAAGTCGCCCGAAGCCAGCAGCTTGGCGTGCTGCCAGGTGGGCGCCGTGCCGGGCAGCCATGGGTCCGTCGACGGCTGGTAGGGCGGCTTGTCACTCGGCTTCCGGTGGGCGGCGGCGTCGTTGAACAGGTCCTGGGCGTCCTTGCCGTAGACCGGCGCGTACGTCACCCAGTCGTCGTTGGCGTCGTTGCCGCCGCCGTTGTATCCGCCCGTGTTGCCGATGACCTTGCCGGTGCCGGTGGTGCTGTTGTAGTCCTCGATCCACGGGCCGCCGGAGACACCGCCGTAGAAGCCCTTGCAGGTCATGCGCATCTGCCGGAAGCCCGGCAGCTGGGAGGTGCTGACGGGACAGCGGACCGGCTCGTGCTTGGGGTTGACGCTGTCGGTGCTGGGATACCCGATGACGGTGACCTTGTGGGTGTAGCTGGTGGTGGGCGTGAACGTCAGAGCTCCCGTCACGTCCTCCACCTTGCCCCGGCTGTTGGAGCCGACCTGGGCAAAGGCCAGGTCGAGGTCGGAGGTGGGCGCCTTGGTGTTCTTCCTGTAACGCGGGTCCAAGTACACCTGGGCGACCGGGAAGACGCCGTGCGGCTGGTCGGCGGCGGACTTGCCGCTGCGGTACTGGGGTACGAAGATGCCGTGTCTGGCCCCGCTCAGGCCGACTCCGCAGTGTCCGGCGGTCAGCACGATGTCCTTGGCGGCCGTGTGCACGACGCTGCCCGTGCAGTACGTGCTCGGGCCGCCCAGCGGCGTGCCGTCGAAGAAGAACGTCCCCACCATCGGGTGGCCGCCGAAGTGCTCGGGATCGGGCGTGCCGGACGGCGGTGGCCGGTGCGCGGCGGCCGCGCCGGTCAGGCTGTGCCGTGCGGCTCCGGCCGGAGCCGGGGCCATAGTGGCGTCGACCGGGACCGCGTCGTCCATGCGGTCAGCCGTCCAGTACTTCTCCTCCTCACTGAGGCTCGGGCCGTCCGCGGGGGTGGGTGAGGTGGTCGGTTCGGCGGGCTGCGTGGACGGTGCCGACGGGGAGGGCGAGGCGGTCGGCTCGACGGCCCCCGCGACCGTCGACGACGCCGAGGGGGCCGGCAACTGCGAGGTCCCCTGGGTCTTTGTGGCGGAAGCCGACGGCAGTGGCGTGCCGGTCGCGGCGGACGCCGGGCAGGTGGCGAGTATGCCCGCGCACAGGCCGAGCGCGAGGGCCGGAATCCATCTGTATCTGGAACGCAACGAGGAGTCTTTCCATCTTGGAGGAGGCCGAACGGCATGCGATACCGAACTCCCCGGAATCACACGGCAGTTCGACATGGAGGTCGGTAGCATACTACCGAGTAATTCTTGACATATCGTTAAATATTAGACAGGCGAGGCGATGCACCGACTCCGTACAGCGACCTGGGCGGCGCTCCCGCTTCTGCTGCCCCTCCTGGCGGCCGGGCCGGCCTCGGCCTCCTCGTCGTCGCCGACGCTGCCCCTGCGCAGTGTCCGGTCGGTGCATCCCGGCGACACCCTGACGGCCATCGCCAAGGACGGACAGGCCGCGTACGGCGACATCGTCCACTCATCCGTGTTCATCGCGGCAGGCAAGCTGCGCATGATGGACCCGCTGCTGACCACCACCGTCACCATCGCCTGCGACGCCCGCCCCGGCACCTATCCGGTCGTGCTGTACGGCGCCAACGCCGAGGGCCCGGCGGGTCATCCGGCTCCATGGGCGCGGGTGCAGGTCGAACCGGCCGACGAGGACGCACGCCGCGCGTGCCGCGACAAGGTCAAGAACATGCCCCCGCCGGACCGCGAGGAACGCTGGGCGGCCAACGACACGTGGCCCCAGTCGGAGTGGGACGTACGGACCTTCCGGGCCGGCAGCCGCATCACGATCACCGACAACGACGACGAGGGCAAGGACGGGTACATCACCCTCACTTCGCGTGCCTTCACCGACCGGCCCACCCTGCGCGGCGCCAAAGCCGTCCTGACCGCCACGACCACCCTCAAGTGCGACGCCACGCCCGGGCTCTACGTCGTCTACCGGCACGACGTCGGCCAGGACGGCCCTGACAGAGCGTGGGCCCGGCTGCGCGTCTCCCCCGCCCCACGAGCGGGCGCCTGCTCCACACAGGCGGCACCCCCCACCTCCCGGTCGTCCCGGACCGCGCTGGTGGCCTGGAGCGTGGGCGGCGTGCTCCTCGCCTCAGCAGTGGGTGCGGCGCTTCTTCTACGGGCCCGGTCCCGCCGCCGCCTGAACTCCGCCTGAAGGCAGCGCGGTACGAGAAGGGGCAAAGGGAGGAAGCCGCCGACGGCTACCGCACAGCGGAACCGGGACCACTCGTCCACGCATCCGCGGCGCGCCCTGACACGGGGGCGGTACCAGAGGCATGGGATGGATGACACAGCGGGCTGGTGGGGCTGGGGTGCAGGTGTGGGACGAGATTTGGTGTTGGCCGCACGGCGCTCGGTGTGACGGGTTAACCTCTCAGCGCTGCACGGGGTTTCTGCCGTTGGAGCTCGTGTGGCGAGAGTGTTTGTGTGGGGAGCATGAGGTCCCGCAGCAGGTACGCTCACACCTACTCGAAGCCGACAAATCGGTCCTTTCGTTGTGAGTGGCCGGTGCACGGTGCCGCGCGGCGGCTGTGAGAGTTAGGCGCGTGCATGGGTCCTTCGTGGTCGTGGCGGAAGTCTTCCTACAGCGACATGCAAGGCGATCAGTGTGTCGAGGTGGCATGGACCGGGCGTGATGTCCTGGTCCACGATACGAAGGACGCGTCCAGGAGACGACTGGCATTTGGGGCCCGGTCGTGGGGACTCTTCCTGTCGGCCGCGCCTGACGGACGGGCACACGGTACTGCCGGCGGGTGAGCTTGACTCTGTCGGGGATCTTGGAGTTTCCCGGTGCGTCGGCCTGATCGGTGGGCATGCTCGGGGTGTTCTGAGAGCCCATGCAGTTGTCGAGGTGTCTGTTGTCGCTCCGTTCTCGTTCCGGTGAGCAAGTCCCGCTTCTGACCGCGCAGATCGCGCGGGCGAACAACCCGGGTGGTACGGCGGCGATGTGGGTGAGAGACCGCCTGGACGGGCTGTGGCGTGACGAGGACTTCGTCGACTGGTATCCGCGGGACGGGCGTCCGGGTCTCTCGCCTGCCCAGCTGGCCACCGTCTGTGTGCTGCAGTTCGTGCTCGGTCTGTCGGACCGGCAGGCCGCCGAGGCGGTGCGCTGCCGCATCGACTTCAAGTACGCGATGGCCATGGAGCTGGACGATCCTGGCTTCCATCACAGTGTGCTGGCCGACTTCCGCGGCCGTCTCACCGAGGGCAAGCGCGCCGACCGCCTCCTCGATCTCGCACTGGCCCGCCTCAAGGAGGCCGGTCTGGTGCGGGAGCGCACCACTGCGGGAGCGCACCACACAGCGCACCGACTCCACCCATGTCCTAGCCGCGGTCCGCGACCTGACCCGGCTGGAGACGGTGACCGAGGCGGTTCGTGCCGCGCTGGAGGAAGTGGCCGGCACCGCCCCGCACCTGCTGGACGAACTGGTTGACGAGGACTGGGGGCGCCGCTACGGCCGCCCGGTCCGCCTGGGCAAGAACCCCACCAAGCCCAAGACCAGGATTCTCGCCACCGGTGACGACGCCGTCCGGCTCCTGGAACACCTCTACCGGCACGGAGCGGACCGTGCGTCGGGCCCTCGTGTCCAGGCCCTGCGCCAGATCATCGTGCAGAACTATCACCGCGACGCCGCGGGCCGCCTGCGCCGGCGCACCGCCGAGACCGAAGACGGACCCGGGCTACCGCCTTCGTCCCGGGCGATCGTCTCCCCCTACGACACCTCGGCCCGCTACGCCCGCCATGGGCACATCATCAGCTGGAAGGGGTTCTCCGCCCATCTGACGGAGACGTGCGCTCCTGACGGCCCCAACGTGATCACGGACGTGGCCACCACCGCGTCCACCACCCACGACAGCAAGGTCCTTCCCGGCATCCACACCCGCCTGCACCACCGCGGCCTGCTGCCCGCCGAGCATCTGGTCGACAGCGGCTACGCCTCCCTGCCCCACCTGGAACAAGCCGCACGTGACCACCAGGTCACCGTCTCCGGGCCGCTCCGGGGCAACCCCACCGCATCAGGCGCCGATCGGGCAGGGTGGTCAGGCGCCGCCGGCGGCTGCAATCACGTAGTCGGTCTGGCGGCAGACTCGCCGGCCGAAGGTCAGGTGGGGTTCAGCGGAGTGATGCCGGTGCCCGTATACAGCTCGGGCTCCAGCGACAGCACCGTGAGTGGTTCCCCCGCCTTCACCGCCTGCCAGGCGATCGCCGCCGCGTGAGCAACCGGCCAGTCCACGTTTCTCCAGTCCATGGCGTCCACTGCGTGGGCTGCGGTGAACGGCACGTATTCCGCGAACCGCAGGGACGCCGCGTGCTTGCCTGCGCCAGCGATCTGCCGCTCGGCAGCCAGCGTGGACAGCGATGGGATGATGACCCGGCCGGTGCCGCGCGAGGCCTCGACGTAGAGGCCGGTGAAAAAGGGATCCGCACGGTACAAGGCGGCCAGAGCTGTATGGTCCAGGACGGCCGTCAGGTTCATGCGGCGGCGCCGCCCTGATGGGCGCGGATCTTCGCCCAGGCGTCCTGGCCGGCCCGCTGGACCTGCTCGGTGTACTCGATGCCGAGTTCGCGGGCGGCCTCAGCAGCCCGCTGCTCCCGCTCGGCTTCTGTGAGTTCGCGGGCGGCGAGCTCTTCCAGTAGCTCTGTGATGGTGGTGCCGCGCTCGGCAGCGAGGATGCGCAGCCGATCACGCACTTCCTCGCTCGTCTTGATGCTCGTCGGCTTGCTCATGGAACTGATTCTACCGCCGGTAGAATATCGTGGGGTGGCGAATTCGAGATCGAGACTGAGCGCTTCGGTCGGCACGTGAGCATCGGATTGGCACCGTGAGCGCGAGGACCCCGGCCGCATCTCCCCAGGGGCACCACGCGTGGTGCGGCGTACGCTCGTCGGCAGGGGACTCGTGATCGCCACCGTTGACGTGGGCGGCAGGGCCCAGCGAGGACGGTCGGCCTGCAGCGTCCACCCTCACCCATCACTCCTCGGGCACCTCGTGCTCGTCGCCTGCCTCTCGCGGCCCGGGCGAGCCGGACCCGGACGAGACCGCGGGAGGATCCATGACCGCGCTCGGTGACCTCATCGAGATCGACGACCAGACCGTGCTGGTCCTCGGGCAGGAACTGCATGTCGAACACGACCAGCCGGACGTCGCCAACGCCCTCCTGCACCGGGTCGGTGACACCCTGGTGATTGTCGACACCGGCGCCACGGAGGCCTTCCGTGTGGCACTGCGGGAGGCGGCCGACCGGCTCGGGTACTGGTCCCGGGCACTGGTGCTGACCACGCACGGCCATCCAGACCACGTCGGCAACAACGACCTGGCCGACGAGCTGGGTGTACCGGTCGAGCACTACGTCCCCGCCCTTGACCTCGACCAGATGCGGAACCCGGCGCTGTACTGGGTGCGGTCCTTCGACCGCATCGCGGGGCTGGCGCCGCTTCCCGCGCCGCCCGCTCTGGCCGGGAACAAGGTGGTGTCGCTCTTCCAGCCCTTGCGGCCCTTCGGCGCGACGACCCGCACCTACGAGGAGCGAGCCGATCCGAATCCGCTGGAGCGGATTCGGATCGGCTCGCTCCGGTTCACCGGCTGGACCTTCGCCGACGGCGCGGTCCGCGTGCTGCGCAGCCAGGGCCACTGCGCCGGGCATGTGATCATGCACCTGAGCGACTGCGGCGTCCTTCACCTGTCCGACGAGGGCAACGGACCCTGCGGTGCGATGGTCGATGCCGACCAGCTCAAGATCCAGACCGCGCTCGGCGCCGTCTCCCTGCTCTTCGAAGAGGGAGACGCAGCATTCCTCACCGACGGACACACCTTCACCGTGCGCCGCGGCGCTGAGGTGGTGTCCCACCAGGACGGGCTACTGGAACAGGCCACCGCCCTGCAGGCGGCGGCACTCAGGCTGACCAGGGAGAGCAGGCAGGTCCGGCCGAGCGCCTTCACCAGCCGCTACGCGGAAACCATCCCCGATCTGGGATGCGGGGGCGCCAACCCGAATGCGATGTTCACCGCCATGATGGCGGTCAACCAGCTCCGCGAGCTCGGGCTACAGCCGGAATCCGCAAGCGCCGACGCGCCCTGGTCCCGGCCCACCCTGCGAAACCCCGACCCCACGGAACCTGGCCCAGGAGTACCAACGCGAGCCACAGACGGCCCGAGCTCGACGCACGCCGGATCTGACCCCTTCGACTGAGCATCCCAAGTGGCGAGCGCCGCCGCTTTGGGAGGTTGTGACCCCGCTTCCGTGATGGCTACGGCTGGAGGAGCATGCGGGCCACACCGCTCCCTCCACCTCTTGGTATTACCCCAGACCAGGGCGTCCCCCGCTCCCCCCAGCTGGCCTGACAGCGGACCGACGGCCACAGCTGGCGGACCTCGGCTGCCGGTCTTCACTGACCCCGCGCCGCCCCAGCCAGGCATGGGACCGCTGGGCCCTGACGCACTTGGCGGAGCGTGGGAGTGTCTCGTCAGCGGCTGGACAGACCCCACCCTCGGATCGTCACGACGGCAGCCGGGACAGGGACGACCTCAAGATGAGAACTCGATCGTCCCCGCCCGTCGGCCCCGTACCAGCAGCGCGGTGAACGCCCAGTGCGCGCCGGCCAGCCAGAGCAGGCCGACACCGAGGCCGATGCCCGCATGCGCGGTCACGACCGCCAGGCCCCGCCCGTCGACCAGGGCGCGCAGCGCGGCGAGCAGGTGGGTGAGCGGCAGCGTGTCGGCGAACCACCGTACCCAGCGCGGCCAGTAGCCGACCGGCGCCTGAACCCCGCACACAGCCATCATGACCAGGTACGCGACGTTGGACACGACGTTGCGCACCCGACTGGTGTTGAGTACCAGCGCGGCCAGCAACAGGCCGACGAAGTACGTGGTGAGCGCCGTCAGCAGGACCAGGGCGACGGCAGGCAGGATCTGCCCCGGTTGCCACCGCAGGCCGAACACCGGGCCCAGCGCGAAGAGCGCGACCAGCGAGGTTCCGGTGCCGCTGACCGGCCACTGCAGGCTCCGGCCGACGAAGACCCAGGTGAGCCGTGTGCCCGAGGCGGCGAGCAGCCCCAGCGTGCCCGCGGCCCGCTCCCAGCTGGAGGAGGCCACGACCGAAAGGGACTCGATGACACAGGTCATCAGCGCGTTGCCGACCACCAGGTAGGTGGTGCCGTTCGAGCCGCCGACCAGGCGGCCCAGCATGCTGAAGAACGTCACCTGGGCCAGCATCCGGCCCAGCCAGCCGACCGTCCAGGTCTTCCAGGTGTAGATGGCCCGCAGGTCGGCGTAGGCGTTGGCCGCGCTGTAGCCGATGATCCGCAGTTGCTGGACGGACATGCTGGACCTCATACCTGGGAGAGGGTGCCGTGGCGGCGCACCGCGGTGAGAACCCGGCGGAGCAGTGCCAGGCCGAGCAGGCCGCCGGCCGCGCCGAGGAGGAGGATCGCGGTGAGTCGCGGCAGGACGGACGGGAGCGGTGTCGGCGCCAGGCTGTCCCGCAGCAGGTCCGAGGACCAGGACAGGAAGATGATCCTGGCCATGGGCCGCAGCCAGCCGGGGAAGTGGGAGACCGGCACGAGGACGCCGCTGAGCAGGTAGAACGGGTAGCTGAGTGTGTTCTGCACGGTCCGGGCGGACGGCATCAGGACGAACAGGGGCGACAGCACGGACGCGGTGGCGGCCGTGCTCGCCCCGGTGGCCAGCAGGCAGGCCAGTGCGGCGGCCGGATGCGGCAGGGCCAGCCAGCGACCGAAGACCAGCCCGGCCGTGAGCCAGGACTCGGCGAAGGCCACCAGTCCCACCGCGGTGATCGCGCTCAGCCGGCCGAGCACCACGACTCCGAGCGGGGCCGGGGTGGCCACCATGCCCTCCAGCGTGCCGAGTGCCCGCTCCTCGGCGATCAGTTCGCCCGCGGTGTACAGCGAGAGGAGCCAGAGGGACATCAGGGTGGGGGCCACGACCCCGTAGGCGGACAGGTCCGTGCGTCCGGAGCTCTCGCTGACGGCGAGGAAGACGATGGTGAGGAGCGGCGCCGTCAGACAGACCTGGAGTGTGTCGGGTGAGTTCCTGGCCAGCAGGAGCTGCCAGCGCACGGCCGTGACGAAGAGCCTCACGTGCGCACCGCCATGCCTCGGTCGCCGACGAGGTGAAGGTAGACCTCCTCCAGGGTGGGCCGACCGGTGGTGAGGTCGGTGATTCCGGCGTCGACCAGGTGCCGCAGCACCGCGCGGGTCGCCGCGGTGTCCTCGGTCTCAATCCGCAGCCGGTCCGGGCCGATCGCCCGGGTGGCGACGACGCCCGGTACGCGGCGGACGGCGACGGCGACCTCGTCGGTCGCCCCCTGCGCCTCCACCCGCTCGTAGCGTGTGACGAGCTCGCCGATCTCCGCGGGCGCCTTGGTGGCGATGACCCGGCCGTGGTCCACGAGTGAGACCCGGTCGCAGACCGCCGCGGCCTCGGCCATGTCGTGTGTGGTCAGCAGCACGGTGCGCCGGTCCTGGCGAAGCTCGCCGATCAGGGCGCGGAAGTCATGTGCGGCGACCGGGTCCATCCCGACCGTGGGCTCGTCGAGGATGAGCACGGGCGGATCGGCGACGAGTCCCCGGGCCAGGTGCAGGCGCTGTTTCATGCCCCGGGACAGGGCGTCGACGCGGTCACCGGCCCGCTCGGTGAGGCCCATCCGTTCCAGGAGCGCGTCCGAGCGCCGGCGCAGAGCGGTGCCGTGCAGGCCGTAGAGCGCCGCCCAGAACCGGATGTTCTCCCGCACCGTCAGCCGGCCGTACAGACCGCGCTCGCCGCCGAAGACGATGCCGATGGACCGCTTGACGCGTTGGGCGTCCCGGACCACGTCCAGTCCCATCACCTCGGCGGTGCCCGAGGTGGGCAGCAGGATGGTGGACAGGATGCGGCACAGGGTCGTCTTCCCTGCGCCGTTCGGTCCCAACAGGCCGTAGACCTCGCCGGGTTCGACGGTCAGCTCCACCTCACGCAGCGCGTGGACCGGGGCGCCTTTCCGGCCGCCGCCGTACTGTCGGGCCAGGGCGCGGGTGCGTACCGCGGTCATGCCGGTTCCTCCGTGATCCGATCGAGCTCGCGCAGTGCGGCCTCGTATCGGTCGCGCTCCACGATCTCGCCCGTGACCAGCAGGTAGTCGCCCACAGGTGTCAGGAGCAGCGCGTCGGCCCCGAACCGGTGGACGCGGGCGAGCGGCCAGTGGGCGTGGTCGTCGTGGCGGCGCAGCTGCATGCCGTACAGGGGGCGGCCGTCGTCCAGGGCCGCGGTGGCTCCGGTCGGCGGGGACGGGGCCGCCGGGGCGGTGGCGCGGCGTTCCCGCTCCGCGGCGGCCGTCGTCTCGAGTGCCTCGGCGAGCGGGGCGAGCACGCCCAGCGGGACCAGTCGGCCGGCGAACTCCAGCAGCTCCGTCAGCTCGGGGGCCAGGTGGTACTCGGCCACGGTGGCCACGAGTTCGGTAATGCTCGGCCGATCGAACCGGCCGAGCTGGTGGATGTCCAGGGCGTCCCGCGGATGGAAGGGGCGCTGGAACCGCTCCTCGGCCAGGGCCAGCAGATTGGCCGTCAGCGGATCGTCCGGCATGGCGGTCCTGATCGGCACGGCTTCGAAGTCTCCGACCAGCGCGGCGGTGGCGACCTCGAAGCGCAGGTGCGGATCGAGCAGCGGATCCTCGGCCGGGCGGCTCAGTGTCACCACCACATGGCGGGTCGGCGCGCCCAGCACTGAGACGCCCACGTGCTCCGGCCGCTCGGCCAGCAGCAGCCGGACCACCCGCCACAGCGTCTCCTCGTCGGCGGTGACCAGATCCAGGTCACCCTGCGGGCGCAGCACGTCCTCGGGATAACTCCGGGCCAGCAGCGGCCCCTTCAGGACCTGGAGGGGCTCCTCGGCGGCGACGCGGGCGAGTGCAGCCCGGTAGTAGTCCGCGCGCCGCCGCGCGCGGTCGAGTTCGCCCCGGGCGGCGGTGCTCATCGGTACGCCGTCCCGGGCAAGGACGGAGAGCACCAGGTACGGGAGCGTGTAGTGCCGTTTGCGGGCCTCGAAGAGCAGGTGGCCGGGGCCATTCTCCTCGGGCACGTCCAGTACGTCGTACAGCAGGGCCAGGTCCATATCAGGCGCCGTTCATCGTGAGGGGTGGAGCGACCGTCGCCAGAAGACGTGGTCGAGGTTCCAGCCCTGGGTGAGCAGTGCGGCCACGATGCGGTCGCCGTGATCCGCGGCGGACTGCGCCGAGGGGTGGACGACGTGGCCGAGCAGGGGGAGGTCGAGGCGGTGGGCGTGGGCGAGGGCTGCCGAGGTGAGCGCGGCGGCCACGGCGCCACGGCGGGGCCTGTCCGCGAGCTCGACCAGGATGTCGACCAGTTCCACGGCCCGCCGGCCGGTGACCTCGTCCTGTGCGGCGCACAGCAGGGTGGCATGGCCGACCGCGGTGCCGCCCAGCCGCGCCAGGTAGGAGAAGCGGTCGGGATCGCTCAGGCACTCCCGGGCGAGCGGGACGGCGGTGGCCGGGTCGGCGGTATGACCGTGGTCGGCGCTGCCGTCGACCATGGCCCGGGCCAGCCATTCAGTGATCCGGTCCTCGTCCTGGGCCGTCTCGGCGGGGCTGACCGTGACGCCGGGGACGGCCGGGGCACCGGAAGCGGCGTCGGCCGAGTCGGCCGGGTGGATCACGTAGCTGATGGTGCGCTGCCAGGGGTCATCCAGCCGGACGGTCCCCGGCGCGCGGACGACCACGGCCGCCACCGCGGGTTCCAGGGCGCGGGCCTGCTCGACGAGCCGCGTCAGCCAGGCCAGGTCGGTCAGCAGTTCCTCGTCGCAGTACTCGACGAGAAGCCGGCGCTCGTTCGACAGCGGGTCTTCGTGTACGCCGACGACGTACCGGTGGCCCCGGGCCTGCTCCACCAGTCCGGCGGCGGCGGCTTCGGCGAGGTAGCGCTCGCAGGCGGGCGCGGCGGTCTTCACCTGGCCTCCGGGCGGACGACGGTGACGGGATCCGTCAGCAGCTCGGCGGCGGCCCGCCGCACGTCGGTGGCGGACACGGCGGCGATCTCGGCCAGCTCCCGGTTGATGTCCCAGCGGGCCGGGTGGCGCAGGGCGCGGGAGGCGAGGAGCCGGGCGTGCTCCAGCGGCGTCTCCGTGTCCAGGATCAGGCTCGTCCTGGCGTGCCTCAGCGCCGCCAGCAGATGGTGGTCGGTCGGTCCTTCGTCCGCCAGCCGGGACAGTTCGCGGGTGACGATGTCCACCGCCTTGGGACCGTTCCCGCTCTCCACACCGATCATCACCCGCCAGGCTCCGGCTTCGGTGTAGCCGCGGTCCCATGCCTGGAACGAGTAGGCCAGACCGGCCGCGATCCGCAGCTCCTGGTACAGCACCGAGTAGGCGCTGCCGCCGAGCAGGTTGGCCAGCACGGCGTACCGGTGGCGGTTGGTGTCGGCCAGGCCCTGCGAGCGGCCGCCGACGGCCACCCAGCCGAACGTGTCGGGCCAGGCCGGCCGGCCGGCGCGGACCGCGCCGAGCGGCACCGGGGCGGGTGGTGCGAGGGCGGCACGGCGTTCCGTCGGCAGGCCCGCGAGTGGCCGTGGCAGCCTGGGCCCGATCACGGCCAGTGCCATGGGGGCGGTCACGAACCGTTCGCGGTGGCCTCGTACGACCGTGTCGAGATCGAGAGCGGTGATCTCGGGCACGGTTCCGCCGACCGGACGGCCGAGGGGGTGGTCGGCGAAGATCGCGCCGAGGAACGCGTCCTGGACGACGTCCGCGGGGTCGGCCTCGGCGGCGGCGAGTTCCTGCAGCACCGCCGAGCGCTCGGCGTCCAGTGTGCCCGGATCCAGAGCGGGGCTGAGGAGGCTGCGCAACAGGAGCCCGGCGACCTCGTCCGCGTCCTCGGCGGCGACCTGGGCGTAGAAGAGCATGTGTTCCAGGCCGGTCTCGGCGTTGGCGCTGCCGCCCAGGCTCTCGATGTGCTGGACGAGCGGCCCGACGTCACCGACGGGGGCCGACATCAGCAGGTGTTCGAGGACATGGGCCAGGCCGCCGTGGCCGGTGGGATCGTGGCGTGCTCCGTACGCCACGGCGAGGCAGATGCTCGTCGTCCGCAGCCGTTCGTCGAGCGCGTGGACCAGATGTATCTGATCGGTGGAGGTCATCGGGTTCCTTGGGTATGGGGTGGGAGTCAGGCCACCGAGCGGTGAAGTTCCTGTTCGGCCAGCTCCCCGAGTCGCTCGGCGAGCGCCGCGGGGGGCGCGTCCGTTGCCTGTGCGAGGTCCTGCCGGGTGAGCGCGGCGCGGGTGGCGAAGCGAGCACAGAAGTGGGCGTCCACCAGTCGGCCGGCGGCGAGCAGCGCGCGGGCGTCGGCAAGGGTCCGGTGGTCGCACGCGGGTGAGGCCGCCGCCTCCCGCAGCCTCTCCCGCACCTGGGCCTCGCCGGTCTCCGCCACCTGCCATGCCTCGCGCAGCACCTCCCACAGGTCTGGCCGACCGATCGTCCGAAGGTCCGCGGGGACCCACTTGGGCCTCTGGAACCGTGCCGGCCGGGCGGCCAGCGCCGCCACGGCCAGTTCGAAGGCGGCCGTTCGGACCGCCTCCCAGCCCGGTCGGCCGTGGGCCCCCGGTCCCCGCACCAGGTGCAGCACCCGGTCCAGTCGACCGGCCAGCAGTGCGGGTGGCACCGACTGCCGTGCGGCACGGTCGGCCAGCCGGCCCGCCCGGCCCTGTTCGTCCAGCAGGGGCAGGCCGCCGAACCGCGCGGCGAGCGCGAGCCGGCGCAGCACGGCGGGAAAGGCGTCTGCCGGGTGCGTCGACGGATCCAGGGCGGCGGTCAGGGACTCGGCCGCGTCGAGCGAGACGTATTCGATGCGCACCTCGATGCCGTCCGTCACCTGGCGCACGTCCTGCGGCCGGCCCCGGTCGTCCGTCACCGGCTCGCTGCCGTGCACGACAAGCAGGTTGAGATCGGAGTCGGGGCATGCGCGATTGCGCCCCACCGAGCCGGTGACCAGCACCGCGACGGTGCCTGGGACGCGCCCGAGCCGGTCGGTGAGCCCCCTGGCCACGTCGATCCGCCGTACGCTCTCGGCGGAGCCCGGGAAGTCGTCGGCCTCGCACGGCCGGCCGTTGCGCAGGACGCGGGCCGCTGGTTCCGGCGCGAGGCCGTCGGTGAGGCTCGCCACCGCGCGCCGTCGGCCGGTCAGTTCGAGGAACGGATGCACCAGCGCCGTGGCGGGATCCGCGCCGGCCTCCCCCAACCGCCGCCCCGCGGAGGTCTGTTCCGGTGGGACGCCGAACCAGGTCAGCGCGTCGTGCATCACTTCGATCACGCCGTTGCTCAGGTGGACCCCGTTGTTGGTGCGCCGTACCGGCTCCCCGGCCCTGCCGCACAGCGGAAACAGCCCGACCAGGGCGTCACCGCGCAGGCTGCCCGGAAGCGCCCGGGCGGGGTCGGTGATGCCGCAGAACTCCTGACGCATGCGTTTCCAGGGCAGCGGCTGCTTGCCCGCGGCGGACACCAGGACCGCCACCACGCTGATCTCCGGCTGCTCCAGTTGCGCGAGCACCCCGGGCATGTGGGGATTCATCACGATGACCGGCTCGCCCTCGTTGAAGCCGGGGTCCTGCAGGACGTTGACGAAGAGGCAGTCGCCGATCTCGTTGGGGCCGTCGATCGCGCCGCTGTCCAGTCCGCGCAGCTCGGCGGAGGCGGTGCTCCACTTCTCCAGCCGTTCCGCGGTGATCCTTCCGTCGGCGAGCAGCCGGTAGGCGGGTACGACTTCGAGGTCCTGCGGGCGTGCGCCGAACCGGGCTGTGAACTCGGGTCGGTCGTAGACCCGCAGGAGCGCGATTCGCTCCTCCGCGGTGAGCGACCCGCGCCGCGCCAGCTCGGTGTGCGGACGGTAGTGCGCCATCGCCACCCCGCTGTCGGCGATCTCCCGTCCCGACAGCACTGTGGCCCGCTCGGCACGGTAGCCGCATTCGGCCAGCCGGTCCGCCAGCTCGCGCAGGGTCTCGGCGGTGACCACCATGTCCGGTTTGAACAGGAGGACGCCGTCTGCCCCCGGCCGGTCAGACGCCGCGTCGGGGTGCCGCCAGTGGCCGCTGAGCAGGACGGATTCCAGCCCTGGGGAGGCACACGCGTCGGCGTCCGGTACCCGGCGCAGGCTGCGGCGGAGCGTGGCCGCCGCCCACCAGGTCGCGTCGCACGGCAGCCGGGCGGGGACGGCCAGCGCCAGATCGGGGCCGCTTCCGTCGAACTGGACCACTGTTTCGGCCGGGCCCGTCGCGGTCACGCGGAGAGCATCGGCCGAGTCGGAGATCCAGTGCAGCAGGCGCCCGTGATCCAGCCCGCCCGAGATCGTGAGCCGGGTCACGATCCGACCAGCTCCTCCTGCGTGCGCACCATCGCACGTCCCGCACAGGCCAGGAACTCCTCGATGACGTCGTCGCCGTGGGCGGCCGACACGAACCAGTTGTGCGTCGGATGCACGAAGCAGCCCTCGGCCACCAGATTGACCGCGAAGCGCCGCATCCACAGGTACTCGTCGTCGCCGTCCACCGTGACGTGGGGCATGGCGGCCGGCCCGGTCACCTGCAGCGGCACGCCGTGGAGTTCGCCGAGTGCGTGCAGTCCCGTCTGCAGCTTCTCGCCGCTTGCCCGCATCCGGCCGATGGCGTCTTCCTTCCGCATCGTCCGCAGGTTGGCGATCGCGCCCGCCATCGCCGAGCCCGCGTTCCAGAAGGTGCCGGCCGCGAAGACGTTGCCGGCCGCTTCGCGCAGCGCCTCGGTGCCGGTGACGGCGGCGATGGGCCAGCCGTTGGCGAGCGCCTTGGAGAAACAGACCAGGTCCGGGCGGTAGCCGAACACCGCGTGCGAGCCGCGCAGGTCGAGGCGGAACCCGGCCCGGACGTCGTCCGAGATCAGCAGGGTCCCGGCCCGGTCGCAGTGCTCGCGCAGGGCGCGCAGCCAGGCCGGGTCCGGCAGGACGGCCGCTCCGGGGATCGGGTGGTGGAAGGGGGTGATGGCCACGGCGGCCAGCTCGGGCCCGTGGGTGGCGAAGACCCGGTTCAGGTCGTCGATGTCGTTCCACCGCATCGTGACGACCGTGTGGGAGTCGGACGGCTGACGGCCGGCGCCGGGGTTGCACCAGGCGCACCAGCCGTGCGAGCCGTGATAGGCGCCGTCCACGCACGCCACCAGGCTGCGTCCGGTGTGGGCCCGGGCGGTGAGCAGGGCGATCCAGGTCGCGTCCGAACCGCTCTTGCCCCAGGCCGCCCAGGCGGCGCCGTCCACCGTGTCCACCAGGAGTTCGGCCAGCTCGACCGAGCGGGCGGTCGCCTGGCTCAGGCACTCACCGAGCCGGACCTCCTCGATGACGGCCTGGTCGACCTCCTGGCACGCGTAGCCGTTGACCATGGTGCCGTAGCCGCACATGAAGTCGAGGTACCAGGTGCCGTCGACGTCCCGCAGCCGTGCGCCCTCTCCGCGTTCGGCGAACCAGGGGTACCGATCCGGGTCCAGGACGGAGGGGAACTTGTTGTGGCCCCAGACGCCGCCGGGGATCACCCGCTCGGCGCGGCTGAGCAGCTGGCGGGAAACGGTGAACCGGTCGGGCGTGCTCATGAAGACTCCTCGGAGACGGTGATCGGGGCGGTCAGCCGCTGATGTAGGGGCGCAGCACTTCGAACGCCGCGGGGAACTGTCCGGCTATCTGCTCGGCCCGGGCGATGGCCTGGTCCCGGAAGTCGAAGCCGGGTGCGACCATCTCGCTGATCAGCCCGTGTCCGGCCCCGTCGACGAGCCGGCTGGTCTTCCACCAGCCGCCCGGGCAGGTGAAGGTCAGCACCTGTCCGGCCGCCAGGTCGTCGCCCATCGTCACCTCGTGCACCTCGCCGTCGGGGGCGAGCAGCAGGTAGCGGATGGGACCGCCCGAGTTCAGGAAATGCGTGATGTGCGCGGTGTTGAGGTGCAGATGGCCGACCGGAGAGTCCTGGTCGAGCAGGTAGTGGATGGTGTTGGCGGTCGGACGCGGTCCTCGTGAGGTGTGGACCGACGTCGCGGACTCGTAGTACTGGCGGTAGTAGCCGCCCTCGACGTGGCTGGTGAGCTTCAGCGCGTCCCGCACGGTCGGCGTCCCGCCGGGGTCGGCGGGCGCCACGGTGCGGTCGGCGGGCTGCGCATCGAGGTCTGCCGGGAGTCCGGGCGGCTCCTGCGCCGGGTCCGCGGTCGACCGGTCGAATTCGGCACCCGGTACGACGGCCTCGCTCCAGAGGCCCAGTTCACCGGCCGTGAGCTCGACGGCGAACCAGTGGCCGCCGGGCACGGTGTGCTGGAACGGCTCGCCCGAACCGGGAGACAGGCCGAGGGGGCGGGCGGACACCCGGCCCGACTCGTCACCGAGCCACAGCCGCAGTCCAGCGGCCGTCCCGTGCGGCGGATGGCGGAACAGGACGGTGTCGGCCGGCCTGCGCCGCCAGCCGGTGCGCAAAGCGCTCGCGTGCAGCATGCGGGTGCGAAAGGCCATCGCCCGTTCGGCCAGCCCACGGCCGTCGTAGGAGTCATGGCCACGAACCGGCCCCAGCCACCCTTCGCCGGGAGTGGCGACAAGGCCGAGGAGTGCGGCCGGATCATCGGTGTGCGACATGTTCCTCGGTCCTGGGAGAGCGTCGGAAGGGGGCGAATGCCAGGCGGCGGTCCGTCAGTAGCGGTACGACGCGGGCTTGTACGGCCCCTCCACCGGCACGCGGAGGTAGGAAGCCTGGCGGGCGGTGAGCGAGGTGAGCTCGACGCCCAGCGCGTCCAGGTGGAGCCGGGCGACCGTCTCGTCGAGTTGCTTGGGCAGGGTGTGCAGTCCGATCGGATAGCGGTCCTCCCCGCGGTACAGCTCCAGTTGAGCCAGCACCTGGTTGGCGAACGAGCTGGACATGACGAAGCTCGGGTGACCGGTGGCGTTACCCAGGTTGAGCAGACGTCCCTCCGACAGCACGATGAGCGAGCGGCCGTCGGACCGCATCCACTCGTCGACCTGAGGCCTGACCGTCTGCCGCTGGATTCCCGGTACTTCGGCGAGCCCGGCGAGGTCGATCTCGCCCTCCGCGTGTCCCATGTTGCCCACGACGGCCTGGTGCTTCATCCGGACGAGATGCTCGGCCGTGACGACCTGAGGGCATCCCGTCGCCGTGACGACAATGTCGGCGATTTCGACCACGGAGTCCAGCGCGGCGACCTGATAACCGTCCATGGCAGCCTGGAGCGCGCAGATCGGGTCGATTTCGGTGACGATGACGCGGGCGCCCTGTCCGCGCAATGCGGCGGCACATCCCTTGCCCACGTCCCCGTAACCGCAGACCACGGCGGTCTTTCCGCCGATCAGGACGTCGGTGGCCCGATTGATTCCGTCCACCAGGGAATGTCGGCAGCCGTAGATGTTGTCGAACTTGGACTTGGTCACCGAGTCATTGACGCTGACCACGGGGAAGAGGAGCGAACCGGAGTCCACCAGACTGCGCACGTGGTGGGCACCGGTGGTGGTCTCCTCGGTGACTCCGCGCACGCGCGCCGCGAGGCCGCTCCAGTAGCCGGGGACGTCACGCCTGGCCACGAGCAGCCGCAGCAGCCCGGCTTCCAGCTCGTCGTCGTCCGGGCCGGCGACGGGCGGAGTGCCGGTCCGTTCGCTCTCGGCACCTCGGTGCAGCAACCGGGTGCAGCACGCCGCGTCGTCGAGAAGCATGTTGGGGCCGTCGCCGTCCGGCCAGCTCAGCGCCTGATCGACGCACCACCAGAACTCGTCCGGGCTCTGGCCCTTCCAGGCGAACACGCAGACTCCGGGCTGGTCGCCACCCGGGCCCGCGGCCACCGCGGCGGCCGCGGCGTCCTGGGTCGACAGCACGTTGGAGCCCGCCCAGCGGATCTGGGCACCGAGCTCGACCAGCGTCTCGATCAGCACCGCCGTCTGCACGGTCATGTGGAGGGTGCCGGTGATCCGGGCACCGGCCAGCGGAGCGCTCCCGGCGTAACGAGCGCGCAGCGCCATCAGGGCCGGCATCTCATGCTCCGCCAGGCGTATCTCCCTACGGCCCTGCGCCGCGAGCGAGAGGTCTCGCACCCGGAAGTCCCGGTCCGTACGGCGGTCGTTGCGCGCGGTGTGCGGGTTCCGGGCGGAGGCCGGCCCCGCACTCGGGGTGGCAAGAGAGGTCATGGCCAGCCGTCCCTTCGTCTGCGGTCTTACCTGAAGCATCGTTTTCACGGGAGTGGCCGCTCAAGGGTTTTCCCGTTTCCCAGTCGAACGGGAAACCCATCGGCCGAAAACGAGGCACAAAGCCTTCACCGGCACTGGTCGGGCAACACTTCGGGATGCCGGGCCAGTAATTCCACCGCTGTGCGGCCCGGGTGATCCGTTGCCTGGTTTCCTTCTCTCAGAAACCTCTTGTCCGCCAGGATTCCCGTCGGCAAGGCTCTGAGTCAGGAGAACGCCGCCCGGAAAGTTCCGGGGAATCCGGCGGATCTCTCACCCGGAAAGGAGGTGTTCAAAGATGCGTAACCACAAGGTGGGTCTCCGCCCGCGTCTGGACAAGGTCAAGGTCGGTCGCTGACCTGGCTGACGGTGTGTGCCACGGACGCTCGAACGTCCGTGGCGCACACCTTTTTGGCTGTCCCGCTCCGGCCGTCGCGGTCAGCAGGTGCCGACCGGCTCTTTCCCCGAGCCGAGGCGAGCCCTGCCGAGCGGTTCGGCCGCGCGGCAGCTGCCGTACCGCAGCAGGCTCAGGATCTCGGCAACGTCCGAGAGTTCGACGGACAGGGCGTCCATGTTGAGGCGGCCGGCGTGCGCGATGGCGAAGTGCAGGTTCAGTTCCTCGGCCTGACACCACTGCCAGGCGTGCTCCAGGGTCGGGAAGTTGCCCGACCTGGCCAGGGCCTCGTCGCGTTCGACGCTCAGCAGGGTGCGCAGCGCCTCCTGCGCGGTCCGCCCGTACCACTCCAGGAGCCGGCGGGAACCGGCGTCGCACTGCTGCTGGTCCGCGGTGGCCAGCTCTGCCGCGTAAGCCCGCAAAAGGCAGTGCACGCGGTAGCGGCCCTGGCTGGGCTGCTCCACCAGGTGCAGCTGGTAGAGGGCGTCGAGTCGGCGCCAGGCGGTCGCCTCGTCCGTGTCCAGCAGGACAGCGGCCGCCGCCAGCGAAACGCCGGTCGCGGCGTGCCTGCCGAGCAGCCGGAAAGCGTGGGCGAACTCGTTGTCCAGAGTCCGGAACGACTGCTCGAACGCCGCCCGGATCGAAGCCCCCTCGTCGTTGCCGGCGGACAACAGGTCGAGGCCGGCATCGTCGCCGGCGAACGCGATGCCCTGGTCTCCTGCCAGGATGTTCTCGGCGGCTATCCGCAGCGCCAACGGCAGGTGTCCGCAGCGTCCCACCACCTCGGCCACGGTCACTGGGCTCACGCCCGGCTGCCGCTGCCCCGTCACCTGACGCAACAGCTCACAGGACTCGTCCGTGGACAACGGCTGCAGGGTGACCCGGGCGGCCCCGTTCCTGGCGACCAGGCCCGGCAGACGGTCCCGGCTGCCGACCAGCACCAGGCTGCCCGGCGCGCTGGGCAGCAGCGGACGGACCCGTTCGGCGGAGACAGCGTTGTCAAGCACTACGAGCACCCGGCGTTTCGCCAGCAAAGTGCGATAGAGCGCGGCCCGTTCGGCGGTCCCCCGCGGAATCTCCTCCGTCCTGACCCCCAGAGCCTGCAGGAAGCCCGCGAGCACCTGCCCGGAGTCCGCCGGAACGCCGCCGGGACACAGGTCGTAGAAGAGGCCCCCGCCGGAGAACCGCTCGGCGACGCGGTGCGCCCACTGGAGCATGAGGGCGGACTTCCCCACCCCTGCCATGCCGTCCACCACGATGATGGCCGCCGCCTCGCTGCCCTTGGTACGCAACCGGTCGAAAGCGGTGTCCAGCGCGGCCAGTTGAGCAGTGCGGCCGATGAAAGGGGCTGTGGCCATGGGCAGTTGGGCGGGCCGCTGGGGTTGCGCCCGTGGCGCACCCAGACCGGCCCGGTAGGCCAGCAGCAACTCGCCGCCGGCGCCGAGAACCTCGTCGCAGCCGCGTGCCAGCTGCGCGGAGGCGGGCTTCTCGCCGTTCTCCACTTTACTCAGATGACCCTTGCTGTAATGGACCAGATTCGCCAGTACCTGTAAGGACATTCTCTGGCCGGTCCGGTGGGCACGCAGTTTGCTGCCGAATAACGATGTGCCCTCGGTCGGCATGTGTTCCCGCAACGTGTCGTCTCCCGATCGTTTCCTACTACAGGAAACGGAAAATCATTGCCCGAGGTTCCAATTACGCTGGTGCCGCACGGTCCGCAGGCCCCGCCGGCTCGCTCCGAGCCGCCCAGGACAGGGGCCGGACCCTCAGTGCCACCGTCTCCGAGCCCGAGGTGATCCCCGCGCATGCCCATCGACGACACACCGTTCCTCACCGCGCCCTCGGGCCTGCTGTTCGTGCTCTCAGGCCCGTCAGGTACGGGCAAGACTTCGCTGGCCCAGGCCCTGGTCCAGGCCGACCCCGCACTGGGCCACGCCCGGTCGGTCACGACCCGCAAGCCGCGCCCCGGCGCGGGCGAGGAGCACTACGACCACGTGAGCCGTGACGAGTTCCTCAGGATGGTCGGGGACGGGGAGTTCGCCCAGTGGATCCATCCGTCCTACGACGAGTACTACGGAACACTCCGCACCCCGCTGGAGAAGGCTCTTGCCGCCGGGCAGGACCTGGTCCTCGACTACTGCCCCGAGGGGTACCTGAACCTCAAGCGCTGCTTCCCCGAGCAGACGGTCGGCGTCTTCGTGATGGCACCCAGTGTGGAACACATGGACCGGCGGCTGGCCGGTCGCGGAAGCGAGAACACCGAGGAGCGGGAGTTGCGGCACACGATGGCGCTGCGCGACTTCAACTTCGTCGACCAGCACGACTATCACGTCGTCAACGACGAGTTCGACCACGCGCTGGAGACTCTGCGTGCGATCCGCCGCGCCGAGAAGGCCCGGTTGCGCCGCCAGCGACCGGTGCTGGATGCCTACGCACGCTACGCCGAGCCGACGCTGCTGCGCTACTACTGACCGGCCGTTGACCACACCCGGGACACCTGCGGTCATCGGGCCAGGCCTCTGGCCTGGCCCGATGACGTACGAGGCGGAGGACTTCCGGGTCGGTGACGTGCTGTCGGTCGCCTGCCCCTTCACGCCAACCAGGGTCGAACGAGGCGTGAGGTGGCACGAGGTGTCGGTGCGGTGGCCGTGGTGGCGCATCGACACCGGCAGTGGGGTGCGCGGTCACCAGGCACCGCCACAGGAACCACAGGCCCGCCACCCACAGCGCCGTCATCGCCAGACAGGACATGCCCAGCTGGCCCACGCGCCGAGGCCGACCAGCGCCCCCGCGGCGAGCCACCACCGCGTGCCGCCGGTCGGCCGATCCGCACGGCCACGAGCGCGATCGCCGCCCACGCCAGCACTTCGTACGGCGTCGTGTCGGCGACGTGCCCGCTGCCCGGCAGCACGGGCATGGTGCCCGTCGCGAGCGACTCATAGGGATCCAGCCGAGGCACCGCCGACACAGCTGAATGGAAGACGGAAACCCCTCCTCAGCAACTAAGGCGCGCGCAGAGTCCGTTGCACCGACAAGTGCAAAGTGCACGCGGCAGGTGACGATCAAGACACCCGTGACCGTGGCGAGGCGTGGTCGTGATCTCGACTTGGCAGGGTGGCCACATGAACACTTTGCGGCGGGACCGTCACCCCCGCAGGAGCTCGAGTCGGGAAACGAGCCCGGTCATCCGTGTGTGCAAGGCTGCCGTCGGCCTACTGCTCACGCTGGCCGCCATGACGTCCGTCCTCTCCGGATGCTCCTCAAGCGGGGCAGCCGACGTGAAGCTGGTCGTTCCCTCGGTCTTCTACGTTTCCCGCGATCCACAACAGGCCGTATCCGACCTGCGGGTCGAAGAGAGAGCCGGCCGAGCGACGGTCAGACTGAGGGTGACCTTCGCCGCCGGTGATCTGAAGGGCATCGTCACCGTCAAGCAGGCGCTCGATGCATGTGTCGTCCACTTGCCCGTCTACCACTGCGACACACAGGCGGGTCCGACAGGCGGAGGGGGCATCCAGGCCTTCCACCTGAGTCCCGCGAAAGGCGCGAAGCCCGGCGACTCCGCGGTGCTGCGCTACCGCGTGACCGCGCCCGGCCTGCCGCCCGTCAGCGGCCACTCCCTCATCGTGGTCGGCAGACCGAAGCTCCGGGTCACGCTTCACCCCGATCCGGGCCCGGTGGAACCTGGCGGGAGCCTGGCGGTCCGGCTGACCGTACGCAACGTCGGCGACGTGCCCGCCCGCGGGGTGGCCCTGCGCATGGAAGCACGCGACGGCATCACCCTGACCGACCGGCACCGCAACTGCCGCTATCGAGGCGGCACTTCGGCGTGGTGTCGGCTCCTCGCGGACGACGTCGTCATTCCGCCCGGCCGGTCGTACGGCCTCGGTGCCCGCGAGCACTTGCGGACCGCACGGGATGCCACCTATCCGACCGTCAACTTCAGTGCTGATGCCATCGGCACCGACTACGTGCCCCCGGCCGAGATCGCATCGAGGTACCGGCCCGGCAACGGGCCTCCACTGCATCTCGTTCCGGCCTCCGAGGCCGACGCCGGTGCGACGAGCACAGTCGACGACGATCCACAGGTTCTCCACGTGACCGTCCACAACCAGAGCGAGCTGGCCGCGGTCGCCGACACCGCGCGCGGCCCCATCGGCAGTCTCACCACCGTGCGGATCGGCGTGCGCAACAACGGTCCCGGTTCGCTGACGGCAGCGGTGAAGGTCGTCTTCGCGGTGCCCGAGGGCACCACTGTCATGGCGTCGCCGTACAGCTTCGAACGCGACGAGGAGGTGATCGACCAGGACTGCCGGGCCGTCACCACCGACGGCACGCCACTTGCGGAGGCCTCCGCCAGGCAGCCGAGTGCCAGACGGTACGTGTGCACGGCGCGCGTCAAAGCGGTGGGGACCACGACGACGTTCCCGTTCACTCTGCGCATCGACAAGGACAGCGCCGACGGCAGCGGCCGGGTCACGGTCTCGGACAGCGACCCGAAACGCCCCAGCGGCGACACCGAGCCGGCTGATGACGCGGCGCACGTCGTTGTGTCCGTGTGGCCGGGGCCGGCCTGGGCCACCCCCGGCTTCTACATCGCCGCTGCCGTCGTCATCCCGCTGCTCAGCCTCGCCGTCGCCCTGTACGTGCGGCGCCGAAGGCTCTTCCGCCGCCACGAAGAGATGACACCCGCCGGA
This sequence comes from Streptomyces sp. HUAS 15-9, assembly GCF_025642155.1. Lineage (NCBI taxonomy): Bacteria > Bacillati > Actinomycetota > Actinomycetes > Kitasatosporales > Streptomycetaceae > Streptomyces > Streptomyces qianjiangensis. Next base: position 211,150 of record NZ_CP106799.1, on the reverse strand, counting down.
AGGTGAGGCGGACGCGGAGCCTGGAATGCCCCAACTCGCCGCGGCGAGGTTGTCCTCGGCGAGGACGTGCAGGGGCACACTGTCGGGAGCGGTCGATCAGGCCGCGAGCAGCTCGGCGACCAGGCGGACGGCCTCTGGCACCTCGACGTGGTCGTCCGGTGTGGCCCCGAAGTGCGCGCCGGCGGGCGTCACGACGGCGGATCCGGTACAGGCCTCTGCCGATCCTGCACTCCGCAGCCGTGGTCTTGGTCGTGCAGAGACGACAGTCCGTGCCGTGATCGAGGAGCGCGGGGTAAGCGCGTGTGGCGGCGCATGTGCGGCAGGCCCGTAGGAACGCAGTCGTACCGCTCTGTTTGAGCAGGTGCTCGCCGAGGCCTGTAGCGGTCTGGGCGGTCAGGCGCTCGCCGCCCCCATGCACTCGGCGCCACGGCGTCGCGCGTCTTTTGGGGCCGGCTCGACACTCGGCCCGGCGGCGGGCGCGACGGACGATCCGAAGGCCGGTGCGGGGGCGTCTGGCGGGCCATCTGTCTTGGGCCGGGGGCAGGGGAATGTCCGGTGTCGTCGCAGACCGTACTCTTCGGGGGCGTCGGCCGGGGGCGGCCGTTTCGGGGGAATCGGGGGCCGCCATGCTCAGGCTGCATTTCACGAGGGACGATCTGGTGCGGACGAGCGTCGCACCCGGACCCGACGTCCTGTGGGAACTCGTCCTCGGCGCGACTCTACTGGGCAGTCGTCAGGGCCGGGCGGTCTTCGACCCGTGGCGTCAGCAGGCCCTGAGCGGCCTGCGTCGGCTACCCGCCTGGCAGCCCCGACTGCTGCGCTCCCTCGCCCCGCCCAGGGGCGACTTCCCCGACTTCCTCACCCCACGCATGGCCGGAAGCGACCTCGACAGTGGCCTCGACATGGTGCTGTCCACGCCGCGGCGCACGCTGCGCACCGACATACGGGTCCTCGGCCGTCAGCCCTCGTGGGCGGGTGGGATCGCCACCGGCGACGGCGAGGCGCTCAACGCGCTCGGCGCCGCCCTGCGCGCCTGTCACCAGAGTCTGATCGCCCCGGTGTGGCCGCGGATCCAGGCCCATGTGGAGGCCGATCGGGCGCTGCGGGCGCGCTCGCTGCTGGACGGCGGCCCAGAGGGGCTACTGGCCGGATTCGGTCCCACGCTGCGCTGGAAGTCACCGGTTCTGGAGGCCGACTACCCGGTGACCCGTGACATCTTCCTGGACGGGCGCGGGCTGCTGCTGATCCCGTCGGTGTTCTGCTGGCGCACCCCGGTCACCCTCATCGATCCCTCGCTGCCGCCGGTGCTGGTGTATCCGATCGGCCGCGGTCCCGGCTGGTGGGCGGGGGCCGGACAGCAGGACGGCGCCGCCCGTCGGAACGGTCTGGACGCGCTGCTGGGGCGGACCAGGGCGGCGGCGCTGCGGGCGGTGGAGGACGGCTGCACCACGGGCGAGCTGGCCCGACGGCTGGGGATCTCGGCCCCGACGGCCAGTGAGCACGCCTGCGTGCTGCGGGAGGCGGGGCTGATCGGCTCGCTCCGGCATCGCAACACCGTGCTGCACGCGCTCACGCCGCTCGGGACGGCGCTGCTGTCGGAGAACCCCTACCGGCCGGGCCGCAGGGCGGTCCGGCCGGTAGGGGTGTGACGGTCAGCCGGTGGACGACGTGATCACGCGGTAGGTCGCGCCCGCGACGTTGTCCGTGTAGCGGTAGATCGTGCTGATCGGAACGTAGTTGTTGATCTCGCCCGAGTAGCACGGGCCCGTCCGGGACTGGTAGCTGCCCTCCAGGATTCCGTATGCAGTCTTGTCGATCTGGCTGAACAGCGGGCCACCGCTGTCACCCTTGCGGGCGCAGATGTCGGTCCAGATGCCGACGCCGTCCTTCGGTGAGATGACCTTGCCGCAGCGCGTTCCGACCAGGTAGCCGTCGCCGGCGCCACTGTCGTAGGACTCGGGGTAGTTCGAGGAGTCCGACCCGGTGCCGGTGGCACACGCGACCCAGCCGGGGTTGATCTCACTGAAGTTGTGGTAGCCGGTGATCCACTGGTCGGCCGTGGTCGCCTGGGTGCCGCACGGCGTGTCCGAGTCGCTGTCCTGGCCGCCGTTGCGGCAGTACTTCATCACCCGGTTCTTCCCGGAGAAGTTGTCCAGCCAGGTCTGCGAGTAACTGCCGCTGATGTACGGCAGCATGACGAAGTCGTACGGATACGAGTTGACCTCGAGGGCGGCGTTCGGCGCGTGCTGCTTCAGGATCGGGTAGCCGTTGTGGTTGATGTACGTGTTGTTGGTCTTCCCGGCCACGCAGTGACCGGCGGTCAGCACCCAGGCCCAGTTGTTGTAGGTGGTGCCGCCCTTGGAGCGGATGTTGAAGCCGGAGGTGCAGCCGCCCCAGGTGCCGTTGTCACGCTTGATGTTCAGGCGGAGTCCGCCGCGCATGGGCCCGTACTTGGTGGAGCAGTACAGCGGGTGGCAGTAGCCCCAGTCCACGTACGGAGTGAAGGCCTGCTGGGGCTGGTCGAGCCGGCGCTCCTCCACCAGCCCGCGCGGCTGCGCCGCCAACGCGGCACGGCCGCGGGCCAGTTCGTGCGCGACGGCGTCGGTCCGCGCCGCGGCGGTCGCCGCGGGACGCCCCGTCAGGTTGGACAGCTTGTTCCATGTTCCTGACCGCTTGGCGTCGGCCACCCAGTCGCGCCGCCACAGCACGACCTTGTTCTCCATCATCGACACCGCCGGGATGAAGAGCGAGTCGGGACCGCCGCCGACCGTCCGCTCGAGGCGGGATACGATCCCGTCGAGCTCGGCCCGGGAGTGAGTGACGGTCCTCGTGCGCACATGGGACCTGTCCGCCAGGGCCCGGATGTAGGGCGCGACGGCGGAGCCGCTGGTGGTGAGGACCCTCAAAACGCCGCCGTGGTCCTGGTCCAGCCACATTCCGGCGTACGCCCCCGGCCGCTCCTTCCTGAGCTTCTTGTCCAGGATCTGTGCGTCGGCCTGCAGTTGCAGCCGGCGCAGCGCCTCGGCGTCGGAGACGTGGTAGGTCTCCTTCAGGTACGCCACGGACTCGCGCACCGCGTCCGGATCGAGTCGCGTGTGCCGTGCCCCCTGCGTGTCGTCCGCCGCTGTGCCGGGCGCAGCCTGCGCCCACGTGGCGCACAGGATCATGGTCAGTACGGCCGCGGCGAGGGCCAGGATGCGCGGCCTCATGCGTCCACCCACAGGCACGTCGTCCCGGACCACCAGCCGCGGGTGATGGCGAAGGCGTGCCGGGTGTGCGGTCCGTAGACGCCGTCGGCCGTGGTACCGGCCGCGTACTGGGCCTTCTTGAGCGCGTTGTAGGTGTTGGTGCCGAAGATCCCGTCGACCGTGAGCTGGGCACCGATCTTGTCGGCGAAACAGTGGTTCAGCTCAGTCTGGAGGTTCTTCACCGCGGAGCTCACAACGCCCTTGACCATGTTGCAGTCGAGGTTCTGTGTGCCCCCGGAGTTGTACGACGGGATCTTGATGGGCCCCGCGTCACCGGTCCAGGCGTCCCCCACTCCGTTGCATGTGGGCGTGGCCGCAGACGCCTGTTCGGCAACTGTCACCCCCAGTCCCAGCGCGACCGCGGTGATTGTCGCCACCGCGAGTAGTCGTCTCATGGGCCGTCCCTCCCTTGCCTCGCCTGCGCGGAATGCACAGCGACGATGGCAGGAGGCCGAGGCGCCGGGCGACCACCTTCGGGCAGTGCCGAAAGACCCAGGTGACGGGGCGCGAGTGGCTGTTCTTGGTGTCCTGGGTCATGACGATTCGACGGTGCCCGCATGTTCGGGTCCGGGTTGCGGGCCGGCCGGCGGCGGGCCGCCGGAGCGGTCGCGGCAGATGACCTCGATTCCGGGATGAGCCCGAAGCCACGGAGCCGGGGTAGCGGCGTCACGTCCAGGCAGCAAGTCCAGGACCTGCTGAGTCTCGGCGTCGATCAGCGCGGGCGATGGGAGTTTCACGAACGGCGACAGGAAGGCGCGGGCGCCGACCGCTCTCGGCTCCGGAGAGGTCGCTCCGTCCCCGTCAAACCTCATCGCCGATTCCCCGTCGCCAGCACCTTGTGTACCGGGCGGGCGACGGGTCGGCGCGGGCTATGGGAGTTTCACGAACGGCGACAGGAAGGCGCGGGCGCCGGGGGTGTCCAGGCGGTACGTCACGTTCGTCGCGTAGCACGGGGTGTCACCGGTGATGGTGGTGGCGGCCAGGACGTTCTTGCCGCCGAACACCGCGAAGTTGGGGCCGCCCGAATCGCCATAGCAGGCACCGCCGTTGCCCTGCGAAGCGGTCATCGCCAGGCGTACCCAGGAGTCGTTGAGGGCGTCGAAGGTGACGGGCGCCTTCATGCGGACGCCGCCGCCGGGGTGGGTCTGCCCGCCGGGGCCGTTGGCGGCTTCCTGGGTGCCGTATCCGGCAACGAACCAGTCGGTGGCGTTCAGACCCTGTGGGCCGAGTGCGCCGAGTTGGTTCGTGGTGGGCAGGGTGGCTGGGGTGAAGGCCCAGCGGGCCTTCACCTTCGCGGCGGGCAGTTCGATCACCGAGATGTCGTGGGGGTCGGAGGCGGGCCCGGGGAAGCCGGGGTGGCTGTGGGCGGTGCCCTGGACGGCGACGGCCCCCGCCTGGGCTGCCGGGTCGCCGGGGTACTTCTGGGCGGCGGCGTCGAGGCCGGCCTGCACGTCCTGGTCGAGCGACACGTAGAACTTCACATTGTCCGGCCAGTCGGTGGTGCAGTGCGCGGCGGTCAGGAAGGTGTCCGCGTCGATCATGGTGCCGGAGCAGACCCAGTCGACCCGGTCCGGGGTCGCGGGGTCGCCGTCGTTGTCCCAGGTGGCCACGAGCGCGCCGACCTCGGTGCGTTCGGGAGCGGGCACAGCGTTATACGAGTTGATGGCCGAGGACGGCATCGCCGTGGCGAGCACGGCCGCACAGGCCGCCGCGGTGACGGCGGTGGCGCGTATGGCTGACAAAAGAACGAACCCTTCTCCAGGTGAGCTTGGGTGTTCTCCTGTGGGGGATGCGCCCAGTGAAGCGCCTCGGAGCGGCCGGGACAAGCGCCTGCTCGTTCCTCCAGGGTTTTCCCTACGGACGATCAGCTCGCCGTGCCGAGAGCCACCCGCACGTTGGGACCGGTGGAGCGTCGTTGCGTCACGTGCCGAATCGGGCCACGCCGCCGAGGGATCGGACTGCTACAGCCGGTAGGGCGCTTCTCCTACGGGCACGGTCCGCCGCCGCCTGAACTCCGCCTGAACGCCGCGCAGGACGAGAAGAGGCAGAGCCGCCGGCTCCGGCCACGGGCCGGTGTCCTTCAACTGCCGTACCAGGAGACCCATCTGAGCCGACGGGGACCTGGGGACAGGACGAGTGAGGTGTTCGATGGCGGCATCGTCGAGGCTGTTGCCGATGTCGGCCATCGTGGGTGCCCTCCCCTGCTGTCCGGCCTTCGTGGTGTTGTCCGGTCGCGGAACGCAAGGATCGGCAGTGAAGTCACGGTGCCGGCGAGGTACTGCCTACCGCGTGCGTCGCAGGGTTGCCGAGAGATGGTGCTGTAGCGGCCGGCCGACGGCCGCGAGGTCGTGAACGAACGTGAGTGTGTCGTTGTCGGTCAGGGTGTAGCGGCGGCGGGTGGCGTTGACTACCTTGGCAGTGGGTGTGAGGGCCACCTCGTGAGTGGAGAGATCGACCGTCTCCTGTGCCGCCTGGCCGACCGCGATCTCGGCGACGCCGGTGGGCTGGGTGATCAGTGCCTCCACCCGACCGTCGGGCTGAAGCCGCCACCATCCGCTCTCCCGAGCCGCCGGGCGCAGCGGCGCGCCGTCGGCGTCGAGCAGCCAGGCCCGGGCCTCGTAGCGGAGGAAGGGGCGGCCGTCGTGGCTGAAGGTGACTTCCTGTGCGTATGTGAAGTCCCCGGCGAGCGTTGGGTATCCCCCTTGGCCCCGGCCGTGCCATGTGCCCAGGAAACCGAGCACGGGCGCGAGCAGTGCGTGCGGTGTGGGCGCGTCGTCCGGCCAGTGGGCGTCGGGGTACGGGTGCTCCGGTGCGGGGTCGTACACGTTCGCGCTCCTTGGGTTGTGCCGGTGCCAGTGCCGGGCGAAAGCCTAGGCGGCCATCTCCTCGGCGACGGGCAGGGCGGTCACTCCGGTGTTCAGCGCGCGGCGGAGCGGGTGGCGGGCTGGAAGCGGGGGGAGACCGCCTCCATCAGCGGCTTGCGCTGTGTCTTCCGGACGGCGGCGATGCGCCGCTCTCCATCTGACCCGGTCAGATACCCCTCCCCTGCCTCAGGAGCCCATCCGGTCGCTATTACGGCGTAATAGACCCTCGCTCCCGGTGGCTTCCCCAGCTCATCGAGCCGATAGCCCCAGACAGGCCGTTTGCAACGGGGTGGAAGCCGGGGTGCGTGCGCGGACTCCACCCCGTACCTCGCTGTCTCGGTACGGGCATGCAGCCTGGTTGAGGCGGCACAGACGGTGCTGACCCGAGCCGCCGATCTCGCCCTGGCCGATGCTGGGCAGCACCCAGCGGCTGCCCGCCTCCACTTTCCTGACCGTCTTCACCGTCGCCCCCGGGCGCCTCTCGGTTCTACCGCCCGCCACTCACTCTCTGGCCGGACGTCGCGCGGAACGGCTGCCTATCGACACACCGCGCGGAACTCCTCCTCCCCCGCTCCCCCGTTGAGACAGCCGTCGAACTGGTCACCGGCCTACGGCTCGCGGCTCAGTAGCGCCGCCAATGCGTCCGAGGCGCCTGCGCCTGATGCGCAGTCGAAGCGGGCGCAGACATTGACGGTGATGCACTGAGGGGCGTCCTGGTGGACTTGGCTGATGAACTTCAGGTCAATCAGCCAAGTCCACCAGGACGGGGTCGGGTCAGGTCGCCCGGCGCAGTGGTACGACGACCTCCTCGCCGGTGGCCTTGGGGCTCAGGCGGTAGTAGCGGATGTGGCCTAGGCGCTCGGACTCCTCCAGCCAGCCGGACTCGACGATCTGGCGGCGGGTGCGGGAGAAGACGGTGGGCGACATGCCGAGGACGTCGGCCAGCTCGGCGGCCGTCTTGCTGACCGTGCCGGCACGGTCCGTGGGGTGCGCGGCGTAGAGCATCAGGATCAGGCGCTGGTTGGCGGGCAGGCCGGCGGTGTGTTCCAGCAGGCGGAGGGTCATGTCCTTGGTGTTGTTCACTTTGCCTCCCACCGTGCAGGGGTTGACTCGTCGAATCCGGGGATGTCCGGCGGGTTGCAGGTCTTGATGGCTTCGCGCTGTTCGATCCCAGTCCCGTGAAAAGCAATGTACGGGCTGATCCGGTAGAAGTTGTAGTTTCCGATGCGGCCGCGGACGATCAGGATGCGGTGCTTGGCCAACTTCCGGTTGACCTTCCCCACGGCATCGGTGGACATGCCGACCCGCTGGCCGATGTCCGCGCCGGTGGCCTTGAGGGGCTCCATGCCTTCCGGTGACACTCCGATCCACCACAGGACGAGGAACTTCTGGCTGGGCGTGAAGGCCCTGCTCTCGGTGATCGCCTCCACCCGAGCCTTGTCGACCTGGGTGTGCCTGCCGGAGAAGGCGTACGGCGCATAGGGGACGATCTCGCCGGTGTCAGCGTCCAGCAGTCTGCGCGCTGTTCCCAACAGGGCCTCCGAGGCTGGTTGCTGAAACGTTCATGAGGGCGGCTTCCAGGCCGACCTCATGAACTTAACGTACATGAACAAGAAGTCGATGAGCCCTGCCCGGAGGGACGTGTCGCTGGACTTCTCGACCGGATCTCGAGTGCCGCCCGGACGGCGTGAAAGGCGGTTTTCTGGGCCGCCTTCATGAACGTGAAGTCAATCTGCCACGTTCCTAGGATCGTTGGCCCACGATCCCTCAGACCGTGTGTACGTTCCTAGGAACTGCCTGGCAGTTCCTAGGAACTGGGTCGGGGGTAGCGTTCTCGCAGGTCAGCGTGGGTTTGGGGGGTGCACGCTCTCTTACTTGAAGCTGAGGCCGTCTTCGGTTGCCGCGCAGGCGGCGGGTGGTGGGGGGTCAGGTTGCAGTGAAGTGCGGGTAGTTCGGGGAAATGGTTGTTGCGGCTCGGCTTGGCGTAGCTCCTCGAGGAGGTGTTACCCGTCTCCCTTTTCGTGCTGCCCATGCCACCCCTTCTGGACCTCAGCTTCCGAAAGTCAGCCACAACGGCGGGTGTGCCGAACGGGCAGGCGCGCGTGTGTTTCCATCAACCACTCCCCCGGCTCAGCCACGTTTGCGTTGTTCCGGGCGGGGGGTGGGACGGGCCGCGGGTGGGCGCGGGGAGAGCCGCAGGTGTGGGTTGGGGGCTACTCCCCCGGTTCTCCGTGGGCTATTACGGCGTAATAGGTCGTAGGTAGAGCGAGGGGCCCCTGCCTTGGTCGGCAGGGGCCCCTCGCTGTGGTGGTCAGTTGTCGGCGGTCGCGCGTTGTCGCTGGTGTTCGTTGAGGATGCTGAGCATCTTGTCGAACTCCGTGTCCGTCATCTTGCGGATGAGGTGCATGGCTAGGAAGGCGCCGTCGTCGTAAGGGAGTTTCGGGGGGTTCGAGGGGTCGGAGCGGGGTTCGGGGACCAGGGCGTCCGCTTCGACGGTGGGTGTGGGGTTGGGTTGTGGTTCGGGGGCGGGGTCGGGTTGTGGCTTGGGGGCCGTGTCTTCTATTACGTCGTAATGGGTGGGGGGTTCGGGCTTGGGCTCCGGTGGGGTGGTTGCCGGGCGTTTGCCTGGCTTCTGTGGGGGGCGCTCGGCCTCCTTGCGGGCTCGTTCCGCCTTCAGTTCCTCCAGGGCCGTCTCCTGCTGGTCGGCCGGCTTGTTGCCGACCGCGCGCAGGAGGTCGATGGGGTCGTGGCCGATGCGGGACTGGAGTTCGGGGGTGAGGCTCAGGAGGGCCAGGCGCTGGGAGACCCAGCCCTGGGAACGGTGGAGGCGCTTGGCGAGGGCCGTCTGGCTGCCGTGGATGGCCAGGAGGCGGTTGAGGGCCTTGGCCTCGTCGAGCTCGTCGAGGTCCTGTCGGTGGATGTTGGCGACCAGGGCCGACTCGAGGAGTTCCTCGGAGGTACTCCCCTGGTCGTCGCTGACCATGACCTTGACGGTGGCCAGGCCTGCTTCGCGGGCGGCGGCCAGACGGCTGCTGCCGTCGATTACGACGTAATAGGTGTCGGCCTCGAGGTCGGCCTCGCGCTCGGGGTTGGCCTTGATGTAGGTGTCGCGGTTCATGACCGTGATCGCCTGCTTCTGGCCGTGCGTGTTGAGGCTGCCCGCGAGCTCGGTCAGGTCGCCGAGGCTGGAACGGGGGTTGTCGGGGTTCGGGCTGATGCGGTGGGTGGGGAGCTCGGTGGGCGGGGCGACTCCGTCGGTGGGGACTCCGGTGGCCGCGGCCACGGCTGCGCGGCGGGCGCTGACCGGTCGTGCCGAGGCTCCGAACCGGCCGGCACCCAGCTGCTCGGCCTTCTTCGTCATGAGATCTCCCGGGCCAGGGCGCGCATGCTGACGGCCTGCTGGGACTTGGGGGCGTAGGACAACAACGGCTGCTTCATGCGGACTGCTTCTTTTTGTTCCTTCAGGTCCCCGACGAGGCCCACCACCCGCGGATCCTTTATGTCCACCCAGCCCTGGAGGGAGGAGGTGGCGATGTAGCCGCGGCGGCCGTCGTAGAGGTTGACGACGATGCCCAGGTAGTCGATTTCGAGGGAGAGGTCTGCGCGCAGGTCCTCGATCTGGGTGGTGAGGAGTTCGTAGGCGTCGGCGGAGCTGTCCTCGGCCTGGACGACGACGAGGGCTCCGGACTGGCCGGGCTTCTCGTTGTCGCGGCGGCGGCCGTAGTAGGCGGCGGCGTCCATGCTGAGGCCGAGGCTGGGCGGGCAGTCGATGAGGATGACGTCGTAGTCGGCTTCCAGGGGGGCCAGGGCCCGTTCGAGAGCGGCTTCCCGGGCTCTTACGGCCGAGAGGCGCACGTCGAGGAGGAAGGCGTCGTTGCAGCCGGGGAGAAGGTGCAGGCGGCCGTCGAAGTTGTCGTCGTCGATGGAGACGATGAGGTCGCGGAGGTCTCCCTTGGAGTCGCCCGCCATATGGTTGGTGAGGCTGTCGCCGTTCATCGGCACGGGGGTTGCGCCGAGCTGGTTGGTGAGGTGGCACTGGGGGTCGAAGTCGACCAGGAGGACGCGCATGCCGAGGCCGGGGAGGCTCTCGACGTCCAGCGGGTCGTCGGTCATGGTCTCGGGCTCATCGGTCTCGACGGCACGGAGGGCGGCGACCAACTGCTTGGCCACGCGGACCGGGTGGAGCTTGTTGGGGTCCTCGGCCATCGCCTCGCCGGTGCCCGCGGTGATGGCGGTCTTGCCGACGCCACCCTTCTGGTTGCAGACGACGATGCGGCGGGTGACGGCCGGGCGTACGACGTCGGGGGCGGGGTTGGTGTCGAGCCAGAGCCTGACGGACTGGGCGAGGCCCTGGATGAGGGAGACCCCGCGATCGGTGGCCGTGCGCTTGAACTCGTCCCACTGGCCCTGGGGGAGGAAGGTGGAGAAGGAGTCGGCACCTGAGGTGTCGACGGGTTCCAGGGCGGAGGCGAGGGCGCACCAGGCAGTGATGCCCTCCTCGACGGCGCTCTGGATCTCGAGGCCGTGCTGGGCGGCCCTGACTTTGAGGTCCTGCCGGAGCCAACCCGGCAGCTTGGAGACGACCTTCTCGCGGTCACTGGAGGTGGCTGGAGAACTCATGGGGGCTACCTTACTAACGTGCTTGATCAAAATCTCGTCCGACACGTTAGTTAGGGAAAGTTGGCCGGTCCCAGTGGGGGGCAGAGGGTGCGTGGGCGTCGTACCAAGACGTATTACGGCGTAATAGCCGGGGCGGGATCAACGGGACGCCCGGGCTATTACGCCGTAATGGGGTGGGGCAGTGATGGAGTGGGGGAGTGGCGAGTGGGCGGCGTCAGGCGATGGCCCAGGGGCTAGGGCCCTGGGGGGCGCGGCGGGAGGCAGGGCGCAAGGTGTCCCAGGCGGGCTGGAGCGCGGCCGAGACGATGCCCCACAGCTGACCGGCGGTCAGGCTGCGGACGGGTACGACGACCTGGCCGGCGAGGCTGATACCGAACGAGGACTCCAGTGCGCTGACGATGCCGATGAGGGCCAGGGAGTCCAGGCCGTAGGTCTCCAGAGGCTCATCGGCCACGGGCGCCTTGTCCTTGCCCAGCCCGGGCAGGCCGCGCTGGAGGACGGTCTCGAACGTCGAGTTCCACGGTGCTGAGGCCATCGGCGGGCTTCCTTCCGGCTGCCGGGCGGGTGTGACGCGTTTCCGCGAGCAGCCTGACCGGGGGGACTTGAGTCCGCGTGGACGGGCGCTCAGGTGCTCAGGTGCTCAGGCGTTGAGCGGGGTGGGTGGGGGAGGGGGCGGCTCTATTACGTCGTAATAGCCCTGAGGCTGTCGGGTGGCCAGTGCTGTGAAACCCGCTCGACCCGGTCGCCTCCCTGAAGAGAGGCTGTGGGTATGGAGTTCCTCTGCTACCACCGCGACAGGCCCGGCTCCCTGCCGTTGCGCGACGAACTGCTGGAAGAGCACTGGTCCTACATGGACCGGTATGCCAAGGAGATGATCGCCCGGGGTCCGACCTTCGCCGACGACGACACCGTCACCGGAAGCTTGCACATCCTCGATCTGCCCGATGCCGCCGCCGCTCGTGCGTTCGCCTTCGAGGAACCGAACTATCAGGCAGGCGTCTACCGGGACGTGCTGCTGCGGCGGTGGCGCAACATGCTGGGGCGCACCATGTGGGACTTCCCCGGTGGCCGGAGCGGCGGCAGCCGGTACCTGGTCCTCGGACTCGGTACGGGGCAGGCCGCCGACCTCGCGGTGCCGCCCGATCAGGAGGAGCTGATCGCCTACGGGCCGCTGCTGTCCGACGACGGCGCCGCCTGGCTGGGCACGGCGGCGTTGGTCCGGGCGCCCGATCCAAAGACGGCGCGCGCCATCCTGACGGCGGAGCGGTACGCCGATATCGAGGTGCACGACTGGGAGTTCGGCGGGCGGCGGTCATGACCGGGGGCGCCTGGTGATCGCTCAGCCGTTGCCACCCAACGGACTGAACACAGGGCCCATCTCGACCGGGCCGGCCTGGGCCCTGCTCGGGGCCGGCGCGGTGGTCGTCCTCACGGCCGGCGTGGCGGCCGCGCTGACGCGGCGGGAGCCCACTGCCAAGCGCCTGACCAACTGGCTGTTCGGGCTAGGACTGACCATGTGCGCCGTAGGTGGACTCGTGCTGCTGGGCGAGGCCTTCGAGGAACAGGAGGCAAGCGATGGGCTGCATGCGGCCGGTCGCCGGATCATCGGCGAGGCGCTGGACTCGGCCCGCAGCTGTGACCCCGCCTCCGCGCAACCGACCTTCGTCTATCCGAGCCAACCCGGGTCCGGCGGCGCGGCCACATACGTTCCGTCGCCGTGCAGCACCTCGCCGCGCGACGTCACGCTGGACTCGTCGGTGGTGACCTCCGACAGCGTGTACGAGGCGCGGGCAGAGGACTCCTTCGACAAGAGCGGGCACGTGACCGTGACCGATTCCGACAGCGGCAAGCAGGTCTGCGCCACCATCCCGGACACGGCGGACGACACCGGCTCTGTTGTCGACGGCCCGTGTCGGGGGTAGGGCCGGGGGTAGGGCCGGGGGCTATTACGGCGTAATAGCCCCCGTGTCCGCCGCTCGGATGATGCGGCTGGGCACCTTGTGCGGGTGTCCCGTCCAGCTGCCTGAACGGCGTTACTCTCGCACGCAACGAAGGAGGGCGCATGTCGGGCAAGGCTGGACGAATGGTCATCGTCTGCATGCTCGCCCTGTCGGGTGCTTTTGTGGTCGTCGGCTGCCGCGACTCCGATCACAAGCCGGACACCAGTCCCTCCGCCGGCACCCCGGAGGCGTCGCCGACGACGACATCGCCGTCCTTGTCCGGCACGGCCCAAGTCCCCTCGCCGAGGCCGGCGTCGTCGTCTGCGGGCGGCACCGCTGTCCCGTCGCCGCCGCCGCCCCCTACATGCACCGACTGCGACCATGACGACGGTCCCAGCCTCGCCCCGTCCGCCACGCCGCCGTCTCCCGCGGCTCCCATCGCTCCCGAAGTGTCTCCCCCTGAGGGCACGTGAGTGAGCCCATGGAGGACCTGGCGCCCCAGCCCGGACGGACAGGTGTCGGGAGCCGGCCGACGGGCCCCACGGCACTCCTCAAGACCGTCATCGCGCAGGCATCCGTCATCGCCGCGCTGATGTTCTATCTGGGGGCGATGTATAGCAGTCAGTACTACGGCTACTTCCATCTCTCGATCTACTCCCTCGACTTCGGCTTCGCCCCGCTGGTGCTCCAGAGCCTGAAGCTGCTGCGGTCTCCGGTTCTCGTGGCTGTCGTCCTCGTCCTGATCGCGGCGACCGCTCCCTGGTACGTCATGCGGCGTCCGCTGTCCGGGCAGCCTGCTCAACGGGCTCTCGCTGCCCTGGCTCCGGTAGCACGGGTCTACCCGGTGGTCCTGGCGGCCGGGCTGGTGCTGCTGGTCTTCTGGTCACGGATCCAGCCGTACGAATGGGCCGCCCCGCTCACGCTCGCGGTCGGATTCCTGCTGGGCCTGGTCGCACATGCCGAGGGCAGCCGGCCAGGGGGAGCGGGCCGTTGGGGCCTGCTCTTCTTCGCCGCCGCCGTCTGCCTGTTCTGGGCGCTCACCGAGACCGCGTTGCAACTCGGGGAGAAGGACGCCAGGGTCCGCGCCAGTCGTGTGCAGAGCTGGCCCAGCGTGATGCTCCTCAGCACCCGGCCGCTGAGCCTGCCCCCGCCCGGGGTCCAGGAGGAGAAGTTTGCTCGCAAGGACCTGCGGATGCCGTACCGCTATACGGGACTGCGGCTCCTGATCGAACGCGGCGGCCGCTACTACGTCGTTCCCGTCGACTGGAAGGCCAGGACCGATCCGGTCTACGTCATCCACGAGAGCGACGACCTCTGGGTCGGGCTCGGACCGGGCGTCCAGTGACCAGAGCCTGGGCAGGACCAGAAGCAGGACCAGAGCCCGGGCGGGGGCAGCTACTGAAGCGACCGAAGCGACTGTGGGACCAGGTTGGGTGCGGGGTCCCGGTGGTGGGGGAGGGGTGGTGGGTCCAGGTTCGCTGCAGGGTCGCTTGAGTCGCTGCGTGCGTTCAGTCGCTGCCCGAATCGGGGGTTCATGTGGTGGGGGCGTGGACAGCGACTGAAGAGGAGCGACTGAGAGTCGCTTGAGTCGCCTTCGGTCGCTGAAGGAAAAGGCCTGGTCAGGCGGGGATTCATGGGTGAAACAGCGACTGAAGCGACCGAAGGTCCGGGTATATGAAGGCTAACGCGCGTGCGCGTGTGCGCGTGTGTACGTCATATATAGGGACCTTGAGTCGCTTCAGTCGCTGTTTTGGGGTGTGGGTACCCTTTGACCTGCGACTTCGTTGAGCGACTGAGACAGCGACCGAAGTGGCTTGAGTCGCTGGAGGATTTGCGTTCAGTCGCTGGAGCGACTCGGCGACACACGCAGGGTTTTTTGTTTTCCCTGTGTCCCCTTCTGTCTGCGTGGTTCGCTAATCTGTCTCAGTCGTTGAGTCGCTTCAGTCGCTGATGGGGGATGTGGATGCCTGCTGAGCTGCGGGTTCCGCGCAGCGACTCAAGGCAGCCGTCTCCCGAGCCGCGCGATGCCGCCAGATCGCTGGCAACGGCACGCTGGTGCGTCGGCCGGGGCTGGCCCGTCCACCCGCTGGCGCCGGGGCGCAAGACGCCCGCGGGCAACTGCGAGGCCTGCCGCGAGCCCGGGCACACCCACCGGGACTGCGGCTGCCCGGCCGCCGGGCGCTGGTGCCACGGGTTCCACGCCGCCACCCTCGACTACGCCAGGGTCGAGCAGTGGTGGGGGGCCAACCCGCGTTTCGGCGTGGGAATCGCCTGCGGGCCCGCGAGTCTGGTCGTCGTGGACATCGACGCGCACGCCCAGGAACTGCCCGGGCGGGACCGGCTGCTGCCGGGCATCGAGATCTCCGCCGGTGTCGATCTGACCGGGCTCGCCAACGGCTTCCATACGATGGGTGTGCTGGCCGCTCTGCGTGGCGAGCAAAGCCCCGCGGACGACGAGAACACCCTGCGCGTGCGCACGCCCTCCGGGGGCCTGCACGTCTGGTACCGGGCCCAGGGCGGACAGCGCTGGCAGTGCTCCACCGGGTCGGGCGGGGGCCGTTCGCTGGCCTGGCAGGTCGACGTACGGGCGCACGGCGGGTACATCGTCGCCCCGGGCACCGTGACCGCGGCAGGGGTGTACGAGCCTGTCGGGCCGGTGCGGGAGCCCGCGCCGCTGCCGGGCTGGCTGGCCCGCGAGCTGGAGCGCACCGGGCATCTGCCGCCCGCGCACGTGCCCGTGCCGCGCCCGGTGCCGCCACGGGCCCGGCAGGCCGTGCTGGCCGCCGGGGAGGGCACGCGGCCGCGGGGCGGGCCCTGAGCGCCGTACTGGCCGAAGTGGCCGCCTGTGCCGCCGTGTCCGAAGGGGCGGGCTTCTCGGAGAAACTCAACCGGGCCGCCTACACCGCCGGGGGACTGGTCGCCGCCGGGCACTTGACCGAGGAGGAGGCCGAGCGGGTGCTGGACGAGGCCGCAGAGCATGCCCGGCCGGGGCAGCAGCGGCGCTACCGCGCCATCATCCGTTCCGGTCTGAGCGCCGGCCGGCAGCGTCCGTTGTCCCCGGGAGGCCGCGCGTGACCCCCGACGACAACGCGCTCTTCGACGCCCAGGCGGTCGCCGCGCAGATCCTCGCCCAGCCCGGCGCCCAGCTGCCCCGGCAGGCCGTCGAGCCCCGGCACGGCACGGGCGGGGACGGGGAGGCCACTGCTGACGGGCTGCTGCCGGACACCCTCAGCGACCGTGGCAACGCCAAACTGTTCGTCAAGCTGTACTCCAACGACTACCGGCACGTGCCCGGCCTCGGCTGGTACCGCTGGGACAGCACCCGCTGGCAGATCGACGAGGACGACACGGTGATGTGGGCCGCGGGGGACCTGGCCGAGTCCCTGGCGACCGACGACCCGCGCGGCGCCCACAGCGCCTCGGCGCTGCAGCAGCACCGCCGGCGCGCGCTGAGCACCAGTGGCATGAACGCGATGCTCACCCAGGCCAGGTCCGCGCCGGGCATGGTGCTCAACGCCGCTCGGCTGGACGCCGACCCCTACGCGCTGTGCACCCCGGCCGGCATCGTCGACCTGCGCACCGGTCTGATCCGTACGCCCGACCCGGACAAGGACTTCCACTCCCGCTCCACCACCGCGGGCCCGCAGGCGATGCCGACCCCGCGCTGGGACCGGTTCCTCACCGACACCTTCGGCGACGGGCCCGAGGGCGCGGAAATGATCGACTTCCTGCATCTGCTGCTGGGCTACTCCATCACCGGGGACGTCGGCGGCCAGGTGATGCCGTTCCTGTTCGGCTCCGGCAAGAACGGCAAGTCGGTGCTCCTGGACGTGCTGATGAAGCTCGTCGGCGACTACGCGGACGCCGCGCCGCCCGGGTTCCTGATGGCCCGGCCCTACGAGGGGCATCCGACCGACCTGGCCGAGCTGCACGGGCGGCGGGTCATCGTGTGCAGCGAGGTCAAGCCGGGGGACCGGTTCGACGAGGCGCGGGTGAAGCTGCTGACCGGCGGCGACCGGATCAAGGCGCGGCGGATGCGGCAGGACTTCTTCAGCTTCCAGCCCACCCACAAGCTCTGGCTGCTCGGCAACCACCGGCCCGAGGTGGGCACCGGCGGCTTCGCCTTCTGGCGCCGGATGCGGCTGATCCCGTTCGAGCGGGTCGTGTCCGACGACCGCAAGATCGACAACCTGGCGGACATGCTGGTCACCGAGGAAGGGCCGGGCATCCTCAACTGGCTGATCCTGGGCGCCCGCCGCTATCTGAGGGGCGAGAAGGACCTCGCCGGTCCGGAGCGGGTGCGCATCGCCACCACCGCGTACGCGGAGACCGAGGACCACACCGGGCGGTTCCTGTCGGAGGAGTGCTGTATCGGGCCGGATCTGAGAGCGGAACAGGCCCAGCTCTACGCGGCCTACAAGACGTGGTGTCAAAATGAGGGGGCTCCGGCGATATCGTCCCGGGCCTTCGCGGCGCGGGTCCGAGAGGTGGTGGGGCTGGCGTCTCCGAAGGAGATGATCCTGTCCAACCAGCGCAAGTACTACCCGGGCATCGGACTGGTCGCCGACGAGGAGACAGCATGAGCGCCCTCATAGGAGAGGACGAGATCATCCACGAGGTCGACTTCGTCTGGCTCGAGGACATCACGGAACTGGACTACGTACGCCAGAGTCTGGACCGGTTGCCCACCCGCAAGGGCAGGCCCGCCTACCACCGCGACGGACGTATGGTCGGCTACGCCCTGCTCGGTCCCAGCGCCAAGCCGTCGCGGTCCTCAGGCACCTTCCGGCGCCGGGTGTTCTGGCTGCTGCCGCACGACCGGGACGCCGTGCCCGACGGGCTGTACGCGACCGGGGCGCCGGCCGAGGCCGTGGACCCGCGCACGCTGGCACCGGGCAAGAAGGGGCGCAAGACGGAGCGTTCGGAGGGCGGACCGACCTCACCGGAGGTACGGGAGGGCGGGCTGACGCTGCCGCTGTAGGGCGGCGTTTGCCGACAGAGTCGTACCCCGGCCGGGCTATTACGCCGTAATAGGCGTCGTGGGCGGTCGCGGGGTGGGGTTCGGTCGGCGGTCGCGGTGCGGGCGGGGTCCGTACGACGGCCGCTGTCGCGGCGCATCCGGTACGCCCTCCCGTGCGGGGAGTCGGCCACGCGCACGTACCGCCGGGGGTCGGTCCGTGCGCGTGGCCGCGGTCGAGCCCGGTCGGCGATTGCCTGTCTCGGTACAACTCGCCCTGGCGACTGCCGCGTTAACAACAGACCTTCCGGTTTTAATCCTCTATGGGACGGGACCGCTGCACGCTAATGTGCACGTGCAGCGGACTTTCGGTCCGCTGCACGTCACTCAACGCAGGCCGCACGTCTCGTAGGCGGGGGAGTGGGTGTGACGATGCCGTGGCTGTCACCCTCATCCGACCGGTCCGGTGATCGTCGAGGTGAACACCGTCTCGTCGTCCTGACGGCCGGTGACCTCCACGGTCATCATTCCGCCGCTCTCGGGGGACACCCGCGTGATGTCGATCCAGCAGGGCCGGTCGAGTTCGACGTAGCGGCGGAACGAGCTGGACGCGCTGGCCGGAGTCATCGTCCGGGGCGCCACCAGGGCGGAGGCCGCCTGCCGTGCGCCCTCCAGCAGGACCATGCCGGGCAGATGGTCGTCGGCGTGGTCGAAGAGGATCGGGTGGTCGAGGCGCGGCGTGAGCAGCCAGCTGGTGGGCGAGTCGGTGGCTGTCAGCACCACATCGGCAGTGGAGCCGCGGCCCACGGTCGCCGGTGGGAGCGGGGCGCGGTCCGCCTGGATGTCGAAGGCGGGGCCCGACCACGGCTTGCGGGCCGCGCGCAGCCGCTTGTAGACGCCCTGCTGGATCACGCAGAAGCTGCCGGAGCCGTGTGCCACCACGTTGCCCTGGCGCCGGATGGACAGCTCCAGCTGCAGCCAACTGGCCATGCCCCGGCGCCAGGTGACCTCCGTGCACCTGGCCTCGAGGTCGAAGTCCGTCGGGCTGAGCGCGATCCGCAGGTTCTGCAGGGCCGTCGTGTAGTTGATGTCGCCCAGCACGAAGCGGTGGTGGAGCGGCACGCCGAGCTCCGCGTGGGCGAGGAACATGCCGGCCTGGCGAAACGTCTCTGCGGTGAGCAGAGGATCGTGGCTGCTCCCGTCGGGGCTGGTGAAGAGTGTGTGCGCCCGGGGCCACTGACCCGTGAGGGAGAACCTCAGGTCGTCCTGGGCCGTGCAGCCCGTGAGGAAGACCTCCGCGAGGCTCGCGCGGTGGACGTATTCCCTGGGGACCGTCGTGGTGAGTCGAGGCAGTGCGGGCAGTTCGACTGTGCTCTGGCTGGTAGGCAGACCCATCGGAGACCCCCCGTCTTGAAGCTTTGTTCGACGACAGCTAATAAGATACGGACCTACCGGTTTTCTTCTATCGCCAGCCAGGTAAAGGATTGTTCAAGTGTCCGAAGAACGCTTGAACCATAGATTCCGTTTCTGTCGGTTTGATCCTGTATCAACTTCGATCGATCAAAGCGACGTTCGGTGCATTGAAGAACAAATCGACAGTCCTGACCGTTCCTTGATCTATGCGAGCGGTCAGTAAAAAAACCTTACCAGCGGTTTTCTTTACCCTTATGCTCGATCGTCGTTTTGGAGGCAGCAGGTGCAGAATCCGTCCGTTCCCGTGGTGCTCGACCCCTCCGGCCAGGACCTTCACGGCGAGGCGGCCCGGCTGAGGCGACTCGGCGCCGTCGTCCAAGTCGCCCTGCCGGGAGGCGTGCACGCCTGGTCGGTGAACCGGGGCGACCTGATCAAGCAGGTGCTGGCCGAGCCGCGGGTGTCCAAGGACGCCTACCGTCACTGGCCCGCGTGGATCAACGGCGAGGTCGACGACTCGTGGCCGCTGGCCATGTGGGTGTCGGTGCGCAGCATGCTCACCGCCTACGGCGAGGAGCACACCAGGCTGCGCAAGCTGGTCGCCGGCGCCTTCACCGCCCGGCGCACGGTGGACCTCAGACCACGCATAGCCGAGATCACCGATGAGCTGCTGACCCGGCTGGAAGGGCTGCCGTCGGCCCAACCCGTCGACATCCGCAAGGAGTTCGCCTACGAGCTGCCCATCCGGGTGATCTCCGAGACGCTCGGCCTGGACGCCCGTGAGCGCGACGACCTCCACCGGGTCACGGACGTGCTGTTCACCACCACCACGACTCCGGAGACGGCCCAGAAGAACCAGGCCGAGCTGTACGGGCTGATGAACGACCTCGTCGGGCGCAAGCGCGTCCACCCGGGCACCGATCTCACCAGCGCCCTGATCACCATGCGCGACGAGGACGGGGAGGGACTGACGGAGAAGGAACTCGTGGACACCCTCCTGCTGATCATCGGGGCGGGGCACGAGACGACCGTCAACCTCCTGGATCACGCCATCTGCGCCCTGCTCACCCATCCCGAGCAGCTCCGGCTGGTGCGGGAGGGGACCGTCACCTGGGAAGCGGTGGTCCACGAGACGCTGCGCTCCCAGGCACCGGTGGCCAACATCCTGCTCCGGTTCGCCGTCGAGGACCTCGACCTCGACGGCACCGTGATCCGCGCGGGGGAGCCGATCCTGCTCGCGCTCGCCGCCGCCGGCCGCGACCCCGGCGCACACGGACGCGACGCGGACACCTTCGACGCCACCCGCCCCACGCG
Organism: Streptomyces sp. HUAS 15-9; assembly: GCF_025642155.1. NCBI lineage: Bacteria > Bacillati > Actinomycetota > Actinomycetes > Kitasatosporales > Streptomycetaceae > Streptomyces > Streptomyces qianjiangensis. Next base: position 190,797 of record NZ_CP106799.1, on the reverse strand, counting down.
CCACGAGCACTTCTCCTTCGGCCACGGCGTCCACCACTGCCTGGGCCGCCCGCTGGCCATGAGCGAGGCGACGATCGCGCTGCCCGCCCTCTTCGAGCGGTTCCCGCACCTCGAACTGGCCGTCGAGCCTCGCGAGCTGGGGCTGTTCGAGTCCTTCATATCCAGCGGCCACACGGAACTTCCGGTGCTGCTGTCACCCCGTTCATGAGCGCTGCCCGTCCCGCGACCACAGGGAGGTCTCCCCGTGTCCCACCCCGCACTGAGCACGCTCCGGCTGGCCGCCGTCAACATCGACGGCGTCCTGCTGAACGACACCTTCAGCCCGGTCATGCACCGGCTCGTCGCCGCCCAGGGAGTCGAGTACACGCCTGAACTCGAGCGGGCCCTGCTCTCCCGGCCGCAACTCGAGGCCGCCCAGGTGTTCGTGGAGGTCACCGGCACCAGCGCCACTCCGCTGGAGGTGCTTGGCGCCTACTTCGCGGAACGCGAGCGCTACCTTCGTGAGCAGCCCGTACGGCTGCTCGACGGAGCGGTCGCCCTGCTGGAGCGGCTGCGTGCGCTCGGCCTGGACCTCGTGTGCTACGGCGGACTGGACGAGAGTCACTTCCAGCGTCATCTCGGGCCGTGGGCCGCGTACTTCAGCGAGCCGGGCTACATCTGCACCAACGCCTTCCGGCCCGGCATCCGCGAGATCACCCGCGACTTCTTCTCCCTCGCCCCCCACCAGGCGCTCTTCATCGACGACGCGGCCTCCGTCGCCGAGAAGGCCAGGGAATTGGACGTGCCCTTCATCGGACACCCCAGCCCCTTCGCGCACGGATTCCAGCAAGAGCTCATGCGGCGGGCCGGAGTCCGGTACCTGGTGCGGGAGTTGGCCGCGATCGACGAGGCGATGCTGCGAGCCCTCGACGCCGAGGCCGCCGGGCGCACCGTGTGGCGGCACGGCGAACCGACCCCGCCGCAGCCGGCCGCCGAGGCGCCGGGGGCGCGGTCATGACCGGGGCGGGCACCGCACCGCTGGCGGGCAAGGTCGTCCTCATCACCGGCGCCAGCAGTGGCATCGGAGCCGCGGCGGGGCGGGTGTTCGCGCGGCAGGGAGCCGTTGTCGTGCTGACGGCCCGGCGCGAGGACCGGCTCAGGGACCTTGTCGCCCAACTGCGCGGCAAGGGTGCCGAGGCGAGCTATCACGCCATGGACGTGCGCCGCGGCGAACAGGTCGAGCGGGCCGTACGGCACACCATCGAGCGCTACGGCCGCCTGGACGCCGCGTTCAACAACGCCGGCGTCGGGGTGGAGAAGGTGCCGCTGCACCTCCTGGAGGACGAGGCGTACGAACTGGTCATGGAGACGAACGTGCGCGGCGTGTGGAACTGCATGCGTCACGAGATCACGGCCATGGTGCAGGGCGGGGGAGGAGCGATCGTGAACACCAGCAGTGTGGGCGGGCTGGTCGCCTCCTCCACGGCCGCCCCCTACATCGCCTCCAAGCACGCGGTGATCGGGCTCACCAAGGCCGCGGCCGTGGAGTACGCGGCCCACCGGATCCGGGTCAACACCATCGCCCCCGGCCTGACCCGCTCGGAGATGGTCGACGAGTGGTTCGCCGTGTCGCCCGCGGCGGCCGAGAAGGCCTATCGGTCCGCGCCACAGGGGCGGGCCGCGGAGCCGGAGGAAGTGGCGGAGACCGCCGCGTGGCTGTGCAGTGACAGGGCGAGCTTCGTCACCGGCGCGACACTGCCGGTGGATGGGGGCCGCACCGCCTGGTGACCACGGGGAGGCGAGTGACGGGCGGCGGCTGCCCTGCGCCAGGGGCCCCGCCCGTCACACGCGTCACCCGACGACTCCCGGCCATCATCGGATTCCTTCCCGTCCACTCCCGGGTAAGCGCGGTCGAAGTGGGGTAACGTACCTCGTGTTCGGTTTTGTTTTCAACGGAGGAGGGTCCCGTGGCACAGCAAGAGCGTGCGGTACGGACCCGTCGTGCTGTTATCGAGGCCGCAGCCACCGTCTTCGCCGAACGCGGGTACACGGCGGCGACCATCGCGGAGATCCTCGAACGGGCCGGAGTGACGAAGGGCGCCCTGTACTTCCACTTCGACTCCAAGGAGGCCCTGGCGCGCGGTGTGATCGGAGCCCAGATCGAGAACGACTACTGGGTGCCGCGCGAGCTGAAGCTCCAGGAGTGGGTGGACATCGGCATGACGCTGGCCCATCAGATCCCCCTGGACGTCATCCTGCTGGCGGGCATACGCCTCTCCGGCGACATGCAGGGGCGTGACCTGTTCGGCAGTGCGTGGCCGGCCTGGATCGGGCTGTCGACCAAGCTGCTGACCGAGGCCAAGGAGCGTGGCGAGGTTCTGCCCCACGTCGTCCCCCAGGAGACGGCCGAATGCTTCCTCGGGTCCTGGCTGGGGACGCAGATGTTCTCCGAGGCGAACTCCAACTGGGCGGACCTCAGCGAACGGGTCTCCGTCCTGTACAACCACATGCTGCCGGCCATCGCCACACCCGCGGCACTGATCCGGCTGGACACGGCGCCCGACAGAGGCGCCCGGGTCATCAAGGAAGCCGAGCGTGTCCGGCAGGCCGCGCTCGCGGCTTCCGAGGCCTGACCGAGCGCGGGTTTTCGCGCCCGCGGACCGGGGAACCCCACGTGTTCGCGGGGGTTTCGGCATATCAACAAACCTCGCATCTGGTTTGCTGCGTCGCGCGTGAAGGTTCCCGGTGGCGATGCGGAATCCGTTCGACGGGTCGACCGGGTCGGGCGGGCCGTGCCCTCGGGCTCACGGCGACGCAATAGCAGACCTCGTATGCTCTTTTGTGAGCCCGTTGTGAGGCGAGCCTTGGTCCGCCCGCATACGCCATCATCGACGGCTCCACACAATACGAGCAGGGTGTCTGACGGTGTGTGACCATCAGGCCCGCATTAGGGTTGCGTTTCTCCACCCTGGCAAACCTACCAATCATGCGGTTTGCTAATGTCCTGAAACGGAACGCCGCAAGCCCCTGAGGGAAGCGGACTGACGCACTCCGTGTTCCGCTCCAGTCCCCAGGAGGAGACCGATGGTCAAACAGGTGCGCGCGGCCCGTACGCGCCAGGCCCTCATCCTCGCGGCGGCCGAGGTCTTCGCCGACGAGGGGTACGCGCTGGCCACCCTGCCCGTGATCAGCAAGCGCGCGGGAGTGAGCACCGGCGCCCTGCACTTCCACTTCCCCAGCAAGGACGCGCTGGCCAGGGAGGTGGAGGGGGCCGCGGCGGACTCCATCGAGAAGATGGCCGAACGCTGTCTGTCCTCGGCCGACACCCTGTTGCAGTCACTCGTGAACGCCACCTGCCGGCTGCTCGCCGCCGTGGCCACCGACCCCGTCGTGAGGGCGGGCTTCAAGCTGGGCACCGACCCGTCGCGCAACAGCGGGGCGGGGGTGCCGCAGTGGTGGTGCGCCTGGGTCCACGATCTCGTCGTCCAGGCGCAGGACGCCGGGGAGCTGGCGACCGACGTCGCGCCCGAGGACGCGGCGGCGGCCGTCGTCGCGGCGACCGTGGGCTTCGAGGCGCTCGGCGAGGTGGACGGCGAGTGGCTGTCGAGGGAACGGGTGGCCCGGTTCTGGTCGTTCATCCTGCCGCGCATGGCGGCCTCGCCGCAGAAGATCTCGGTCAAGCCGGTCAAGTCCATGGGTGAGCCCGACAGCGAGTGAACGCGACCTTAACAAAAACCGCGCACATGGTTCGGTAATGGTCTAGTCAAGCACGGGTGGCGGTAGCCTTCTCGTTCGGTTTTTACACCCTATTTGTCCCGGTAAATAGGGAAGATCCAGGTCGTCTTGAGCGGGTCTCGCGTACGGATAGAGGACAAGCAGGGAGGCCGGTACGGTATTGACATACCGCCCGTGCTGTTTTTTACTCGGGTTGCTAGGGAACCGCTCAAAGACAGCCAGCAGCGACGGGGAGACGGCGTGGACATCGACATACTCGGCACACTCGCCGTGCGGGAGAAGGGCGTCTCCATCACCCCGACGGCACCCAAACCGCGCCAGGTGTTAGCCCTGCTCGCGCTCGACGCCGACCAGGTCGTGCACGTGGACACACTCAGCGAGGAGCTCTGGGGCGCCAAGCCGCCCCGCAGCGCCCGCCCCACGCTGCAGACCTACATCCTGCAACTGCGCGAGCTGATCACCGTAGCCCTGGAGAGCGGGGACGCGGAAGAGGGCCGTTCGGCCAAGGACGTCCTGCTGACCGTGCCCGGCGGCTATCTGCTCAAGAGCGGCGGAGGCACCAGCGACGTCCGCGAGTTCGAGCGGCTGGCCGGCATGGGATACCGGGCGATGGACGCCGAGGACTACCCCGGCGCCGCCCAGCGGCTGCGCGAGGCCCTCGAGCTGTGGACCGGCCCCGCCCTCGCCGACGTACAGGCCGGAACCCATCTGGAGACGCAGATCAAACGGCTCGAGGAGAGCCGGCTGTGCGCGCTGGACCAGCGCATCGAGGCCGATCTGCGGCTCGGCCGGCACCGTGAGCTGCTCGCGGAACTGACCGTGCTCGTCAGCCGGTACCCCACCCACGAGAGCCTGTGCGGCCAGTACATGCTGGCCCTGTACCGCTCCGGCCGCCGCGGCGAGGCGCTGGACGCCTACCAGCGGCTGCGCGCCACCCTGGTCCGCACCCTGGGTCTCGAGCCGTCGCCCGCACTGGGCAAGCTGCAGCGCTCCATCCTCATGGCCGGGCCGGAGGGCGTCGTACCGCCCGCCTCCGGGCCCGGACGGCTCACGGCCATCGGCTGACCCGGCGTCAGCACGGCCCGGCCGGCCACGTGCCGCCTTGAGCGCCACCTCCGTCTTTGTTCGAGCACCGCTCTAGGCGCACGACGCAGTTTTGAGGACACACGGAGGAGGGGGACAGGCATGCCGTCCGAACGAGGGCACTCGGCCCAGCACACCGTCTCCGTCGCCGCCCCCGCCGGTGTCGTCTACGGCATGCTCGCCGACGCCGTGCGCTGGCCGGTGTTCCTCTCCTCCCACGTCCACGTCGAGCGGATGGACTTCGACGGGGTCACCGAGCACCTGCGCATGTGGGACGTGACGGCCGACCACGTCCGGTCCTCCCGCACCCGACGGGTGCTCAAACCGCAGTCGCGGTCCATCGAGTTCGAGCAGCAGGACACCTTCTGGCCGGACGCGCCCACCACCGGCGCCTGGACCGTGCAGGCCCAGGACGACGCGAGCTCCCTGGTCACCCTGCGGCACGACCTGCCGCCGGCCGGCCCCTACCGGTCCACCGCCCACGACCCCGAGGCCGAACTCAGGGCCCAGCTGGACGGGGTCCGGGAGATGGCCGAGCACTGGGAGAAACTCGACGAACTGCTGCTGTCCTTCGAGGACAACGTGCTGGTGGACGGACCCTTCGAGCTCGTCTACGACTTCCTCTACCGGATCGAGAACTGGGCCGAGACCGTCCCGCACGTCGAGTGGACCAGCGTCACCGAGGACCAGCCGGGCGTGCAGCTCGCCGCCATGGACACCTGTGCCGAGGAGACCGGTGAGACCGTCACCGTCGAGGCCGTACGCCTGTGCTTCCCGCACGCCGGGCGGATCGTCTTCAAGGAGACGGTCACGCCCGAACTGATCGCGGCGCACGCCGGTGAGTGGTACCTGCTGCCCGAAGAGTCCGGGGTGCGGGTCGGCTGCACCCACCACGTTCTGCTCAGGGAAGAGGCCGTGGCCCCGGTCCTGGGCGAGGAAGCCACCCTTGCGGACGCCCGCCGGTATGTGCGCGAGTGGCTGGGCCGCGCGAGCACCGAAGCGCTGGGCCTGGCCAAGTGGCACGCGGAGAGCGCCGTCCGCCGTCTGCGATGAGGAGGCCCGCGATGGCCCTCACCCGACCGGCTCCGACCGGGGAGAACACCGACACCGCCACCGCGGAGCCACGTCCGGCCCGCGAGCGGCGCAGGGCGGCCTACGCCGAACTGCCGCCGCCGGTGGAGGTGGCGCTGCGCGCCGTACGGCTGGAGGCACAGCTCGGCGACCCCGCCGATCCCGCCAACCGCTACGGCCTTCCCGCGCTGAGCGCCGTGGAGGGCACCGAGGGCCCGCCGTCCCCCGCCGACCTGCGCGCCGAGTTCCGGCCCCGCGCGGCCGGCGGCCACTACACCAGCGCCGACCAGCTGGTACGAGTGCTGCGCCCGCTCTTCCGCCGCGACCTTGCCCTCGGCCACGCCTGGGGCACCCGCCCGCTGCTCGCCGCGGCCGACAGCACCCGCCCGGCGCCCGCCCGGCCGGCCGAACTGGCCGCCCTGCTCGGGCCGGTGGCGCTGATCGCGGCGACGGGCACCGTGCTGCGCACCGCGGTCCGCATCGTCGACGAAGTCGACCGCCGTGAACCGGCCGCCCGGCAGTGGCACGGCACGCTCGCCGGAGACTTCGCCGACCTGCTGGCCTGCGAGAGCCTGACGACCGTGGCGCTGCGCTCCCTCGTCCTGCCCGCCGAGGCCACCGCCCTGCTCACCGCCGCGGTCGGATACGTCGTCCCGCAGCTGATGGCCGACGTCCACAACGACCTCGAACTCGTCCTGAACGAAAGCGGGTTCGCGCCCGGCAGCCTCGAACAGCGCTCGCTCGCCAAGCTACGGGCCGACCTCGCCACCGGCGGACAGTGGCCCGACCCGGCCGCCTGCCTGGCCCGGCTCGTCGCCGCACTGCCCGACCTCGCCGAGAACGGGCCGGGCGAGGCGGACGCCACCGCGCTGTTCAGGATCGGCGACACGGCCGCCGTCCCGGCCGACCTGCTGCCCGAGGGCACCGGCTGCCACCATGTGCTGGCCGACGCGCTGGCCACCGCGGCGGCGGCCCGGCCTGCCGAAGGGGAGGACGGCGCGCTCGCCCGCGCCGCCCGCCGGCTGCGCACCGAGCGGCGCACCCTGCGCCTGCCCTGTCTGCAGGCCGCCGACGCCTCCCCGGAGGACCCCGCCGCGCGGGCGCTGGCGGACCGCCAGGCCCAAGTGCTGCTGGCCGCCGCCGTGCTCGGCGTCCGCCGGGCGGCCGACCACACCACCTTCCTCAGCAGCCCGGACTGGGCCCTGCTCGCGCTCGTCCGCCTCACCGAACGGCTCGGCGTCCCACGGCCGCCCGTGCCCGCCGATCCGCGCGACGACGTCTGGGCGGAGCTGGCCGAGCGCGGCCGACGCGACGTCGACTGCGACGTGTACGCCACGAAGTCGCTGTGGTGAACGGGCCCGAGGACCGCGCCGGACAAGGGCACCAGGCCGTGAGCGGCCCGGTGGACGTCACAGCGCCCCTGCCGTCGCCGCTGCACCTCGCCGGTCCCGAGGGGCCCTGGGAGCCGGTGTCCGACGCGGTCGATTCCACCGGGGTCGCCGTGGTGCACACGACCTGGGGCGAGTGGCTCACCGTGACCCTGCTCGACCCGCGGCTGCGCGCGCTGCTCGGCCACGACTGGCCGCGCTACCGGCAGACCCGCGCCAGCGCCGGGCGGCTGCGCTTCGCCGTCTCCCGCCTGGTCATGAAGTACACGGCCGGGGCGGTGCTCCAAGTGCCCCCCGACGCCCTCGACCTCGCCTACAAGCCCGGCGGACGGCCCCATCTGCGCGGGCTCGGCGAGGAGCTCGAGCTGAGCCTCGCGCACACCGACGAGCTGATCGTGGTCGGTGTCAGCGGCACGGGCCCGATAGGGGTGGACGCCGAACCGGCCGACCGGCAGGCGCCGTTCGAGCTGCTGGGCGAGTACGTGTGCACGCCCGAGGAGGCGGCCGCGCTCGCCGCGCTGCCCGAGGCCGAGCGCACCCTCAGGCTGCTGCAGCTGTGGACGCTGAAGGAGGCCTACACCAAGGCCCTCGGCCAGGGCATGCGGCGCCGCTTCGCCGCGTTCGGGTTCCGCCGCGACGGCGAGGGGCGCATCACCCTGGCGGAGGACTCGGAGGGCGCCCGTGCATGGGTGTTCGCCGCCCATCTCGTCCAGGGACGCTACCTCGTGAGCGTCGCCCACCGCCCGGCGCGGGCCGCCCGGCAGGTCCCGTCGTACGACGCCGCGGAGTTCGCCGAGGCCGGTCCGCCGGCCGCGGGCGTACCGGGCTTTCCGGGGCGATGGAGACCCGGCGACCGATGAGGACCGACGTGGGCACCGAGTCCGGGCGCGCCCCGCGGGCGGCCCGGGCGGGGGTGCGCGGACGCCCTCCCACGGGACCGACGACGAGGTCGGTGCCGTACGGGGAGCGGGTGCCGCTGGAGCCGTGCGGGGCGCGCGGGCCGGCGGGGCCGTATGCGCTGAGTGCGCTGGGCGCACCGAGTGCGCCGCAGCAGTCGGCGCATATCGCGCAGAAACGATCCGAACAGGAGCGAGAACGAGCCGAAAAGGGGGGCAGGGAGCCGGTCCTCTTCGCCGCGGCGGCGGGTTTCGGTACCCGGGACAGCGGATGAGCAGCCATCACCTTTCCGAGGACACCGTCCTCGCCGTGGTCCACGAGCCGGGCGGCACCGCGCCAAGGTCCCCCGTCGTGCTGGAGCTGTGCGGGCCGCTGGGCCCCGCGGAGGCCGAGAACGTGGCGGCCCGGCTCGCCGAACGGCACCGCGCGTACTCCGTCACCGTCGACGACGACGGCGAACGGCACAGCCTCAGCTTCCTCCCGGCCGCGCCGGGCGACGGCGGACACGAGCCGCTCACCGCCGAGCTGCTGGCCGACGTACTGGCCCTGCTGCCCGGCGTGGAGGGCATCGTCCCGGCCACGGGGCACCAGCGCGAGCTGATCCTCGCGGCCGCGGCAGGGTCGCCGGACCGCCATGTCGAGCAGCTCTTCTGGAACTGGTCCGGGCCGCTGGACACGTCCCGCTTCGCCACGGCCTGGCAGTCGCTCGTCGAGCGCGAGGCCGTGCTGCGGGCGTCGTTCGACTGGACGGCCGCACCGCGTCTGGTCCTGCACGACCGGGCCCGGATCGAGGTCGTCCACCATGCGCACTCCACCGTCACCTGGGGCGACCTTGTCAAGCGGGACCGGGCGCGCGGCTTCGACCTGCACCGGCCGGGCCTGCTGCGGGTGACCCTGCTGGAGGGGACACCGGGGCCGGCGGTGCAGGACTGGTTCGCCCAGAACTGGTCGCCGCAGGACCGGCTGCCGCCCGAACGGGCGCCGGTGCGGGTGCTGCTGACCTACCACCGCGCCCTGCTGGACGAGCGCGGCGTCCATCTCCTGCTGCGCGAGTTCTTCCGGGCCTATGTCAGCGGCGGCACCCTGCCCGGCGGCGAACGGCGGCCCGACGTCCGCGACCACGCCCGCTGGCTGGCTCGTCAGGACACCACCACCGCACGCGCGTTCTGGTCCGCGGCCGCGCCGGCCCCGGCGTCGCCGTCCGGTCCGGCCGCCCCGGCAGTCCCACCGGGCACACCGGCCCCGGCCGGCTGCAACGCCGTCTCAGGCCCCCGCAGACCGCGCGGCTGCGGTCCTGGGCGGCCATGCGGGGCGTCGGCGAGAGCAGCGCGCTGCATGTGGTGTGGGCGCTGCTGCTGTACCGGGCGGCGGGCGCCGAGGGGCCGCTGCCGGTCAGCTTCGGTGTGCATCTGTCCGGGCGGGACGTGCCGATGCAGGGCGCCGCGGGCATCCCCGGGCTGCTCGGCAACGCGCTGCCGATGACCGTCACCGTCGACCCGGCGGCGCCCCTGGCGGAGCTGCTGCACGAGGTGCGCGACACCGCGTTCGACCTGATCGCGCACGCCTGGGTGCCCGCCGACCGGGTACGCGCCTGGAGCGGCCGGGGCGAGGACACCGACCTGACCGACACGGTCGTCGTCTTCGACAGCCGGCCCGAACTGCCGGAGGCGCTGCTCGCCGAACTGCGGGAGCAGGGCGTCCAGGTGGACGTACCGCAGAGCGTCAGTGGTGACACGAGCCTGCCGTTCACCCTCGTCGCCCAGCACAGCCCGGAGGGCGGGCTGCTGCTGACCGGTCTGTACGACCGCGCGAGCCTGGCGGACGGGGACGCGTCCGCGACGCTGTCCCAGTGCGTGCAGCTGCTGCGCTCCCTGCCCGACCACCGGGACCTGCGGTGCACCGTCGCCCAGGTGCTGGAGCCGCTGCGCACCTCCGACGTGCCCCGGGTGGCCCCGCGCTCGCCCGCGCCGCGCGGCCTCGCCCTGGCCGTGCTGCGCCCCGGGGAACCGCTCTCGGACGTCATCTGCCTGATCGGGGTGCCGGGTGTGCCGGCCGGTGCCTACGAGGTCCTTGCCCGTGACCACCAGGGACCCGAACGGATCGTGGCCCTGCGCATGGAGGGACCGGCGGAGGTGTCGGTGTCCGTGCTGCGCGAGATGCTCGCCCCCGACCGCCGACTCGTCCTCGGCGGCTGCGGGCCGGGCGGCAGCGCGGCCTACGAGATCGCCCGGCGCGGTGCGGCCGAGCCGGGCTCGGCCGTGGCCGTGGTGATGACGGGGGTGGGCGGCGCCACGGCGAGCGCGCAGGCGCTGGCGCGTGGGCTGCGGTCGGTGCGCGCCAGGGACGTGTGACCGTGCGCGCCAGGGACGTGTGACGGGTGCCGGGGGAGGGCGTGACGGGGGCCGGGGGACGGGTGACGGGGCCGAATTCACGCCGGAAATAGGGCGTAAGCAAGCTTTTGTGATGGTCCTCAAGTCGGGGAGGAGCCGTTCTCTAGCGGCTCATTCGACGGTGTCCGAAGAGCTGGAGGAGAGGGCATGAGCGATTCGGGCCAAGTACAACCGGCGCTGCGCATCGAGCGTGGGCAGGCGAGTGACGAGGAACTGGCCGCGCTCACCGTCGTACTGCTCGCGCTGTGCGCGGAGGCGCAGGAGAGCGAGGCGGGACGTCCGGTCAACGGCTCCCGGTGGTGGAGGAGGCCGCACTCCTACCGGGCCCCGCGCAGCTGGCAGTGACGGATCTTGGTGCTCCAGGAAGGAACCTGACCACATGTCAACGACGATTGCCTCCGCTCCGGTCGAGACCGGGCCGGCCGACATCCGCGGCCGGGTGGCAGAGCTGCACGGCATCCGTGCGCAGGCGCTGGCGGGCCCCAGCGAGAAGGCGACCGAGGCGCAGCACGCCAAGGGCAAGCTGACGGCGCGGGAGCGGATCGAGCTGCTCCTGGACCCGGGTTCCTTCCAGGAGGTCGAGCAGCTGCGGCGGCACCGGGCGTCGGGTTTCGGGCTGGAGGCGAAGAAGCCGTACACGGACGGTGTGATCACCGGCTGGGGGACGGTGGAGGGCCGTACGGTCTTCGTGTACGCGCATGACTTCCGGATCTTCGGTGGTGCGCTGGGCGAGGCCCATGCGACGAAGATCCACAAGATCATGGACATGGCCATCGCGGCGGGTGCGCCGCTGGTGTCCCTCAACGACGGTGCGGGCGCGCGGATCCAGGAGGGTGTCTCGGCCCTGGCGGGCTACGGGGGGATCTTCCAGCGGAACACGAAGGCGTCGGGTGTCATCCCGCAGATCAGCGTGATGCTCGGCCCCTGCGCGGGCGGCGCGGCCTACAGCCCCGCCCTCACCGACTTCGTGTTCATGGTGCGTGAGACCTCGCAGATGTTCATCACCGGGCCGGACGTGGTCAAGGCGGTCACCGGTGAGGAGATCACCCAGAACGGTCTGGGCGGCGCGGACGTGCACGCGGAGACCTCCGGTGTGTGCCACTTCGCCTACGACGACGAGGAGACCTGCATCCACGAGGTGCGCTACCTCCTCTCCCTGCTCCCGCAGAACAACCGGGAGAACCCGCCGCACGCCGCGACCGCCGACCCGGCCGACCGGCGCTGCGAGGCGCTGCTGGACCTGGTTCCGGTCGACGGCAACCGGCCGTACGACATGGCCAAGGTGATCGAGGAGATCGTCGACGACGGCGAGTACCTCGAGGTCCACGAGCGCTGGGCGCGCAATGTGATCTGCGCGCTGGCCCGGCTGGACGGCCAGGTCGTCGGCATCGTCGCCAACCAGCCGCAGAGCCTGGCCGGCGTGCTGGACATCGAGTCGTCGGAGAAGGCGGCCCGGTTCGTGACGATGTGCGACGCCTTCAACATCCCGATCATGACCCTGGTGGACGTGCCCGGCTTCCTGCCCGGAGTCGGCCAGGAGCACGACGGCATCATCCGGCGCGGGGCGAAGCTGCTGTACGCCTACTGCAACGCGAGCGTGCCGAGGATCTCGCTGATCCTGCGCAAGGCGTACGGCGGCGCGTACATCGTCATGGACTCGCAGGCGATCGGTGCGGACGTGACGTACGCCTGGCCGACCAACGAGATCGCCGTCATGGGCGCCGAGGGCGCCGCGAACGTCATCTTCCGGCGGCAGATCGCCGCGGCCGACGACTCCGAGGCGATGCGGCGTCAGATGGTCGAGGAGTACAAGGCCGAGCTCATGCACCCGTACTACGCGGCGGAGCGCGGCCTCGTCGACGACGTGATCGACCCCGCCGAGACCCGGCAGGTGTTGATCAGGTCCCTGGCGATGCTGCACGCCAAGCACGCCGACCTGCCCTCCCGCAAGCACGGCAACCCCCCGCAGTAGTCGCCCTGGAGACCCACTCCACGAAGACACCGCACCGTCCGGTTCTCCCCAAGAAGGGAACCGGACGGTACTTTTTTTCGCCGGGAATGTGGCAGAGTTGAGCCTCTGTTGGGGTCCACGGGAGGGCTCCAAGCCATTTTGCCGGGCCGGCGCTGACCTAAAGCAGCGCGACCGGTATGATATTGGCCGACCGCTCGTGCTGTTCTTGGCTGTACTTGTCGTAGGGAGACGGCGTTGGACATCGACGTACTGGGGGCCCTGGCGGTGCGGGAGGGCGGAGTGCCGGTCACTCCCACCGCGCCGAAACAGCGTCAGATGCTGGCCCTGCTCGCACTCAACGCCGACCACGCCGTGCCCGTCACGGACCTGGTCGAGGAGCTGTGGGAGGGGCGACCGCCGCGCAGCGCCCGTACCACCCTGCAGACCTACGTCCTGCACCTGCGCGACCACATCGCCCGGGCGCTCGCCCTCGCCGCCGAGCAGCCGGGGGAGCGGGACAGGCTCCCGCGCGGCGCCAAGGACGTCCTGGTGACCCTGCCCGGCGCCTATCTGCTCGCCGCCGACGGCGGCAGCAGCGATGTGCGCCGGTTCGAGACCCTCGCGGGCGAGGGCTACCGGGCCATGGACGCGGCCTCCTACGCCGACGCCTCCGCCCGGCTGACCGAGGCGCTGAACCTGTGGACCGGGCCGGCGTTCGCCGACGTCCAGCAGGGCACGCTGCTGGCGCGCGAGGCCAAGCGGCTGGAGGAGAGCCGGCTGTGCGCGCTCGACCAGCGCATCGAGGCCGACCTGCACCTGGGCCGGCACCGCGAACTGCTCGCCGAGCTCATCGTTCTGACCAGCCGTTACCGCACCCACGAGAACCTGCACGCGCAGTTCATGGTGGCTCTCGCCCGCTCCGGCCGGCGCAGCGAGTCGATGCACGTCTACCGGCAGCTGCGCACCACGCTCGTGCGGGAGCTGGGGCTGGAGCCGTCGCCCCGGCTGCAGCGGCTGCAGCACTCCATCCAGGCGTCGGCCGTCGAGGTACCGGAGGAGCCGGTCCTGGCGGTGGGCTGATCCGACTTCCTCGGCTGATCCCTCTCCCTCGCAGGAGCGAGTCGGCGGCCCGTGGATCACCCCGGACGGCGATGCGGTCGGGGTGAACCCGCCTGCACAATGCGCAGACGGCCACCCGGGAACCGACCTTGGAGACGCCACCATGACCGCTGCCTCGCCCCCGCCGGGGCACCCCGCCCCGCAGATGCCGGCCGCCGACGTGCTGGCCGAACTCACCGCGCTGCTGGCGGGTTTCGTGGCTGTCGAGGCCCAGGCCGTCGACGCCGAGGAGAGCTTCGCGGTGCTGGGGCTGGACTCCCTGCTGAGCGTGGGGTTCATGGGTGCGCTCAACGCCCGCTTCGGCACCTCGGTGCCGCCGGACGTCCTGTATCAGTGCCCGACGCCGAAGGCCCTGGCCGACCGGCTGGCCGCCGAACTCGGCGGTGCCGCACCCGATCCGGCCGTACCCGCATCCGACCCGGCCGTACCCGTGTCCGCACCGGTCGCGGCCGGGGACCACGACGGTGACGTCATCGGCCGACTGCGCGGCCTGCTCGCCCGGATCCTCGGCTGCGCACCGGACGACATCGAGGCGGATGCCCCCTTCGTCCTGCTGGGCCTGGACTCCATCCTCTCCGCGCAGTTCGTGGAGGGCGTCAACCGGATCTGGGGGCTGCGCGAACCCACGGCGCTGCTGTACGAGCACCCCGACCTGGCCTCGGTCGCGGCGTATGTCGCGGCCAACTCGCGTGCGGGTGGGGGTGGATCGGCGGCCGGGGACGTGGTGCCGTCGGGGTCGCCGAAGGCCGCCGCGTCAGCCGCGTCAGCCGCGTCAGCCGCTTCGGGCGCCTCGGGCGCCTCGGGCGCGCAGATCGACCTGGAGGCGTTGCTGGACGCGGTCCGCGACGATCTGCTCAGCGTCGACGAGGCGGCCGCCCTGCTCGGCACCCGGCCGGCCTGAGGCGCGGAGCGCTCCGTGCCCATGGACAGCCGGGAGATACTCACACGGTTCAAGGACGGCACCCTGGAACGGCGGCATGCGCTGGCGTTGCTGGCGCGCGCGGGGGACACACCTGCCGTGCCGCCCGTGCCATCGGCCGCGGTGCCGTCGTTGGTGGCCGTCGCGCCGACCGTCCGGCCCGAGTCCCTCGCCTCCGCCGCCGCTCCCGCCGACTCTCCGAGCGCCGGATGGTGCGCCGTTGTCGGACTCCAGGGGTGCTGGCCGGGGGCCGACGGTCCGGATGCCTTCTGGGAGGCTGAACTGCGGGCCCGTGGCGCGGCCGTGCGGGGGAGTGTCCCGGGTGGCGTGGACGCCGTCGGCCCCGACCCGTTCGGGGTGGACCCCGGTGAGGCGGCGCGCATGGACTTCCGTGAGCGGCTGCTGCTCTCCGGCGCCCGGCAGGTCCTGGAGGGCGCCGGGTACGCCGGTGCCCGCCTCGACGCGCTGACCGGCCCGGACGGTGAGCGCCGCAGCGTCGGGGTGTTCGCGGCCGCCGGTGCCGCCCGCCTCTCGCGCATCCTGGATCTGCGCGGCCCGAGTCAGGACATCGACACCGGTCCCTCCTCGTTCCTCACCGCCCTGCACCTGGCCCTCGGCGCGCTGCGCGCCGGCGAGTGCGCGGCGGCCCTCGTCGCGGCCACCGAGCCGGGCGCCGGTGGTACGACCGCCGGTGGCATGCCCTCCGGTGGTACGACTGCCGTACTGCTGAAGCCGCTTGCCGCCGCGCGCGCCGCCGGTGACGTCGTGCACGCCGTCGTACCGGCCAGCGCGGTGGGGCATCCGGGGCGTGGTGCGCACCCCGCGCTGCGCGACCGGCTGCGGCGCCGGGCCCTGCGGGCCGCCGGGACACCGGCCGCGCAGGTGCAGGTCGAGGAGGACGGGTACGGTGCCGGGGCCGGGGGAGCGGGACAGCCGGCGGCGACCGCGCTGACCCGCGCCGTCCTCCAACTGCGCCATGCCACCCTGCTTCCGGGGCCGGGCCGGCCGCGGCCCGCCGTCTGGGAGGCCGGGCGCGTTCCCGAGGGGGGAACCCTGCCGCGTACGGTCCTGGTCGGCGTACACGCGCCGGACGCCCAGCACGCGGTCGTGGTGCTGCGCGAGCGGGACCCGGACTCGGACCAGGACTCGTCGCCCGTGGCGCGGGCACCGGGGGACGACGACGGCGGGCCGCAGCTGGTGCTGCTGTCGGCGGCCACCCCCGGGCATCTGGCCGCCACCGCCGAACGACTCGCCACCTGGCTCACCGGCCGCGACCGCCTCACCGGCCCCGGCGTGCCCGCCCTGGCCGCCGTGGCCCGCGAACTCAAACTGGGCCGGGCCGCGCTGGAGTGCCGGCTGGCGCTGGTGGTGTACGACACCTCCCAACTCGCCACCGCACTGGCCGCGTTCGCGGCACGGGGCGGCCCCGAGGACTCGCCGGACGACCCGCCGGAGGGACCGCCGGTGCACAGCGCGGATCTGCGGGACCCGCCCGCCGAACCGCTGCTGCTCGCCGGACTTCCCGAGACCCGCGCCTATGTCGACGCCCTGTGGGAGGGCCGGCGCTTCGAGCAGCTGATCCGGCTGTGGCTGGCCGGTGTCGACGTGCTGGGCGCGGCCCCCGCCCACCTCGCGGGACCGGTGACGGAACTGCCCCCGAGCGCGGTACTGCCCCGAGGAGCGCAGACGTGACGGCCGCCGAGCAGCAGACGGACCCGGCCCAGGTCACCCTGTGGCTGTGTCCCAACGACGGGCTCAACCCCGACATCGCCCGGCTGCTCGCCGAGCACTGGCTGGACGCCCAGGAGCGGCGCACCGCGGGGAAGTTCCTCTTCGAGCGCGACCGTCTCCAGTATCTGATCGCCCACACCCTCGTACGGCGCGCCCTGGCGCTGGAGGCGGGTCTGGCGGAGGCGGAACTGGTCATCTGGCGCTCGGCACGGGGGCGGCCCTTCCTGCGGCCCACCTCCGACCTTGCCTCGCGCGGCGGGCGGGTGCTCGACTTCAACCTCTCCCACGCGGGCGGCTACAACTTCCTGGGCATCGTGCGCCAGGCCCGTATCGGTGTGGACGTCGAGCGGATCGCGGAACGGGACGAGAACGCCATCGCCACCATCGTGAACGCCATCTCGCCGCAGGAGCGCGACTGGGTACGGGAGGCCGACCCCGGGCCAGAGCGGGACCGGCGCGCGCTGCGGGTGTGGGTGCTGAAGGAGGCGTACTCCAAGGCGCGCGGCCTTGGCCTCGGCATCCCGTTCGACAGCTTCGTCTTCACCCTGGACGACGAGGGCGGGGTACGCGCCTTCACCCCGCCCGCCGACGACACCGGCCGCCCCTGGCGGTTCCTCGAACTGGAGCCGGTGTCCGGTGTGCTGGTCGCCGTGGCCGTGCCCGCGGACGGGAACGAGGAGGCGGTCGTCCACCTCAACCACGGCTTCCCCTGGAGCCGGTCGGAGCCGCAGAGGTTCCTGCTGCCCGAGCCCGTGGGAGGAGACACGTACGCCGCTGCCGCGTAACGGGCCGGTCTCCGGAAGGACATCAGGAAAGGGCGTGACGTTCTTCGGCGCCCGTCTTCCGCACCCGCGTTCTGCGCCCGTCTTCCGGACCTGTCTTCCGCGCGCGCCTTCCGCGCGCACTTCATCGCTATTTCGACGTCTGCCGTAGGGGCTTGTGCGGAAATTCTCAAGTTATTGACCCGGTGTGTTGATCGAAATCCTGAAAGACCTTGCCAATGGTCGACGGAATGTTGAATTCCGCACGTCCCGGCCGGTCTGACGAGCAGGTATGTGACTCTCGTACAGATGCTCTTGAAAGGGCCTGATCGAATGCGCAATACCGTCCATGGGATTTCGCTCGAGGACCGCTAGAGGAATTGGCTGGAAGGAGGGGAATGCCGCTAGCTTGCCTTGAGGTGGAGGCACAATTCTGGCCACTGGAAGGAAAGAGACAAGGAACTCGACGAGTACGGAGGAGACCGTGAGGATTCAGGTTCTGGGTCCGTTGAGTGCCGAGGTCGACGGGGGATCCATCGTTCCGTCCGCGAGCAAGCCGCGGCAGATTCTGGCACTGCTTGCCCTCTATCCGGGCCGTGTGATGCCCGTACCCACACTCATGGAGGAGATCTGGTCGACCCGGCCGCCGCAGAGCGCGCTGACCACCCTGCAGACCTACATCCTCCAGCTGCGCAGGCGCCTGGGCACCGCGATGGGGCCCGGCGCGCCCGGCCGCGCCAAGGAAGTCCTCGCCACCCGGCACGGTGGCTATCTGCTGCAGATTCCCGAGGAATCGGTGGACGTGCACGACTACGAGCGCCTGATCCGCGAGGGACAGTCGGCCTTCGACGTGGGCGACAGCGAGGTCTCCGCCGCCCGCTTCGGGGCCGCGCTCAAACTGTGGCGGGGTCCGGCGCTCGTGGACGTACGGGTCGGCCCGATCCTCGACATCGAGGTACGGCGGCTGCAGGAGAGCCGGCTGGTGACCGTGGAGCGGCGCATCGACGCCGAGCTCAGGCTCGGACGGCACGCCGAACTGATCGCCGAGCTCACCGAACTGACCGCCCGCCACCCCCAGCACGAGGGCCTGCACTCCCAGGTCATGGTGGCGCTGTACCGGTCGGGGCGGCAGGCCTCGGCACTGGAGGTCTACCGCAGGCTGCGGATGCGGCTGATCGACGAGCTCGGGGTCGAGCCCTCGCCCCAGCTGCAGCGGCTGCACCAGGCCATGCTGGCCGTCGACCCGCAGCTGGACGTCCTGGCGGGCCCCCGGCACACCTCCACGTTCGATCTGTTCGCGGCGTGAGCCCCGGCTTGGGAGAGGGGAGTTCGCCGTGCGCATCCTGAGACAGCTGGACAGCCCCCTGGACGTGGTGCTGCGGCGGGCCGCCACGCGCGCGGGCGACCGGCCGGCCGTCACCAACGTGGGGGATACCGCCCTGGGGGACACCGCCGTGGGGGACACCACGACCTTCGAGGCGCTCGATCGGGAGGCCGACCGCGTCGCCCACTGGATCGACGGCGCCCTGCGGCGGGCGGACTCCGCCGTCGTGGTGGCCTGCGCCCTGGACGCCGCCTTTCCCGCGCTGTACTTCGGCGCGGTACGCAGCGGGCGGCTGCTCGCGCTGCTCGACCCGGCGGCGGGATCCGCGGCCGCCCACGAGCTGTGCACGGCGGCCTGGGCCGAAGTCGCCTTCGTACCCGGCCACTTGGCCGCGCTGCTCACCGCGGAGGCGGAGGAGGGGCGGCTGCCGCGCCTGCATACGATCGTCGTCACCGACGGCGGTCGCGACGGCGACAACGACGGCGACAACGATGGCGTCGCAGTGCCGCTGGCGGACGCCCTGAGCGCCGTACCCGGTACGCCGTTCCGGACTCCCGTCGGTGACCTCGACGCGGTGGCCTGCGTGCAGCTCGTGCCGCATCCGGTCGCAGGACTGCGGGAGGTGCGCCTGAGCCACCGCAACCTGCTCGCCAACGCCGCGCAGATCGCCGTGGCCCATCAGCTGGACCCCGCGAGCGTCGTGGTCAACCAGATGCCGGCCTACCACCCGGCCCTGCTCGGCGCCGCCGTGCACGCCGGGGCCGAGCAGGTGCTGGTGAGCGACCCGGACCCGTGCGCGGGCATGACCGTGAGCCGCGGGCGGCAGGCCACCCACTACTACGGGCTGTCGACCCGGCTCGCCCGGCTCGCGGAGGACGAGCGGCTCGCCGACCACCGTACGGTCCTGCCCGGCGGCCACTTGAGGGCCGTACTGTCCGCCGGCGTGGCCCTGGAACCGGTCGTCGCCCGCCGCCTGGGGGACACCCTGCGGGTGCCCGTGCTGCAGGGCTACGGCGTCGGCGGGCTCAGCGCGCTCTCCCACGTCCAGGCGCCCGGGGCACGGCCCGAACGGGGCGCGGTGGGCGTGCCGTTGCCCGGGACCGAGTGCCGGGTGGTCGACCCCGTCACCCGGGCGCCCGCGCCGGTGTGGTCCGACGGCGAGGTGGAGATCCGCGGCCCGCAGGTGCCCGCGGGCCGTGCCGACGGCTGGCTGGCCACGGGCGACGTCGGCTACCTCGACCTGGACGACCAGCTGCACCTGGTGCGCCGGTCCGGCTCCCCCTTCGCCTGCGGCGACGCCGTCGTCGCGCCCGGAGTGGTCGAGCGCGTGCTGCGCCAGGACCCCCGCGTGGCGGACTGCGCCGTCGCCGACGTCCCCGATCCCGTCACCGGCTCCTCGGTGTGGGCAGGAGTCGTGCTGCGGGAGGGGGTCGGGGAGGGGGACGGGGAGGAGGTCCGGGACGCGCCGGACATCCTCGACGCCGTCGCCGAACGCGCCAACGCCCAGCTGGGTCCCGGCGAGCAGATACGGCGGCTCGAAGCGGTCGAGACGCTTCCCCGCAGGATCGGGGCGAAGCCGGTGCCGCGGATGCTGGTGCGGCAGTATCTGACGGCGGCCTGAGGGTCGTGGAGGGGTGCACAGGGGCGAAGTCGGGCCTTCGCGTCGCCTCCAGCCCGACGCGACGTCGTACCGGTGGCGCCGGACTCAGCCGTCCGTGCCCGATGTACTTGTCCGACGATCGGCCAGCTGCCGAATGATCACCCAGCGCGTCACGGCGTAACCGAGCACGCCGGTGTACACGGCCATGAACACCACGAATCCCGCCGGGGAAAGACCGAACAGCCCCAGCGCACCGAGCAGCCGCAGCACGACGGCGGCGACGACCGCCACCCCCAGCCCGAGCAGCGGGCCAAGAGCCCACCATCGTGCGGGCAGCCGCGACAGTACACGTCCCGCTCCGGGAGGTTCGTCGGTCGCCCTGAGACGTCCGGCGTCGAGATCGTGCCGCACGCCTTTGGAGACGAACAGCGAGACCAGCAACGACAGCAGGATCGACGTCACGAAGACGTCGACGACGATGCCGCTGTCCCCGGCGAGCGGCACGAAGTCCGTCCGGCGATGGCCGAGCCAGGTGATCAGCGAGTTGAGCACCACGTTGATGATCGCGGCGATCGTCGCTTGCTTGCGAATGTACGAGGTCACCGACATACGAGATCTCCGCCGGGTCGCGGTTCCGGCTACGGCTGCGGCTTGACCACGACGCGGACCGGGTTGCCTTCCTTCCGGGGCTGGGGAAGCTGACGCGGGGGGTGCCGCGCACATGCCCGCTGACGGCAGCTGCCCACCCGTAGAGACGGTGATTCCACGCCGTTCCGGGAGAGTTGCCCAGGCGATCAGGAAATCACCCCGGTGGCACGGCGGCGCAACCGTTCGGGTGACACGGGCGCGCCGAACCGGTCGCTTGGTTGTGTCGTGTTGCCTCAGAACCGCTGTCAACTCCTCGCGGTGGAAGTCTGACTGGGTTGACCACCACGGACGTCTGCTCGGCGGCTAGCGCTCACGGCAGCGCCGAGATCACGCGCGTCCGGTTCACCGCATGCCCTTCGCACCGCAACTTCCCCATGGGAGCCGCCGTCGTGCCGACGACGCAGCCGTTTCCGCCCGCGACCACGGAAGGCTGGGTCGAGGGCCTCCACGGTCGAACCTGGTACCGGATTACCGGGGACCTCGATGTCTCGCGGGCGCGCGGACACACTCCGCTGGTGGTCGTGCATGGGGGGCCGGGCTTCCCGCACGATTACCTGCTGAGGATCGCCCGGCTGGCAACGGCAGGGCGCGCCGTCGTTCACTACGACCAACTGGGCTGCGGCCGTTCCACCCACCTGCCCGATGCCGACCCCGGCCTGTGGACCGTCGGCCTGTTCGTCGACGAACTCGATGCGCTGCTCGATCGTCTCCAGATCACCGAGGACCACACTGTGCTCGGCCAGTCCTGGGGCGGCATGCTCGCCGCCGAGCACGCGGTGCGGCGTCCGGCCGGGCTGCGCGGAATGGTGCTGGCGGACGCACCGGCATCGATGCCCCTGTGGTGCAGCGGGGTGGCACGGTTGCGCCGGGCGTTGCCACGAGACGTGCGGGAGGTTCTGGACCGCCATGAAGCGGCCGGCACCACGGGGGCACCGGA
Organism: Streptomyces sp. HUAS 15-9; assembly: GCF_025642155.1. NCBI lineage: Bacteria > Bacillati > Actinomycetota > Actinomycetes > Kitasatosporales > Streptomycetaceae > Streptomyces > Streptomyces qianjiangensis. Next base: position 169,264 of record NZ_CP106799.1, on the reverse strand, counting down.
GTACGCGCAGGCCGCTCAGGTCTTCTACGACCGCCACCTCCTGCGGATCAAGCCGTACCCGCCCGAGGTGGCCGCGAGCTTTGCCCAGTGGGAGGAGGACCCCACCGTGTATCACACGATGGTCGGCCCCAGCGAGTTCAACGTCACCGGCACCCTCCGTGACTGGTCGGTGGTGGACCGGCTGGCGTCGGTCGACGTTCCGGTGCTCGTTGTGCGCGGGGAACACGACGAGGCCACCGTCGAGTGCGTCGCGCCGTTCGCCGAGTTCATCACCGGTGCGCAACTGCGCGTGTTCCCGGAATCGAGCCACATGCCGCACGTCGAGGAGGAGGCGGCGTTCTGTCACGCTGTCGAGACCTTCCTCGCCGGGTCTGGTGCCGACTGAGGAGGTGTCTGGCGGCCTCCCCCTCCTACCGTGGAGTCGTGACCGGAGAGGAAGGTGAGGGGCGTAAGAACGACGATGTCTCCAGTCACCGCGTTCGTGACGACGGTCAGGCACCACGCCTGCTCGTTCCGCTGCTCGGCCTGACGCCGGGTGACCCTGCCCTCGCGGACGTGGCGGGGCTTGCGGCACCAAAGTTGAAGGGAACTGCTCCGAGTCCGGCATGGATCACATCCTCGGAGCCGGGGTGGGCCGATGTGACGCCGTGTGAGGTGAGCGGCGGCACTCTTCGCCGAGGCTCGGTAGGGCCGTTCCCTCGGCTGGTCGCGCCTACCGCTTGGGCCAGCCGATGTCGTCCTCGGACTGGTCCTGGACCGGTTCGGCGGGCTGGGTCGCGGTGACCCGCGCGGCCTCTTCGTCGCCGGGGGACACCTTCGCCGTACCGGCTGCGGAAGGCGTGCTCGCCCACGGCCTCATCGTCGACCCCCTGGAAACGGAAAAAGGGCAGGAACCGGCCCCCCGGGCAGGAGCCGGGCAGTTCGAGAGCCTGCCGGGAACCGCTGGAGAAGTGCTCGAGGAACGCACGAGATTCGAATGAGGACCGCTGCAAGGTGGCGCTCGGGCGGTGCTGAGGCGGCGACTGCGGCGTTGGCCGGGGCGGCAGTTGGGGCCCCTCTCAGGAGCGGCCCGCGAAGAGGGTGAGCCGAGGGGGCCGGCGCGGAGCGGGGGCCGGGGTGTCCCGCATGCCCCACATGATCCTGGTCGCGGCCGCGCCTACGGCCCGCAGTCGCACGCGGTGCAGCGTGCGGCCCACGGAATGGGATGAGGGCATTTCCTGCTCCTTCATCAGCCTGTTTGGCAACTGTTTGCCACATAGCCTGTTCAGGCTTGCTCGCATACGCGCGGAGCGGCGCTGGACCGGGGCCGAAATTCTGGAATGCGTCTTGAATTCCGGCGGAATGCGGGGGAGTTGTCTTGACCCCCCGGGTGGCCGCTGGCGAACCTCGATTCCGGGTATTCCGAGAAGGAGGCATTGCCGTGGCCAGCAACAACAAGAACGTGCCGAACAGCGAGCCGGAGGCCGTCACCGACGCCCTGACGGACGTGGACGCGGAGGCCGTCCTCGGCAACATCGCCCTGCAGTAGGACGTACGGACGCACCGCACGGCAAGGAGGAGGGGCCACCCGACCGGGTGGCCCCCTCCCTCCTTGCCGTGCGGCTGGGCGGGCTCAGCTGCTCGCGAGCGCCACGCACATCCCGCCCAGCGCCAGGGCCTGCAGGGCCACGCGGGCGTTGATGACGCTGTCCCAGGTCCGCTGGAGTCCACGGGCGTCGGGGGCCACCCGGCAGTCCAGGGCAGCGCCGGTGAGCTCCTTGTTCACCGGGGCGCTGACCTTGTTGTAGATGGCCAGCCACACCACCAGGGACACGGCCGCGACGCCCGCGGCCACCGCCGGCACCGCCTTGCCGTCGACGGCGGCGACGGCGACCGTGGCAACCGTCGCCACCAGCCCGAACACGCCCGGTACCGGCATGCGCTGGTCGCCGAAGCGGTGGGTCTGGCCCATGGCGCTGGTGAGTACCACGTCGTCGACGTGCGCCATGGCGGGCCGCTGCACCAGGGCGGAGAAGACGTCGGTCCCGTAGACCACCGCGTTGGCCATGGTGGCCACCACGGCCAGCGTTTGCAGGAGCGCTTCCATCACAACCACCTTTGGGTCTCTGCCGGTTGGCATGTGGTCCTGAGCCACACGGATATGTCGATGCTAGATACTCTTTCGAGACTATATTGGTCGCCGCTCTGAATGCTAGCGTTGACAACAACATTGTTCCGTCGGGGACTTCGCACCGGACCTGCGCCCGGACAGAGCCACGAGGAGACCAAGAGATGGCCATAGGACGTGCCCGTCGCATACTCATCGCCGGCGGAGGGATCGGCGGCCTGGCCGCGGCCCTCGCACTGCAGCAGAGGGGGTTCGAGACCGTCGTGTTCGAGCGGGCCGAGTCGCTGCGCGACGGCGGCGCGGGCCTGCACATCTGGAGCAACGGCGTCCTCGCCCTGGACTACCTGGGCGTGGCCGAGCAGGTCCTGCGGGTCGCGCCCGTCCAGCACGTCGCGCACTTCAGCACCTGGCGCGGCGAGGTGCTGGGCGCCTGGCCGGTCGGTGACTTCATCGAGCGGTACGGCGCACCCACCATCGCCATCGAGCGGTCCGAGCTGCACGGTGTGCTGCGCGACGCCCTGCAGGGCTCGCCGCTGCGCACCGGCGCCCACGTCGTGTCCTTCGACCAGGACGCGGACGGGGTGACGGTGCACTTCGCCGACGGCGGCAGCGAGCGCGGCGACCTTCTGATCGGCGCCGACGGCATCCACGGTGCCGTACGCGACTGCCTGTTCGGGCCCGCCCGCAACCGCTTCAGCGGCTACATCGCCTGGCGCGGCCGGGCGCCGATGGAGCACGCCGACATCCCGCCCGGCACCTTCAACGCGATCTTCGGACCGGGCACCCGGTTCACGTACTACGACGTCGCGCCCGGCCTGGTGCACTGGATGAGCGTCGCCAACGGGGTACCCGGCGGGCGCGACAAGCCCGGTACGGCGCGGGCGATGCTGCTGCGCCGGCACGAGGGGTGGGCCGGGCCGGTGGCCGACATCCTGCGGGCCACGCCGGAGGAGTGGGTCCTGCGCGGCGACGTCGAGGGCCGCAAGCCCGAGCGCGAGTGGGGCCGGGGGCGGGTCACGCTGCTCGGCGACGCCGCGCACCCCATCACCTTCAACATCGGGCAGGGCGCCTGCCAGGCGCTGGAGGACTCCCTGGTGCTCGCCGAGTACCTCGACCAGCCGGGCGACCCGGTCGCGGCGCTGCGCCGGTACGAGACCGAGCGGCGGGCGCGGACCGCTCCGCTGCAGAAGATCGCCTGGCGGATCGGGAAGATGGGCGCGGTGGAGAACTCGCTGCTGATCAGGATGCGTGAGTCGTTCATGCGCAAGAACTGGAACACGAAGGCCTTCCAGGCGGCCGAGCAGGGCCAGGTCGCGTACGGGATGCGCTGGGCCAAGCCGGGTGCCTCCCGGCGGGCCGCGGCTCCGACCACCGGGGACTGACGCTCGCTTCGCGGGATTCTCTCCGGCTCGCGGCGGGGCGACTGGATTTCCGTTGTCGGGCAGTCGCCGGCCGGGGAGCGGCCCGACGGCCTGCCACTGGGTGAGTGGGGGCCAGTTGGGGGAGCTGGTGGCGAAGGGCGCCATCGTCCGCGAGCCCGGCCGCCCGCGCGGCATCCGGCTCACACGGTGACGGCGGCTGCGTCGCGTCAGCTCCGCCGTGCTGCACCGTCCGGCCAGACGACGTCGACCGACAGGCCGGCGTCGCGGGCTTCGAGGACGGTGTCCGCAGTGCCGCCGCCCTTACCTGACGGGGGCTCGCCGTTCCAGACCGCGACGAGACGGTCCGCACGCCGGAGGAGTGTGCGGTTGGCGTCCTCGTACGCCGAGCGGTTCGCGGTCTCGTGCTCCAGGACGACGACATCTGCGGCGGCCTCGGTGAGGCGGTCGAACGCCTCGGCGTGGTCGGGCTTGACCTTGTTCTGCCGGTAGTCCTTCGAGGGGATGACCGCGACCAGGCGGCCGCCGAGCTCCAGGACGACCTCCGCGAAGATGGAGTCGCTGCCCTTGGCGATGCATGAGACGCCGACGAGGGAGCCGTCTGCGGCGTACGGCTTGAGCGTCTCCCACAGGGCGTCGCGCACCAGGGGCACGCTGGCGTCGGTCAGGTCCATGTGCCCGGTCACGGCGATTGTGGTCACGCTGCTCCTCAGGTCGACAACAGGTCGCGGATCATTGTTCTGGCTTCGGCCACGGGCCGCGAGGCTCCCCGGCCGACCGTGTACGGGTACAGCTGGCCCAACTGCGTCCTGACGCGATTGGACTGGGTGAGGGCCGCAGCCTCGACGGCGCGCCGGGTGTGGGTGACGGCGCCGCTCATGTCGCCCATGAGGAAGTGGCACTCTGCGAGGCCGATGGTGTCCAGGGCATGACTACGCCCGGCCTCCGGACCGCGCCGGGCCAAGGCCTCACGGATGGAGTCTGCGGCTGATTCGGCGTGCTGCCGAGGTTCTTGCCGAGCCATGTCCAGGAGCCGGCCGCCGGTAACACCCGACAGTTCGGCTTCGTCGAAGTACCCGATCCAGTGCGGATCTTCGCCCGTCCCGGCATCGGCCAATGCTCCGGCCGCTTCGCCGGTGGCGCGCCGGAAGGCCGCACTGCGGCCCATCGCCGCGTATGCCCAGGCCTCCCGTGTATGCAGCATGGCGCGCAGGCGCGCGCTGGCTGCTTTACCCACGCCCTTCTGTGCCAGGTGCACGAGTTCGAGCGCGTCCTGCGGCCGGTCCCGGTACAGCATCTGCCGTGCCATGCCGGCAAGGACGTTGGCGCCGAAGGCAGAGTCACGGCAGGCGTGGGCTGCGTGCAGGGCGAGCAGGTAGTAGGACTGCGCCTGCCGCTGCAGCCCGGAGTCCCACGCAGCGTGCGTGGGTCGACGACCCCACGGCCGCCTGGGACATCTGAGCGAGTTCTGCTGACCGGCCCTGAACCGGCCCCGTCGGTCCGTTCCCCTCTTGGCGGGTGGTCGGGGCCTCACCGGTGCCGCTGTTTCCATTTCGGTGGAGGGCAATAGGCGTGAGCCTGGCGACTTGTTCGCGCCCGGAGGCAGGCACGGTTCTTCGGCGAGGCGCTCGGCGCTGCGTGATGAACGTCTGGCGCCGGCGCGTCCTCGCCGACGAGTTCGGCGAGGTAAGCCGGGTTTAGCCCGCCAGAACCGGAGGTTTGCGGCGGCGCGGGCGCCAGCGGGCCGCTGCGGGCGCCTCCGTGCGGCACGATGCGTGTCGCCCAGCTCCGGACCCCGAGGCATGGCTGCTTTCATGGCTACGTACTTAGAGGGCATCTGACCGTTGTAGCGCAGCTTCCGGCGAGTGAGTACGAACTCGCTGGGCACCTACAGCAGTTCGCGGCGTGAGAGGTCACTCGGCGGACCTTGGCGACGACTCCTCGACCACCCACTCCAGGTAGGCCTCGGATCCGCCGGTCACCGGCAGAGTGATCCACTCAGGAACTTCGTAGCTGTGACGCTCGGTGACCCAGGCCTCCAGTTCCGGGCGCCGGTCCGTGGTCGTCTTGTACGAGATCCGCCACTCCTGGGCGGTCTCGATGGCACCCTTCCACCGGTACACCGCGGTGAACGGTTGGTCGATGTGGGCGCAGGCTGCCAAGCGGTTCTCGACCGCGCCGCGTGCGAGGGTCTTCGCCTGCTCCTCGTTGTCGATGGTCGTCTGCGCAATCACGATCTCGCTGGCCATGCGACTGCCCTTCCAGGTCGGTGAATCTCGACACTATCCAGCGGCCTTCGAGTTCTCGAAACGCGTCGCGGGCCGGAAACGTGCCGGGTCAGGAGACCCGCACTCTTCCCGTCACCGGCGGCGCAGCGCATCAACGCCGATCGAAGGATCCAGCGCCTCCCAGACCCGGTGCTCCGGTGGGAAGTTCAGGGCCACCAGGGTGTTGACCAGCATGCCTCGGGACATGAACCAGGACGTGTCGTCGGGGTCGGTGCCCAGGGCAAGGTGGACCTCCTGCCACAGGCTCTGCCAGTCGGCGCGGACCGTTTCGCCGAACTCGTGGTCGCCCGCGGCCTCCGCGCCCGCCACCGCGGCGTAGACCTGCATCTGCATCAGGAGGCGTTCCGGCTCCTTCACGATGACCCGGGTGTAGGCGATGGCCATCGCGTGCCGTGCCTCCTCGCCCTTGAGGCCCTCGGCCGCCCGCGTCAGCAGCCGTGCGGTCTCGGCCACGCAGCGTGTCGCCGCCGCGAGGAACAGGGCGCGTTTGCCGGGGAACAGCCGGAAGAGGTACGGCTGCGAGATCCCGGCCCGGCGGGCGATGTCCTGCGTCGAGGTGCCGTCGTAGCCCCGGCGGGCGAATTCGATCATCGCCGCGCCGACCACGGCCGTCCGCCTCTCCTGCGCGCTCATCCTCGGCATGGCAACACGCTCGGGTGTGCCCGCCCGCCGCGTCAAGGAAAACCGGCCGAATCGGTTTTCGAGACACATTCGAGGAATGCGCCAGAGCGGGGTGCGAGATTCGGCGGAGTCGAGAACCGCTCGTCGACGGCTCGATGACCCACGCCGCCACAATTCAGTGAGGTAGGAACGGGGATGAGCGACAACCGATTCACGATGTTTCCCGGACAGGGATCGCAACGCGCCGGCATGGCCGAGCACCTGCTGCGCGAGCATCCCCGCACGGCGGGACGCGTGCTGGAGCGGGCTCAGGAGGCGACCGGCCTGCCGCTGACCGAACTGTGCACCACGGCGGCGGAGTCGGAGCTCGAGCCCACCGAGATCGCCCAGCCCGCCATCGTCGCCACCAGCCTCGCCGTGTACGAGGTGCTGCACCAGGAGACCGGCTTCGTCCCGGGCGCGGCCGCCGGGCACAGCCTCGGCGAGTACACGGCCCTGGTCGTCGCCGGTGTCCTCGACGCCGACGACGCGCTGCGTCTGGTGCGCCGCCGCGGTGAGCTCATGGCCGGTGTCTCGCGCCGGGTGTCGGGGGCGATGGCCGCGATCATCGGTCTCGCGCCCGCGAAGATCGAGGAGATCTGCGCGGCCACCGCCGCCTCCGGCGTGGTGGAGGTGGCCAACTACAACGAGGCCGGGCAGACGGTGATCTCCGGCCAGAGTGCCGCGGTCGACGAGGTCGTACGGCTGGCGAACGGGGCCGGTGCCGAGCGCACCGTGCCGCTGAAGGTGTCCGCGCCCTTCCACTGCTCGCTGATGCGGGTCATCGAGGACGAGTTCGCCGCGGAGCTGGAGCGGGTCGAGTTCGGCGCCCCCCGGCTGCCGGTGTTCAGCTCGGTGACCGGTGCCCTGGTGCGCGACGGCGCGCACGCCCGCGATCTGCTGCGGCGTCAGCTGGCCGGTCCCGTGCGCTGGGTGGACGTGCTGGACGCCGCCGCCTCCTACGGGGTCGACGGCTACCTCGAGGTCGGCCCGGGCCGGGTGCTCAGCGGCTTCGCCAAGCGGACCGTGCCCGACGCCCAGGTGCGCAGCACCAACGACGCGCGCCGCATCACCACGCTCCTGCGCGACCTGCGCCAGGACGCGGCCGCCTCTGCGGTCGCCGCGTAACCGGCCGCGGCCGTCGGCGGCGCACCGGACGCCGGCCCCGGTCCCAGCCCCTTCCCTGTCCGAGCCCCGGTCCCTTCCCTGTCCGCTCCGACTCCCGACCTCCCGAACCTCCCGACCATCCGCGTGCCGGGGGCGCTTTCAGCCCCGGCGCGCACTCACCACCCGAAAGGCAGCCAACGGTGTCCGAAACCCTGATTCCCACGTCGACCGACTACCTGTCCGCGGTGCAGGCGGCCGTCGCCGACGCCCTCGGCATCGACGAGTCCGAGGCCGTTCCCGAGGCGACCCTGCTGGGCGAGCTCGGCGCGGAGTCGATCGACCTGCTCGACATCCTCTTCCGCCTGGAGCGCGCCACCAAGGTGAAGATCACCGTCTCCGACATCGCCGACCTGCTCCAGGGCGGCATCCCGGACGAGGAGTTCGGCGACGAGAACGAGGTCGTCAACGACCGCGGCCTGACGCACCTGGAGAGCGTCCTGCCGCAGTTCGACCGCAGCCGGCTCGACGAGCCGCTGACGGCCGAGGGCGTGCTGGGCCTGTTCACCGTCCAGAACCTCACCGACCTCCTGACCGAGCGGGCCAAGGCCGCCGCGTCCGCCTGAGCGGTGCACGCGTCCGCCTGAGCGGCGCCCGTGTCTCCGCGGCCGGTGTCCGGGTCAATGACGCCCCGGACACCGGCCGCGGGGCCCCGGCACCACCCGCCCCGCCCTGCCCCGGGCCCGTCCCGCCGGCAACCAGGCCGCCCACCTCGTAGCAGAAACGGGAAGAGAGAGATGAAGCTGAAGGACCGTACCGCCTTGGTCACCGGCGCCTCCCGCGGCATCGGCCGGGCCATCGCCCTGGCCCTGGCCGAACAGGGGGCGGCCGTCGCAGTGAACTACCGCTCGCGCCAGGAGGAGGCGCTGGCCGTGGTCAAGGAGATCGAAGCGGCGGGCGGCCGGGCCGTCGCGGTCGGGGCCGACGTCTCCGACCCCCAGGAGGCCAGGCGCCTGGTCGACGAGGCCACCGCCCAGCTGGGCTCGCTGAACATCCTGATCAACAACGCCGGCATCAGCGACGACGGGCTGATCTACGACTCGGCGCCCGACGCCTGGTGGAACGTCATGAAGGTCAACTTCGGCGGCGCGTACCACACCACGCACGCCGTCATGGACCAGTTCATGGCGCAGGGCGAGGCGTCCGTCGTCAACATCTCCTCCGCCATGGGCGAGAGCGGCTGGATCGGCCAGTCCAACTACTCGGCCTCCAAGGGCGCGCTGAACTCCTTCACCCGCTGCGCCGCGATCGAGCTCGCCCGCTTCGGGGTCCGGGTCAACGCGGTGCTGGCCGGCTTCACGCCGACCGAGCTGGTCGAAGAGGTCTTCCAGCGCGACGGCGGCAAGAGCATCAAGCGGCAGATCCCGCTGCGCCGGTTCGCCACGGTCGAGCAGGTGGCGGCGGCCGCGGTGTTCCTCGCCGGACCCGACTCCGCCTACACCACCGGCGAACTGCTCACCGTCGACGGCGGCTTCACCGCCCAGCTCGGCATCGGGCGCCCGTAGGGCGGCGGGGGACGGGAGACGGGACGACGATGCGATTCCATCTGATCGACAGGATCGAGACGCTCACCCCGCGCGAGACCATCACCGCGCGCAAGGTCACCTCGGTCGACGAGACGTACTGGCAGGCCACCCCGAACGGCCCGGCGCTGCCCTTCGGCCTCGCTCTGGAGGCCCTGTGCCAGGCGGCGACCTGGCTGATCATGATCAGCACCGACCACCGGCTGCGCGCGGCGCTGCTCGCGGTCGGCGAGGCCACCGCCCACCGGGACGTGGCCCCCGGAGAAGTGCTTCAGATGCACGCCACGATCGAGTCGATGACCGACGAGGCCGCCATCCTGGACGGCACCGTCACGGTCGACGGCGAGAGTGTCCTCGAGGCCACCGGCATCCTGTGCGCGCTCATCGACGCCGAGCGGCTCGACGACCCTGACAACACCAGGCGCATGGCGCACCAGCTGCAGGGCGGAGGGCCGGTGGGATGAAACGTGTAGTGATCACCGCGGTGGGAGCGGTCACCCCGCTCGGCAACGACGCCGAGACGACCTGGGAGGGCCTGGCCACCGGACGCAACGGAGTGGGCCGGCTGACCACCTTCGACGCCGAAGGGTTCTCGGTGCGCATCGCCGCACAGGTCAAGGACTTCGACGCGGCCAGGGCCATCCCGAAGCACATCGGGCGCAAACACCTTTCGCGCGTGGGCCAGTTCGGCGTCGCGGCCGCCTGGGAGGCGGTGCGCAAGGCGGGGCTCGACACCCTCTCCGAGGAGGTGTACGGCGCCGACGAGCGCGGCGTCGCCATGGGCGCCAGCGTCGGCCGGCCCGAACTGCAGACGCTGCTGGACATCGGTCATCTGCGCAGCAGCACCGGCAACCCGGACGCGTTCATCTGCATTCCGCCGGCCGTGACGCTGACTCACGACCAGAACGTGCCACTCGCCGCCATGACGCGGATGATCGGCGGCACCGGTCCGATGCTGGGCATCAGCACCGCCTGCTCCGGCTCCGGGCACGCCATCGGCGAGGCCTTCCGGGCCATCCAGGAGGGCGACGCCAAGGTCATGGTCGCCGGTGGGTACGACTCCCTGACCACCTGGCTCGACCTGCTCGGCTTCAGCCTCCTGGGCGCCCTGACCGACCAGCACAACGACGACCCCGAGCGCGCCTCGCGGCCCTTCGACGCCGACCGCAGCGGCTTCGTCATCGGCGAGGGCGCCGTCGCCGTCGTACTGGAGGAGCGGGAGGCCGCCGTCGAGCGCGGCGCCGAGATCCTCGCCGAGGTCCTCGGTTACGGCTCCACGCTCAACGCCTACCGCATCACCGACTCGCCGCCCGACGGCTCCGGCGCGATCCAGGCGATGGAGGGGGCCCTGCTGGACGCCGGCCTCGGCACCGGCGACATCGACTACGTGGTCGCGCACGGCACCAGCACCCACGGCAACGACCAGTCCGAGACGGTCGCCATCAAGAAGGTGTTCGGCGCCGACACCCAGAAGCTGGTGGTCAGCGCCCCCAAGTCCATGGCCGGGCACCTGACTTCGGCGAGCCTGGGCCTCGGCGTGCTGGCCGCGATCGGCGCCATGCGGTACTCGCTGGTGCCGCCCACCGTCAACCTGGAGCGCACCGCTCCCGGCCTCGACCTCGACTACGTGCCGCACACCGCGCGGAAGATGCCGGTGGGCACGGCCCTGATCAACGCGTTCGCCTTCGGCGGCAGCAACACCAGCATCGTCATCGGTGCGGCGCGGGAGGACGCATGAGTACGACCCAGGCGGCCACGAGTGCGGTCGTCCCCGTCTTCGATCGGATCGTGGAAGTCGAGCCGGGGCGCCGGGCCGTGGCCGTGCGCAATATCCCGAACACCCTTCCGTGCTTCGACCACCACTTCCCGCGTTTTCCCGTCCTTCCCGGGGTGCTGCTCCTGGAGAGCATGGCGGCCCTGGCGAAGGCCGCCGCCGGGGGCGAGCGGGCCTGGCGCCTGGCATCCGTCAGGGGCGTGCGCTTCAAGCACTTCGTCGGCCCCGGGGACCAGGTGCACATCACCGTCGAGGTGACGGGAGGCAACCGGCAGACGACCGAGGTACGGGCCACCGCCCGGGTCGGGGACCGGGTGGTCGCCACCGCTCGCTCCCTGGCGCTGGTGAGCGCCGACGAGCCCTGGGAGGGCACAGCATGAGCCACGACAGGCGACGCGTGATGGTGACCGGCATCGGCCTGATGACCGCGATCGGCCAGGGCGCCGCACCGACCTGGGAGAACCTGCTCGAGGGCCGCATCGGCATCGGCCCGCTGCGGTCCTACGACCCGGCACCGCTGAACACCCGCATCGGCGCCGAGATCCACGACTTCGACCCGACCCAATGGGCGAAGCGGCGCACCCTGCGCATGCTGTGCCGCGGCGACCAACTGGCCCTGGCCGCGGCCGTCCTGGCGCTGCGCGACGCCGGCCTGGAGGACGCGGGCGACCTCGGTCACCGCACGGGCCTGTTCCTCGGCAGCAACAAGGAAATGCCCCGCATGGACGAGCTGATCTCCCAGCTCCAGTCCGTGCGCTCCCCGGACGGCACCCCCGACCTGCACAAGCTGGGGCAGACCGCCTCCTCGGTGATCGCCCCGCTGTTCTTCGTCGAGGGCCTGCAGCCCGCGGCCGGCTTCCACATCTCCGAGAAGTTCGGCATCCGCGGCGCCAACGCCTACTTCGCCGGCACCGCCGACTCCGGCGCGATGGCGGTCGGCCGGGCCATGCGCACGGTGCGCCGCGGCGAGGCCGATGTGGTCGTGGCCGGCGGCTACGACGACGCCACCGGCTGGTGGGCGATGTCCAAGATGGACGGCATCGGCGTGCTCAGCGACCGCAGCGACCTGGGCAAGGAGGCCTTCCGGCCGTTCGACCGCGACCGCAGCGGCTCCGTCTTCGGCGAGGGCGCGGCCTTCCTCATCCTGGAGGAGCGCGAGCACGCCCTGGCCCGCGGCGCCCGCTGCTACGCCGAGGTCACCGGCTTCGGCTCCGGCAACGACTGCGTCCGCCCGCCCAGCCCGCAGCCCCGCGCCCGCGGGCTGTCCAGGGCGATCACCCGCGCGCTCGGCGACGCGGGCGGCTCCTTCCCCGACGGCAGCTACATCGCCGCGCACGGCTGCGCCACCCGCCAGGGCGACGCCAGCGAGACCATCGCCCTGCACGACGCGCTCGGTACGGCCGCCAAGGCCGCGCAGATCAGCAGCGTCAAGCCGCAGACCGGGCATCTGGTCGGCGGCGCCGGGGCGCTGAACGCCGCCGTGGCCGCGCTGACCCTCGACTCCGGTGTCGTACCCGCCACCTTGAACCTGCACAACCCCGCCGAGGAGTGCGACCTGGACTACGTCCCGCTCACCCCGCGCGAGACCCGGCCCGGCCATGCGCTGGCCGTCGCCCGTGGCCTGGAGGGCCAGGCGGTGGCCATCGCCATGGAGCGGACCTCATGACGGACATATCCGAGGACACATCCGAAAGGAGCGCGGACATGAGCCACGGCGAGCACGGCAACACCTCGCCGGATCGCGGCGCTCGGTCCCGGCGGGTCGTGGTCTGCGGTGTGGGCGCGGTGACCGCCCACGGCGACGGCGCCACGGCACTGTGGGAGGGCATACGGTCGGGCGAGGCGGCCATCACCCCGGTGCGCGCACTGCCCATGGAGGGCTGCGCCACCGAGATCGGCGGCGAAGTCCGTACCGAACGCCGTCCCGCCTACGACTACCTGGCCTCCTTCGGCGGCCGCGAACGCGAACCCGCCGTGGACTTCGCCCTGCTGGCGGCCGAAGAGGCACTGAACCAGGCGGGCCTGGCCGAGGTGCCCGCGGAGCGCTGGGGCGTGGCCCTCGGCTCCTGCATGGGCGGACTGCGCAGCGCCGAGAAACTGTCCCGGCGCGGTGCCGACGGCATCTCGCCCGAGGACGACGGGCGGCACAATCTGCTGGTCCCGCCGCAGGCCATCGCCGAGGCGGTGAGCAGTGCCTTCGGGCTCAAGGGCCCCTCGCTGTCGGTGAACACCGCCTGCGCCTCCGGCGCCCACGCCATCGCCCACGCCAGCGAGTCCATCCGCGCGGGCCGCGTCGACGCCATGCTCGTGGGCGGCAGCGACGCGTTCACGGAGACGGCGTTCGCCGGGTTCACCAGCCTGCAGTCGCTGTCGACCAGGCCCGCCGCGCCCTACTCCAGGGACCGCGACGGCCTCTCGCTCGGCGAGGGCGCCGGCATGCTGGTCCTCGCCGAGGAGTCGGTGGCCCGCGCCGCGGGCGCCCCGATCCTCGCCGAGGTCCTCGGCTACGGCCTGTCCGCCGACGGTTACCACGCCACCGCCCCGCACCCCAAGGGCGAGGGCGCGGCCCGCGCCATCCGCGCGGCGCTGGAGTCGGCCGGCATCGACCCCGAGGACGTGGCCTACATCAACGGCCACGGCACCGGCACGCCGAAGAACGACTCGGCCGAGAGCAACGCGGTGCGCTCCGCGCTCGGCGAGGCCGCCGAGAACACCGCGCTGAGCAGCTCCAAGTCCATGATCGGGCATCTGCTCGGGGCGGCCGGCGCGGTCGAGGCCATCGTCACCGTGCAGGCGCTGGTCGAGCAGATCGCGCCGCCCACCGCCAACTTCACCGAGGTGGACCCCAAGTGCGGCCTGGACGCGGTGCCCACCGCGCGGCCGCTGGCCATGCACACGGCGCTGTCGAACAACTTCGCCTTCGCCGGCGCCAACGCGTGCGTCGCCTTCGGCCGTCCCGGCCAGGAGCGCACCCCCGTGGAGGCGCCGGCCGACCCCGCCGACGACAAGGTCGTGATCACCGGGTATGCGGCGGTCACCTCGGCCGGCGAGGGCGCCGAGGCGCTGTGGCAGGCCTGGCGCGACGGACGGGTCCTCGGCGCCGACGAGGACGGACTGCACGTCGCCCGCGCCGACTTCGACCCGAAGGCGATCCCGCCGCGCGAGCGGCGCCGCATGGACCGGCTCGGCCAGCTCGCCGTGGCCACCTGCCGCGGCGCGCTGGAGCATGCCGGGATCACCGCCGACGAGCGGGTCGGCGTGGTCCTCGGCACCGGACTCGGCCCGATGCGCAGCATCGAGGAGTTCCTGCTGCCGGTCCTGGCCGGCTGCCCCGACCACGGCAGCCCGGCGATCTTCCCGAACACCGTCTTCAACGCCGCCGCCGGGCAGGTCTCCATGAACGTCGGCGCCAAGGGCCCGACGTCGACCGTCACCACCGGGCACGCGGCCGGGGCCTCCGCCCTGACCGTCGCCCACGACCTGCTGCTGCAGCACCGGGCGGAGGCCGTGCTGGTGCCCGCCGTCGAGGACCTCTCGCCGGGGGTGCTGGAGGCCTACCGCAGACTGCCGCTGTTCGACGACAGCGACTACACCCTCGCCGAGGCGGGCATCACCCTCGTCCTCGAACGCGAGTCGACCGCGCGGGCCCGCGGGGCGCGCATCCTGGCGGAGTTCGCCGGGCACGGCACCGCCTCCGACGCCCAGGGCGTCGGCCGCTGGGACCCGCAGGGTGGGGGAGTGGAGCGGGCCATGCGCCAGGCCCTCGACCACGCCGGGGTCACGGCCGCGGAACTGACCGGGATCTGGGCCAACGCGGCCGGCCTGAAGCGGGCCGACGCCCCCGAGGCGCTGGCCACCGACCGGCTCTCCACCCGGGCCACCGTGCACACCCCCAAGCGGATCGTCGGCGAACCCATCGGCGCGGGCGCCCAGTTGGCCGCCCTGCTCGCGGTCACCGGCTGGGAGCACGGCGTCGACGAAGGGCCCCAGCTCATCAACAGCTCCTCACTCGGCGGCACCCACATCAGCCTCGTCCTGCGTCCCGCTACGGAGAAGTGACATGCCCTCCAGCACCGACCGCCATGTGTCGATCCTCGCCACCGGCGCGTATCTGCCGGGCGAGCCGCTCGACAACGACGCCCTGGCCCGGGTGACCGGGCCGCTGCCCGACGACGTCCTGGAGGGCATCCAGGTCCAGCGCCGGCACTGGATGGTGGACCCGGACACCGGTGAACACCGCATCAGCACCTCGCAGATGGCTACCGCGGCGGCCCGCCAGGCCCTTCAGCGGGCGGGTGTCGAGGCCGACGAGATCGACCTGATCGTGGTGTCCACGGCCAGCCCCGACTATCTGCTGCCCGTCGCCGGAACGTACGTCCAGGAGCAGCTCGGTCTGGAGAGCGTCGCGGTGATCGAGGTCCGGGCCGGCTGCGTCGGCGCCGTCCAGGCCCTGGACATCGCGCGCCGCCAGCTCGCCGACGGCACCTACAGGACGGCGCTGGTGATCGGCGTGGAGGCCGTCTCCCCGCTGCTCGCCCCCGTCTTCCTGGGCCTCGACCCGCAGCGCGTGCGGATGCGCGACCGGCTCACCGTCTACACCTTCGGCGACGGCGCCGGCGCGGTGGTCCTGCGCGCCGGCGAGGAGGGCTCCGCGCACGAGGGCAGCAAGCAGGTCTTCGCCACCGCCTCCATGGGCGGCAAGCGCAAGCCCGGCATGCTCATCGTCGGCGGCGGCACCGACGTACCGCTGGCCGAACAGCAGCGCCGCAAGCGGCTGATGGACATCAAGCTCGACATCCCCGGCACCGCCACGTTCGGTCCCAGGGTCTTCGTGCGCGGCATTCACGACATGCTGGAGCGCTCCGGGCTCGCCCTCACGGACATCGACGCGTGCGTGCTGCCCGAGGGCAACGCCGAGTACTTCGCCAGCGAGTATGGCACCGCCGGGCTGTCCGAGGACGACCAGGCCACCCTCTCCAAGAACATCGTCGAGAACCTGACCGACGTGGGCGCCACCGGCTCCGCCGCGGTGCCGCTGGCGCTGGACGCCGGCTGGACCGAGGGCCGTATCCGCCCCGGTCACAAGGTGCTGCTGCTCGCCATCGAGGCCAGCCGCTACCTGTACGCGGGGCTCACCCTCACCTGGGAAGCACCGTTCCCCGGGAAGTGACGGCCCGTCGCGTCCCGTAGACCGTCACATCCCGAAAACCCTTCGACCATTAAGGACGGAACGTGTCGACACAGCAGACGGTGCAGACCGGTGAGAGCGTCGAGGAGCGCAACAAGAAGACCATCCGCTCGGTCTTCGACGTCTTCGTCAACAAGGGCGACTTCACCATCGTCGACAAGATCTACAGCCCCGACATGATCGACCACCAGCCGCTGCCGGGCGCCACCGAGGACCTGGACGGCGTCAAGTACACCATCGCCGCGCTGCGGGAAGGCTTCCCCGACCTGCACGTGACCATCGAGGACATGAGCGCCCACGCCAACTACGTGGTCATCCACAACACCTGGCGCGGCACCCACAAGGGCGAGTTCCTCGGTATCGCGCCCACCGGTCAGTTCATCGAGTTCATCGGCGTCGTGGTGTGGCGTCTGCTGGACAACGGGCAGATCGCGGAGCGCTGGGGCATCGGCGTGGAGTCCAACATGCTGGAGGTCCTCGGCATGCGCCGCTCGCCCCCGCGGCGCGCGGCGGCGCGCGGGCCGAGGCCCGCAGGAGCGCCAGGCCCGGCTCGGTCCTGGTGCCGCTGCTGCCCGGCAGGAGCGAGCGCTGGGCCGAGGTCCAGGCGGAGCTCGACACCTCGCGCCGGACGGCCTACGACGCCTCCCGTCGGCGCGTCGGCATCGTCCAGGAGTCCTTCGCCGTGCAGAACGTGGGCGGCCAGGACGTGGTGGTGCTCCAGGTGGAGTCCCGTGACCCGGCGCTGTCGGGGCGCAAGCTGCGCGATTCCGCGGACGAGTTCGACGTCTGGCTGCGCGCGGCGGCCGTCGAGGTGTTCGGCAGCGACCCGTGGGCCGCGCTCGCCGACGGCGGCGCTGCCGCGCAGGGCCACCACTGGTCCAACGTCACCAGCGAGCTCGTCGCCCGCTGATCGTCCGTCAAGTCTGCTGCTCGGTACGGGCATTGCCGAGCTGGGCTGCTGGCTTCCCGGATTATGTCAATGCTAGGATTTCTAACAATGGTAAGTGCCCGGGGGAGCAAGACCCGAACCGCCAGCCCTCCGAGGCCCGCACGGCTCAGGAAGGAACCGATTCATGCGGCAACGTAAGCTCGGCAGCCAGGGGCTCGCGGTCTCCGAGCAAGGCCTCGGATGCATGGGCATGACCTTCGCCTACGGCCCGGCCGACGAGGCCGAGGCCCTGCGCACCGCCCACCGGGCACTCGAACTGGGCGTGACCCTGCTGGACACCGCCGACTTCTACGGCCCGCACACCAACGAGGAGTTCGTCGGCCGGATCATCGCGGGCCGGCGCGACGACGTCGTCGTCTCCTCCAAGGTCGGCAACGAGGTCTCCCCCGAGGGCACCATCACCGGACAGATCAACGGCCGCCCCGAGTACATCCGGGCCACCGTCGAGGGCACCCTGCGCCGACTGGGCACCGACCGGCTCGACCTGTACTACCTGCACCGCGTCGACCCCGAGGTGCCCATCGAGGAGAGCATCGGCGCCCTCGCCGAGCTGGTGGCCGCCGGCAAGGTGCGCCACATCGGCATCTCCGAGGCCTCCGCGGCCACCATCCGCCGGGCCCACGCCGTCCACCCGCTCAGCGCCGTACAGACCGAGTACTCGCTGTCCACGCGCGACGTAGAGGTCAACGGCGTGCTGGAGACGGTCCGCGAGCTGGGCATCGGCTTCGTCGCCTACAGCCCGCTCGGCCGCGGCCTGCTGACCGGCCGCATCCGCAGCCTGGACACGCTGGCCGCCCATGACTTCCGCCGCATCGTCCCCCGCTTCCAGGAGGAGAACCTCGCGGCCAACCTCACCGTGGTCGAGCGCCTGGACGCCCTGGCCGCGGACAAGGGCGTCACCACCGGACAGCTCGCCCTCGCCTGGGTCCTCGCCCAGGGCGACGAGGTCATAGCCATTCCGGGCACCAAGCGCGTCGCCTACCTGGAGGAGAACGTCGCCGCCTCGGACGTCCGCCTGAGTGCGGCCGACCTCGCGGCGCTGGACGAGATCGCCCCGTACGGCAGCACCGTCGGGGACCGCTACCCCGCCAACTCCATGGCCACGCTCAACCGCTGACGCGGGCCGCGGAAGCGAAGGTGACTGAGGAGCAACCATGGTGAACATCACGATCATCGGCGGCGGGATGGCCGGCCTGACAGCAGCCATCGCCGCCGCCGAGCAGGGCGCCCGGGTCACCGTCCACGAGGCGCACTCCCAACTCGGCGGCCGCGCCCGCTCGGCCGAGGGGCCGTACGTCACCAACGACGGCCCGCACACCATCATGAACAACGGCGAGGCCTGGCAGTGGCTCATCTCGCGCGGTGTGGCCGGCCACTATGTGCGCCTGTCCTTCCACGAGTGGACCCGGATGCGCTTTCGCCACCAGGGCCGGCTGCGGATGACGCTGCCGCCCGGCTACATGCGCATGACCCTGCTCGACCGTGACCGGCCGGTCCCCACCGACCAGTCCTTCCAGGACTGGGCCTCGAAGATCTTCCCGCAGCAGACGGTCGACGAGGCCCTCGGCTTCCTCGGCCCGATCGTCTTCCACGGCGACCCGGGCACCCTGTCCGCGGCGTTCATCTGGGAGCGGCTGCTGCGCGTGGGCACCCCCAAGTTCCCGCTGCCCAGCCGGTACTTCATCGGCGGCTGGGGCACGGTCGTCGACCGCATGGCGCGCGTCGCCCGCCGGCACGGTGTGATCATCGAGACCAACTCCCGCATCACCGAACTGCCGGTCAGCGACGGCCCGGTGATCGTGGCGACCTCGCTGGCCGCCGCCCGCGGACTGCTCGGCGACAGCCAACTCGACTGGCCGAGCGGCACCGCCGCCCTGGTGGACATGGCCGTCACCCACTCCAAGAAGGACGGCAACGTCTCCTTCGACATGGACGAGGGCGGCTTCACCTCCCAGTACTCCGACCACGACCCCTCCCTCGCCCCCGAGGGCGAGGCGCTCTTCCAGGGCGCGATGCCGCTTCGGCCCGGCGAGAACAAGGCCCAGGCCATCGAGCGGCTGGAGGGGCTGTTCGACCTGACCACCCCCGGCTGGCGCGAGCGCATGCTGTGGCGCCGCGAGGGCGTCTCCCGCGGCCGCACCGGAGCCGTCGACTACCCCGGACACACCTGGCGGGACCGGCCCGCCATCGACCGGGGCGACGGCGTGTACCTGATCGGCGACAGCGTCGCCGCCCCGGGCATCCTCGCCGAGACCTCCATCAACAGCGGTCTGATGGCCGCCGAACTCGCCGTACGGACACGGCCGGTGAGCGCACCGCGCCCCGCCGTCCTCGGCATGTGACCACGCCGACCACAACAACCGACCTCATATCCGACTACTTGTCCCACCCGACCCCGTAAGAGGGGGTGCACCCATGCGAATCACGCTGTCCATGCGCGACACCCCGGACTGGCAGGTCGCCGCCGACCTCGTCCAGGACGTGTTCGCCGCTCAGTACGACGCTCGCATCCGGCCCAACCCGGACGCGTTCCTCGCCTACTTCGAGACCGCAGAGGACGAGACGGAATCCGCCCTCGCCTGCGCGGGACTGTCCTTCCCCGAGCAGGAGGGCATCCTGCTGGAGCGCTACCTCGACGCCCCCGTCGAGCAGATCATCGCCGATGAACTGGGCTCTGAGGTCGCGCGCGAGCAGATCCTCCAGATAGGCAACATCGCCTCCGTCCGCGCCAGCGCCGGCGGCGAGATCATCAAGGCCCTGCCCCTGGTGATGGCCTGCCTGGGCCGCCCGTACGCGGTGATGACCATGACCGGCCGGCTGGCCATGCTGATGCAGCACCTCGGCGTGGTCTTCCACCCGCTCGTCGACGCCTCCCGCGACCGCCTCTCGCCCGAGGAGGCGGCCCTGTGGGGCTCCTACTACGACACCCGGCCGGTCGTCGGCTGGGCCGAGGCGGCCGCGCAGAGCACCCTGCTGCTCGCCGCGATCGGCCGCTACTGCTTCGAATCGGTCGACATGCGGTTCGTCGGCAACCGCCCCGAGCAGAAGGTGCTGACCCGTGCCGCGTGACACCGAGACCGTGAGCCTTGCCGCCGGACTGCTCGCGCGGGCGGACAGCGACGACGTCATGGTGCGCGTGCTGTCCGCCGACGGCGGCCCCGCCACCGACTTCGGCTACCGCGACCTCATCGGCGCGGCCCTCGTCCTCGCCGCCCGGCTGAGCGAGTGGGAGCGGGAGCACGGGCGCCCCGCCCGCGTCGGGCTGCTCGCCGAGAACTCGCCCGAGTGGGTCGCCGCCGACCTCGCCCTGCTGTTCGCCTCCGCCGTGGAGATCCCGGTCCCCACCGCGTTCGCCGCCGAACAGGCCGCCTCCCTCTTCGAGACGGCCGACCTGTGCCTGGTCGACGCCGCAGGCGCCCACGCCCTGGAGCGCTGGACCAAGGACCGCGAGGGCGGCGTACTGCCCGAGGGCTGCCCGGTGACCGAGATCGACCTGGCCGCCCTGCGGGCCGCCGCGCCCGCCACCGCACCGACGTGGCCGGTGCCCGCCGAGGACGCCATCGTCAAGGTCATCCACACCTCCGGCACCACCTCCGCCCCCAAGGGCGTACAGATCCGCCGGCACGGCATGGACGCCCTGCTGACCTCGCTGCGCGCCCGTACCGGCACCGCCCTGTTCGAGCGCTATCTGTCCATCGTCCCGCTGAGCCTGCTCATCGAGCAGGTCGCCGGGCTCTACATGCCGTTCCTCGCGGGCGGTTCGGTCACCTTCATGCCGCCCGGCACCGCGCTGGTCGGCACCGCCGCCGACGCCGCGCCCCGCATGCTCGAACTGCTGCGCAGGGCCCGGCCCACCGCCCTGGTCATCCCGCCCACCGTCGCCGGGCTGTTCCTCGCCCTGTGCGACCAGCGGCCCGAGGAGAACGTGACCGAGCGGCACCTGCGGATCTTCGGCCACGAGGGCCCGGTCTTCGTCGCCTGCGGCGGCGCCCCGGTGCCCGCCGAGATCCTCCAGCGCCTGCACGACTTCGGCCTCACCGTCCACGAGGGCTACGGGCTGAGCGAGAACTCCTCGGTGGTCTCCTGGAACTTCCCCGGCGAGGTCCGCTTCGGCACCGTCGGCCGCCCCCTGGACCATGTCGAGGTGGAGCTGGCCGAGGACGGCGAACTGCTCATCCGCAGCAGCTCGCTGTTCGCCGGCTACACCCGCGAGGACCCCTCCAGCGTCGTCGTCGACGAGCAGGGCTGGCTGCACACCGGCGACCTCGCCGAGCTCGACGACGACGGCTATCTGCGCATCACCGGCCGCAAGAAGAGCCTGGTGATCACCGCGGGCGGGCGCAACGTCTCGCCCGAGTGGGTCGAGGCCCGCTACCGCGAACTGGGCTTCGTCCGCGAGGCGGCCATCGTCGCCGACGGACTCGAGGCGGTGCACGGCCTGTTCGTCGTCGAGGCGGGACTCGACCACGACACCGCCCGCCGCCGGATCGAGGAGTTCGGCCGGGAGCGGCTCTCCGACATCGAGCGCGCCGCGGTGATCCGCCTGATGTCCGAGGACGACCCCGACTACGCCCGCTGCTTCACCGTCACCGGCCGCCCGCGTCGGGACGTCATCCGCGCCCATGTGCTCGGCGGCGCCCCCGGTGCGGCCGCCGGTGACACCCGTATCAAGGAGAAGGCATGACCACCGCCTCGCACACCGCCCTGAAGACCAGTCCCTACGGCACCGGCAGCGGCCTGCTGGTGGAACCCGCCGCCGGCACCGCCCTGGACGCCATCGACTCCGCCAAGCTGCTCGAACTCCTCAAGCAGGCGGGCTTCCTGCTGCTGCGCGGCTTCGACACCGACATGACGTCGTTCACCGCGCTGGTGCAGAACACCTCCACCTCCACCACCCTCGACCCCGCCCGCGACTTCTACTCCGACGTCGCGCAGAAGGTCGACGCCGGCCTCGACGAGGTCGGCCTGCACACCGAGAACGGCAACAGCCCCTTCCGCTCCCACCTGGCCTGGTTCTTCTGCGAGAAGGCCGCCACCTCCGGCTCCCAGACCACCGTCTGCGACGGCTACCGCGTCTGGGAGGCCCTGTCCCCGGCCGCGCGCGAGGCGTTCTCCGCGCAGGACATCGTCTACAGCCGGTACGTCTCCGAGCCCCAGTGGCGCGGCATGGCCCACCACCTGATGGGCCGTACCAAGCCCGCCGAGGAGATCCAGATCTCCGAACTGCTCGCCCTGACCGGCACGTTGAAGGGCACCGAGATCGTGCCCGAGGCCGACGGCGGCATCCGCTACTCGTACACCACCCCGGCCGCCGACTCCACCGTCTTCGGTACGCGCCCGTCCTTCGCCAACAGCATCCTCGGCCCCTCCTTCAACTACGAGAAGCCGAAGATCACCTTCGCGGACGGCACCGAGTTCTCCCCGGAGCTGCTCGCCGAGGTCGAGGCCGTCACCGCCGCCCTGACCGAGAACCTCGACTGGCAGCACGGCGACGTCGCCGTC
Organism: Streptomyces sp. HUAS 15-9; assembly: GCF_025642155.1. NCBI lineage: Bacteria > Bacillati > Actinomycetota > Actinomycetes > Kitasatosporales > Streptomycetaceae > Streptomyces > Streptomyces qianjiangensis. Next base: position 146,730 of record NZ_CP106799.1, on the reverse strand, counting down.
ATCGACAACACCCGGGTCATGCACGGCCGCCGCGCCATCACCGACCCGGACCGCACCATCTACAACGCCCTCAGCTACATCGCCGTACCCGCCGCCGCCTGACGCGGCGCGCCGGGCCGCCGGACGCGCACCCCGCCCGGGGGCGCGTCCGGCACACAGGACCCACGCAGGATCCACAGACAGGGGGAGCCATGGACACACGAGAGGGAGCCATGGGCACCGAACGCCACGCGTCACCCGCCGACCAGCCGGTCGACACAGCCGTGGTCGAGGCCGAGGACCACACCCCGCCGGATCCACGGCGCTGGACCCTGCTCGTCTTCGTCGCGATAGCCCAGTTCATGGTGCTCCTCGACACCACCGTGGTGAACCTCGCGCTGCCCGCCATCCAGGCCGACCTGAAGGCGAGCGCCACCGCCACCGAGTGGGTGCTCACCGGCTACATCCTCTGCTTCGGCGGCCTGATGCTGCTCGGCGGGCGCACCGCCGACCGCTGGGGCAGGCGGCGCACCTTCCTGGTCGGCGCCGTCCTGTTCACGGCCGCCTCCCTGGCGTGCGGACTGGCCGGCGGCACCACCGTGCTGATCGCCGCGCGCGCCCTGCAGGGCTGCGGCGCGGCCTTCCTGTCGCCCGCGGCCATGTCGCTGGTCACCACGTCCTTCCCAAAGGGCCGCGAACGCACCACCGCCCTCGCCGTCTGGGCGGCGCTCGCCGGTCTCGGCGGCACCCTCGGCGTCGTCCTCGGCGGCGTCATCACCGACAGCCTCGACTGGCGCTGGATCTTCTACATCAACATCCCCTTCGGTGTCGTCGCCGTCGCCGGAGTGCTGCTGCTCGGCAGCCGCCGCGAGGACCTCACCCCCGGCTCCAGCCCCGACCTGATCGGCGCGGTCACCGTCACCGGCGGCCTGGCCGCGCTCGTCTACGCCATCGTCAACATCCAGGACCACGGCTGGCGTTCGGGACTGTACGTGGTGACGCCGTTCGTCGGCTCGCTGGTCCTGCTCACCACGTTCGTCCTCGTCGAACTGAGGGTCGCCGACCCGCTGATGCCGATGCGGCTCTTCGCCACCCGCTCCCTGGTCGCGTCCTCCATCGGCCGCGTCCTGACCAGCGGTGTGCAGGCGGCCGTACTGTTCCTGAGCAGCTACTACCTGCAGCGCACCCTCGGCTGGTCCACCCTGAAGTCGGGCTTCGCGTTCCTGCCACTCGGCATCATCGCCATCATCATCACCGCCCCGGCCACCCGCGTGATGCACAGGTTCGGCCCCCGCCCCGTCTACATTGCGGGCGCCGTCGGCTCCGTCGCCGGCCTGTACCTGCTCACCCAGGCCCCGCACGACGGCGACTACGTCACCCAGGTACTGCCCGCGCTGCTCATCCTGGGCGCGGCCATGCAGTGCTGCACCATCCCGGTCAACGTCGCGGGCGTGTCCGACGTACCGCAGGAACAGCAGGGCATCGCCTCCGGTGTGCTCGTCGCCGCTTTCCAGGTCGGCGCCTCGCTGGGCGTCGCCACCGTCGCCACCAGCGCCCTGACCCGTACCACTTCGGAACTCACCAGCGGCACCGCCCCGGCCGTCGCCTGGCTCGACGGACTGCACCTCGGCTTCTGGATCGCGGCCGGCATCGCGGTGCTCAACCTGATCAACGCCGTCGTCGGCCTGCCCGGCCGGCGTCGCGCCACCAGCACGGCCCGGGCACAGACCACCTGACCCCCCACCCTCACGAGGGAGACCCCCATGGCAAGCCCCGGAGACGTCCTGCGGCTCGGCGAGGACCGGCTCACCTTCCTGAAAACGGCGGCCGAGACCGACGGCGCCTATGTCGAGGTGGCCGTGGAGTACTCCCCGGCCAGCATCAAGCCGCCCCAGCACTACCACCCCCGGCAGACCGAGCGGATGCAGGTCGAGCGCGGGCATCTGCACCTGCTGCTCGACGGCACCCTGCACGAGTACGGTCCCGGCGACGAGTTCTACATCCCGCCGGGCGCCGTGCACTCCATCTGGAACCCCGGCCCGGAGCGGGCCCGGATCACCTGGCGCACCACGCCCGCCTACAAGACGGAGACGGTCTTTGAGACCCTGTGGGGCCTGACCAACGAGGGCCGGCTCAAGCCCGACGGCACCCCCAGGCTCCAGATGCCGCTGCTCGCCCTCGGCTTCCGCGACGAGTACCGCGTCGTCACCGGCCGTCCGTTCCTTCTCGACATGGCGCTGTGCACCGCGCTGGCGCCGCTGTCCGTGGCCATGGGCTACCGCCCGACCTACCGTCCGCCGCAGGAGCGGGCCGGGCAGCCGCAGACGGCCTGATCCGTTCAGGCAGACTGCTCGGCAGATTCAGGTCGCTCGGCCGGTTTTCGAGTTCCGTGCGAGGGCCGGCCTAGCGGTGCGTCCTAGCGTCGGCCCCGACGGATTCACCGCGACGCGTGGAGGAACGGGAACATGGCCAGCGACAACGGATTCACTCTCCCGGGCGCGGATCTCCCCGCGCCCGACGCCGACCTGCGCGCCCGGCGCGAGGCGGTGGTCATCGAGCACACCATCGCCGAGACGCAGTGGGACATCGACGGCGTCTTCGCCACGTTCCCGCGCGGCCCCGTCTACCGTATCCAGGCCTTCGAGGAGGAGTCCTTCGTCGGCCCCGAGGCCATCCGCAAGGGCTATTTCGACGGTATGCAGGCGGCCTTCCCGAACCTGGAGCACGACGTGCTCCACCTGCACCACACCCCCACCGCGGTCATCCTCGAGGCCTGGGCCCGCGGCAAGCAGGAAGCCGACTGGCGGGACATACCCAACCGCGGCAAGTCCATCGACGCGCCCATCCTGGTCATCTTCCACTTCGACGGTGACGTGCTGATCGACGAGACCCTCTACTTCGACATCGACACCTTCAAGCGCCAGCTCGCCTGATCACGGGCCGCGACACCGCGGGGCCCCGGCCGCCCACGGACGCTGCCGACACCGGCAGCGCCGCCGACGGCCCGGGGCCCCGCGGCGCACCCGCACACCTGGGGGTTCAGCGCTCGCCGAGTGAGGCTCAAGGGGAAGTCGAGTACCCGTCCGTAGCGTCGTCCGCGCCGGGCCGGCCGTGCGCCCGGTCCACGCTGTCGTACGTCGGACACGTCTCCGCGACGAGCATCTCGCACTGACCGCCTCCAGAAAGGATGCTCGAATGAGCACCGTCAACCCCCCATCTACGGGCGGAGGAACGAAGGGGCTGGTCTTCTGGGCCATCCTCACCACCGGCCTCGCCTCCTTCATGGCGGGCCTGGACAACCTAGTGATCATCACGGCGCTGCCCACGATCCGGGAGAAGCTCGGCGGCAGCCTCGCGGACCTGGAATGGACGGTCAACGCCTACACGCTGTCCTTCGCGGTCCTGATGATGTTCGGTGCCGCGCTCGGTGACCGGTTCGGCCGGCGCAAGGTCTTCTGCCTCGGCCTGCTGCTGTTCACGGGTGCCTCCGCGGCGGCGGCGATGGCGCCGGGGGTCGGTGAACTCATCGCGGCCCGTGCCGTCCAGGGCGCGGGCGCGGCCATCGTGATGCCGCTGTCGGTCACCCTGCTGACTGTTGCCGTCCCGCCCGAGAAGCGCGGTTCGGCCCTCGGTATCTGGGGCGCGATCAACGGCCTGTCGATCGCCGCGGGTCCGCTGGTCGGCGGTGTCGTCGTCGAGCACCTGTCCTGGCAGTGGATCTTCTGGCTGAACGTGCCGCTCGGTCTGATCCTGGCCCCGCTGTCCTGGCGCAAGCTCGCCGAGAGCAGCATCGCCGACTCCCGTCTCGACGCGGTCGGTACGGTCCTGTCCGGCGTCGGCCTGTTCGGCATCGTGCTCGGTCTGATCAAGGGTCACGAGAATGGCTGGACCTCGCCGATGGTGCTCACCGGGCTGGTCGGCGGCGCCGCCGTGATGGGCCTGTTCGTGCTGTGGGAGAACCGCACCGACAAGCCCATGGTGCCGATGCGGCTGTTCCGCGGCCGAGCGTTCACCGGCATCAACCTGGCCGGTGTGCTGATGTCGGTCGGCATGTTCGGAGCCATCTTCCTGATGACCCAGTTCTTCCAGCTGATCCAGGGCTACACCGCGATGCAGGCCGGCGTACGGCTGCTCGCCTGGACCGCGATGCCGATGGTGGTCGCGCCGATCGCCGGCATGGTATCCGACCGGATCGGCGGCAAGCCGGTGGTCGCCGTCGGCCTCGCGCTGATGACGGCGGGCATGGCCTACTGGGCGGTTGTCATGGACCCGGACGTCTCCTACGTCAAGCAGCTGCCGGCCCTGATGATCTGCGGCGCGGGCATGGCCATGTTCTACGCCCCGCTGATGAACCTCACCATGGGCTCGGTCGCCGAGCACGAGCAGGGCATCGCCTCCGGTGTCACGGCCGCCACCCGTGAGGTCGGCGCGGCGCTCGGCGTCGCCCTCCTGGCCTCCATCTTCAGCGCCAACGGCGGCTTCGCCTCACCGCAGAACTTCGTCGACGGCCTGGTCCCGGCGATGTGGGTGGGCGCCGCCGCGGTGGGCCTCGGCACCCTGTTCATGCTGATCGTGCCGGGCCGCGGTGCCCAGGACGCGAGCCAGTCCGCGCCGGTGGCCAAGTCGTCCCCGGCCACCTCGGACGAGAAGTCCGCACCCGCCCCGGCCCGCTGACCCCCGAGGCGCGGCGCCGGCTCCCCGCTCCGGGGCACCGGGCCCCGGAAACCCGACCACGCCCGCGGGGGGTCCGGCGCCGCGCCCGGGCGTTCTCGACCGGCTCAACCCCGTTGCCCGAACAGGAAACCGAGGAAGCGGAGCATGGCAATCGAAGAAATGAAGGTCAAAGACGCCTTCAGGATCACGCCGTCGCACATCCCGGACAACCGCGGCCACTTCTTCGAGGCGTGGCGACTGAGCGAGCTGAGCGAGGCGAGCGGCCAGACGTTCGCCGTCCGGCAGGTCAACTACTCGGTCTCGCACCGCAACACACTGCGCGGCATCCACGGTACGACCCTGCCGCCGGGCCAGGCCAAGCTCGTGACCTGTGTGCGCGGGGCCGCCCTGGACGTGGTGGTCGACCTGCGGGTCGGCTCGCCCACGTTCGGCATGTTCGACACCACGCTGCAGGAGGCCGGTTCGGGCATCGGCGTCTACCTCGCCGACGGCCTCGGCCACGCCTTCCTCGCGCTGAGCGACGACACCTGCATGAACTACCTGTGCTCCGAGGAGTACGTGCACGGCACCATGGTCGACATCCAGGCCCTGGACCCGGCGATCGGCATCCCGTGGGACACCTCCCACCCCTTCATCCGCTCGGAGAAGGACGCCGCCGCGCCGACCCTCGCCGAGGCCGTCGCCGCCGGTCTGCTGCCGACGTACGAGCAGGCGAAGGCGTCGTACCGGACGCCGGTGCTGTCATGACCGCCATCGCCGTCCTCGGCTCGGGCACCGTCGGCAGCGGCCTGGCCCTGGGCCTGGCCCGCGCCGGCCACACGGTGCTGATCGGCTCCAGCCACCCGGACCGCGCACCGGGCGAGGAGCTGACGCAGGCAGGCGTACGACTGAAGACGCACGCGTCGGCCGCCGAGTCGTCCGAGGTCGTCTTCAACGCCACCCCCGGCGAACTGTCCCTCGACCTCCTGCGCCCGCTGGAGCCGCAGCTGCGCGACAGCGTCCTGGTGGACGTCTCCAACGCGTACGTACGCGGCCCGGACGGACTGCCCGCCGCACCCGTCTACGCGGACTCCAGCCTGGCGGAGGAACTCCAGAAGGCGCTGCCGCGGACCCGGGTGGTCAAGGCCCTGAACTCGATGGACAGCCGGGTGATGACCAACCCCTCCATCCTGTCGATGCCGCCGACCGCGTGCCTGTCCGGCGACGACCCCGGGGCCAAGGAGACGGTGGTCGGCCTCCTGCGCGACCTGGGCTGGAAGGACGACTGGATCCTGGACCTGGGCGGCCTGTACAGCGCCCGCACCCAGGAGTGGCTGATCCTGTTCCTGGGCCCCTTCGTCATGCGCTACGGCATGATCCCCTTCAGCCTGGGCATAGCCCGCTGATCCTGCTGATCCCGCGCGGCGGCTTCGGCACCCCCCGCCACCGCCGCGCCCCGGGCGCGCCCTTCAGTCCCCCGGCCCGCCCCACCGCGCCCCTGGTCCACACCGGGGGCGCGGTCGTGTGCTGACGACGTCGCGTTGTGATCGACGCCGTGCTTTGAACGACGTAGCTGCACGCGACGTATCAGTCGCAGTAGGTGGCGTCATCTCACGCGGGAAAGGGCCGAACGATCTCACTGCAATCGAACCATCCCGTCAGCAGCGGCATCGGCATTGACACCGGTAGTGACATCGACCTGGCCGTCCGGGCGCGGCAAGGGGACGGGACGGACGAAGTGCACGATCGCAGCCATGTGCACGACCGCGGCCATGTGGAGGGCCTCGACGGACTCCGCGGCCTGGCCGCACTGTACGTGGTGCTGTTCCACTGCTGGCTGCTGACCTTCCCGGGATTCCCCCACAACTCCGGCCCCTCCTGGCTCGGCTGGCTGATGTACGGGCGTATCGCCGTCGTCTTCTTCCTCGTGCTGTCCGGGTTCTCCCTGGCCATCACACCGGCCCGCCGAGGCTGGCAACTGGGCGGCGTCGCCCCGTTCCTGCGCAGACGGGCCTGGCGGATCCTGCCGCCGTACTGGGCGGCACTCGCGCTGAGCCTGGCGGTCGCCTGGTGGGTGGTGCCCGCCTCGCACTACGGCCCGCCGACGGGGAAGACACTCCTGGTGTACGGCCTCGTACTCCAGGACATGGTCACGGCCCCCACCCCGAACGGCGCGTTCTGGTCGATAGGCGTGGAGGCGGAGCTCTACCTCCTCTTCCCGCTCCTCCTCCTGATCCGGCGCCGCCTGGGCGCGGTGGTCCTGGTCGCGGGTGTGACGCTCCTGGTGGTGGCCCACGGCCTGACGGCGGCGAACGGGACACCGACGGAGGGCATGAACATGCTGACCCCGGATCTCGCTCCGGTGTTCGTCGCCGGCCTGGTAGGCGCGGGAATCGTCGCCGCGCCCGAGCGGGTACGGCGCCTGCCGTGGCACTGGCTCGCAGCGCTGACCGCGACGCCGGCTCTGGCACTGGTAGCCGTCAAGGGATCGGCCTGGACGGTGGACCACTACTTCTGGCTGGACCTGGCCGTCGTACCGGCCATGACGATGCTCCTGGCGGCGGTGGCCACCGGCAGGCCCGCCTTCCTCACCCGCCTCCTGGCCACGCGGCCCGTACGCACTCTCGGCAATTTCTCCTACAGCCTCTACCTCATCCATCTCCCGATCGTCATGCTCGTCGTCCGGAAGCTGGCCCCGCACGTCGTTGCACCCGGCCTGCCGACGTTCTGTTTCACAGTGCTGCTGGCCGTGCCCGCCTCGGTGCTGGGGGCGTGGCTGTTCGCGGAAATCTTCGAAATGCCGTTCAAACGGAACCGGTCGTGGAGGGCGATGCGCGCCGCGCTTGCCGGCCGGACGGGCACGGCGCCGGTGCCGGGGGGCCGGGAGCAGATGAAACGGGATAAGGATGTGACGCCCGTCGGCGACCGCGGCTAGCGTCTGCCTGTCTTTTACGCATGGACCAGGGGGCATTCATGGCGGCGGCTGCGCTGACGAAGCGCTGGATATCGGTGAACACGGCGATAGCTGCCGGGGTGCTCGTCGTGTCCGGCTGTTCGGCCGTAGAGGGGAACGGCACATCGGCGTCTCCGACGACGGCAATACCGTCAAGAACCTCCAGCCCCCCGCTGACGGCTGAGCAACTGAAGGCTCTCGCCTTGAAGGCCAATGAGGTGCCTCGGGCTCACAGCGTGCCGATACAGGATCCTGTTCCGAAGAGCGAGCAGCGAACCTTCCCGCCGGTCTCCGACGCCTCGTGCCAGACGGCTCTCGACGTGCTCGGCGGCAAAACCGCCTCTGCTGCCGTGATCCAGATCTTCAACTGGAAGAGGGACATCTGGCCTGGCGGCTCCACACTCGCTTCGTACGAGGGCGGGAAGGCGCAGAGGGCGTTCCGCCAACTGCAGGACTCACTCGAGACCTGCCGGTCCTTCACCGGGGTCGGGTGGACTGGAAAGTTCCATGCCAGGATTGTCGTGGACAAGGCTCCCGACGTGGGTGACGAGGCCCTGAGTTTTCACCAGCTTTCGCAGTTGCCGGACGGAGGCGGACTGCGGGATGCGCACCATGTCTACGTCCGAGTCGGCAACACCACGGCCGACTTCGAAAAGCTGAACGTGGGCGACAAGGCGCAGTTCCCTCTCGCCCTCGTCGAGAAGCAGGTCGACCGGTTGAGTAGCGCCCTGCACGGCTGACCAACTGCATGAATCAGGGAGCGTTGAACTCGGTGACCCGTCAGGCGTAACTGGGAAGCGTATGGCTGCGAGCCGGTCAGCGACTTGCACAGGTGAGCCCGCATCGCCAGCCCCTGCTGCGTCAGGCCGCGCTGCTTCCGGATGCGGGCGATCCGAGCGCCGGTGTGTTCCTCGATGCTCTGCGGCACGGCGAACTCCGTTCTGCGGCAACATTCAGACGGTACCCCTGCGGCACTGCCCCGGATCAACCGAATGATGATCATCCCGGCCGAATCGCGAGTCGGCGGCGCAGGAATCTCATGTGGCCAGACCCGACACGGAAGCCGAGCGCGTGGAAGCAACGAACCTCCTCTATCGGGATCCGGCGCTCTACGACATGGTCCAGTCCGACAGCACGAGCGCCGAGATGTTCCAGATGCTCATCGAGTTGCACGGGCCGGACACCCGAACCGCAGGACCCCCCTGGTAGACCAAGGCAAGCTTGTCGGTGCGCGGCCATGGGTGCACCCTTCTGCAGTGGCGCCGCGACAACGGCCTGCGGGCTCGGCCCGGCGGCTGCGGTTCGTACCGCCGGAAGAGATCGCCCAGTTGCCGATGAACCACACCCAACGGTTCAGGATCCAGTACTTCCCGGAACGGCGCGAGTGGTTGTACCTGGCTGAACTGCCTGGCCATGCATCTGACGGGCGGGGGTTCACGGCCCTGGCTCTTGTCATGTGTACGAAGCCGGTACCAGGGCAGGTGAGGAGCTGGGCTGTGCCGGTTTGTTGTCGAGGCAGAGAAATACCGGATGACGTGGCTGAGGTGAGTGGGTGGCCAGGGTGGCCTCCGCTCGTACGAGGGCGTGCAAGCCACCGCGGGGGCTGGCTTTCGGTGGTGCGGGTTCAAGAGTGGGGGAAGCGGTGCGGTTCGTGTGCAGACATCGGGTCGGGCTGCTCTTTAAAAAGAGGCGCGCGGCGGCCTAGCCTTGTGACCTGCATGTTCGTCGCCCCCATGTTGTCCTGAGGAGCACATTTACGGCCTCGTTCTGTAGCTGTGGCGCGCACATTTCGTCCCGGAAATCAACGAGCGCTTGATTCTTGCCGTGCAGGACTGCGGGGGTGCGAAACCGCAGGTCGCAGCTCCTAGGTCACCGGCGTGCGGTGGGCTGTTTCGGGCTGGCGCCAGGTGTCGAATGTGTCGTAATGGCGACACGACTAATCAACTGATACTTGATTAACGACATCCGGCAGCCCGAAAGTTCAACCTGTGGTTGATTTTTCAGGCCGCCCGCACGTGAGGCCTCTCTCGGAAGGGCTGGTGACGAGTAGCCGAAGCAAGAAAACAAGCCCTGCTTGATATTTGGGCTGGTCCTCTGGACGGCCCGAGCAACGACGGAGTTCCCGTGACATCTGGTGCACCGGCACATCGGTGGCCCCGAGCCGTCCCTGACCCCGCTTCCGACGTCGGTTTCGACGATCTTCTGCAGGTCTTGGGTGAGCAACTCGGACAAGTCGGCGACACGGCCGACCCACGTACCCGCCGGAAGCTGAAGATTGTCTCCTTCGAGTTCGAGCCGGACCATACTGCGGTGCACGACATGGCCGGTGACTCCGGCTACAGCCTGGCATCGAACTGGTTCACCCAGTTCCTGGCCCAACTCGCCGTCGCCGAATCCATCACCAAGTCACAGTTGTGCGTGTTCCTGTACGTCGCCGGGGGCCAGCAGCGCGGCACTGGCATCGCCCAGTACACCCAGCAGGAGATCACCGATGGGCTGAACAAGCTCGCCGCCAAGAAGGGTGGCAAGCGCACCACCCGCTCCACGGTCAATCGCGCCGTCCGCGCCCTTGTCGGCTACAAGTGGGTCGAACAACTCGGCAACGGCATGATCCAGCTGAACGTACGACTGTGGTTCCACGGCAACAGCAACGCCCAGCACGCTGTCCTCGAGCAGCTCGCCGTCCGGCACGACCGGGATCCCGAGGCATTCCCTCACGCCATCGGTCCCGAAGCCTGCGAGAAGGAGCTGGATCTCGGCTTCGCGCAGCACGTGGGATACGGGAACGGAAGGCGCACGGGGTGACAGCCGGGCACCGATCGCCGCGCCGTGCGTCACAAGGAAGGAAAACCGATGGCTGAGGTCATGTCGCCGGTCGTGTCCGAGCGTATTTGGGCCCTGCCCGTATCCGGAGCGTCGGTGAAGTTCCTCCAGTACCTGCTCCACCGCTCCGACTTCGGCGGTCAGCTGCCCATACGACAAAAGGACATGGCCCGCGAATACCGGGTCACGCCCCAGGCCGTCAGCAACCTCATCGCGCCCCTGTGCGCATTGAACATCGTGCTGCGGCCGAGGAACGAGGACGGCAGCAAGGGCAACTCCTACCGCCTTCACCCGCTGGCAGCGAAGTACGCCAGTGCTGAAGAGATGGACGCCGCTCTACGGGCAGCCATCGCCGGCATCAAGGCCGGCGACCTGCCCAACCTCAAGCTCCCCGCCTACGCATCCGTGCCGCCGGCGCAAGGGCATCCTGACCTTCAGGTTGCCTGACAGAGGAAGGGCACGAACGATCCTGAAGCGCGGCCGCCCCGGACCGGGCAGGGTCCGGGGCAGCCGCGATTGTCACCACCCGACATGAGTGGGACCTGCGGACCCAGATCAACACCACGTACCGACACTGGATGCTCCCCTCGGGCGACGAGGCCCGAGACGAGATCCGCAGACGCGTCCTGTTCCCCCGCGAGCTGGAGCGCTACGCGGAGCATGCCGGCTTCGAGGTCCTGGACATGCTCGACGGCACAGGAACAGGGCTCACCGGCCCGACCGCGTACACGGTGGCTGGATACACCCGGCGGTGACCCGTGAGGTGAGAGATGCACCAGCACGTCGTGGCGTATCACCCTCAAGCTCCCGGAGCCACGCCCACAAGGTTAGGCGAGCGGCCTACGGAATGCGGTCGACGCCGCAGGCCGAGTCAGCCCTCAGCGACGGCAGACGAGGATGCCGCCCTTACAGGTGATCTCAAAGGCTCCGTGCTGAGTGAGGTGTTCGGCGAGGATCGTGCGGGCCCGCTCGATCGTGGCCTCGAAGGGCACGTCGTGCTGGTCCGCCCATGCCCGGTAGGAGGTCATGTGGGCGATGACCGGCTCGGGTTCCTGGACCGTGATGGTGCCGGGCAGTTCGATCGTCTCTACGCGGCCGAACTCCTCCCCCAGGAGAGCTGGGGCCTTTTCCAGGGAGAAGCGGGCGCTGAGCGAGATGCGGGCCGGGCCCCGTCCGGTGCCGAGGATGTCTCCCGCGGCCCGCTGCCACAGGTCGTCGAGTTCGGCCTTGTCCCGGTCGCTGTTGGTGGAGGCGATCACCAGCCCGTCACGGGCAACGACACGGGACAACTCCCTGACCGCCTGGGCAATGTCTGGGACGTGGTACAGCATGTGCAGCGCCAAAGCGGCGTCGACGCCCTCCGTGGCCAGCGGCAGGCGGGTTGCGTCCGCCACGGCTACCGGGCCGGGGACACCGGCGAGGATGCCGGGAGCGATGTCCAGGCCCAGCAGTGCCAGATCAGGCCTGTCCTCGCGGAGTCGCTGGATGAACTTGCCGTTGCCGCAGCCGACGTCGACCACGCGCCCGCGCACGGTGCTCAGCTGCTCGGCGACGATGCCGGGCAGGTCGTATCTGGGCGTCTGCCACTGGTAGAGCGACTGGCGGGCGGCCAGGTCCCGGTCGCTGCTGTAGGCGCTCCCGGCCAGTCGGCCCCGGTCGGTGACGGCGGCGTCGTGCGCGGCGGAGAGTTCGGTCACGTCGGTAGCTCCGGAGGACGGGCGGCGGGTGAGGCCGCGAGGACGGCCGTGTGCTGGAGTCGTTCGCGTAGGTGTGCGGCCCGCACGGCTCCACCGTACTGCGCGCGGCTCAGCTCCCCGCCCAGAGCGGTGAGTCTTCGCACGATGCTGGCCGACATGCGCTCCGGCGGGGAGTCGAGGACGAAACCAAGCATCGCCTCTGTGCCGTCCAGGTCACCGAGAAGCAGGTGACCGCGGGCGAGGTCGACGTGGGCGGCGAACAGGTCGCCGACCGACTGGTCGTCGTCCTCGGCACTGCGATAGAGCCGGATCGCGGTGTCCGCGCTGGTAATGGCCTGTTGGACGTGCTCCCGGCCCCCCATAGCCAGGTGACTCGTCCCGGCGTAGGCGAACTGCTTGGCAGCCGGGAAGGTGAACATGCCTGGCGCGTCGTCATGGCCGGGCATCGCCTCGCGGGAACGCTCGGCGTCCGCCAGTGCGGCCACCGCTCCCGCCCGGTCCCCGACCATGGCCAGCGCCCGCGCCTCAAGGCTTGCAAGCCGAGCTCCCAAGCTCCCGCCCGCCCGGTGCTGCCGACCTGCCTGCGCCAGTCGCGCCGCCCGCTCGTATTGCCCGGTCCAGTAGGCGATCAAGGACTCAACTGCCCGTACCCAGGCCAGCATTCCGTCATGGCCCACCGCCTCGGCGCACGCCCGGGCGGTACGAGCGTGTCTGGCTGCGGAGTCGTAGTCCCCCAGGTCCAGGCAGACGTGCGCTGACAGCCCGCAAAGGCGGGAGGCCGCAACGTACAGGTCGGTGGTCTGCCGGGGATGCTGCCGGCCGCGCAGCAGCTCGAACACTCCGTCTCGCAACCGCTGGATCTCGACGTACAGCTCCAGCAGCGGGTGACTGACGTAGGCGCGGGCAAGACGAGCGACATCCGCCTCCAGCTGCTCCACGACGAGTTCGTCGGCGTTGCGCTGCGCGATGAACCGGGCGAACTCTGCCGAGGCCACGGCATCCGCCGACACAGCCCCTACGGCCGAGCGCGGACGCGCCGTGGGCCGCGTGGGTAACGCCCGTTGTGGCTCTTCCGCACCGTCATCACTGCGTCGACGCTTGCTGACAGCGACCGCCCGGTCGAGCATCCCGGCATCCACGCCGAACACCTGCGCCAGGTACTTGCGCGTGTACGGCACCGGGATCCGCACCTCGCGCTCATAGCGCCCGATCTCTTTGCCCGTCTTGGCAGCCTGCCCCTCCAGGACGTTGTACTCGTCGGCCACTCGCTGCTGGGACCAGCCACGCTCGGTGCGCAGCCGGGCGAGCAGCGCACCAATCCCCGTGTCACCCATCCCCTCTCCCCGCAGCACGCGAACACTGGCCCCCATAGTGGCCCCCGACATGGCCCCCACGCTGGCTCCCGACCCGAACGAGCGACAGTGGTTGGCTCTTGGCCATGCCCAGCACACTGCCCGGCAAGCCGGGCACCCTCGCCCCGGCCCCTGCTCTCGGCGGCACCGTCGAGCACCGTACGAGGCTCTTCGACCGACGCCGGAGCACACCAGGCGCCGCCCGGAAATTCATCGAGGAGGCCCTTACCTCATGGGGCCGGACCGAACGCTTCGACGATGTCCAGCTCTGTACCTCCGAACTCGTCACCAACGCCATCCTGCACGGAGCCTCAGCAGGCGGCCGGGTGCTGGTGCGCGTCACGCTCGACGATATCCAAGTCCGCATCGAAGTACACGACAGCGGTGACGCCACACCCCGCAGACGACACGTAGCGGACACCGCCGACAGCGGCCGCGGCCTGCTGCTCGTCTCAGCCGTCGCCGAGGACTGGGGCGTGGAGGAACGCCAGGGTCCCGGCAAGTGCGTATGGGCCGCTTTCCACCACAGCGTGGCGCCAGGATGCTGACTCCGGCTCGCACTGGCTCCTTCACGACTTTTGCCTTCCTTGCCACTGTCACGTGGCTGGACATCGCCCTGCCCGGATCGACAGCTACCTCGACGTCAGCGACCTCAGCCAACGCCTCCTCTCGGCCACACCCGAACCGAATGGAACCCAACTCACCCGAGAAGGACGTCCCGTGACGATTCATCCAGTCTCACCGAACACTGTCCTCGCCAACGCCCTCCATCGCGCCGAGGACATCCTGACCCCGCGCATCCTGGCCACCTCACCGGAGCGGATCGTGCTGGTCGTCGGCGCACAGATCAACGGCGCGCCGCACATCGGCACCTCCCTCGTCCAGTCCCTGGCCTTCGCCATGGCCGCCCGCCTGCGCGACCGCCTCGTTCTGCCCATCGAGGTCCTCTTCAACGCCCTCGACAATGCGCCCTACGAACTGGCCACCGACCCAGCGACCGGCAACCGCTACCAGCGCGCCTACGCCCAGGTGCTCGGGGAGCACGCGCTGGGCGACCTCGTCTCAGCCCTCTATCAGCCCCTGTTCACCGTGCTGTCGCGGCGCCTGGGCGTTCCGCACCGCGTCGAGACCTACACCGAGCAGCAGGCCGGCGAGCACTTCCGACGCACGTGGCTGCGGCTAGTGCCCCGCCTGGACGCCGCGCGCTGGTGTCTCGCTCCTTCTACCGGCACACCACACTTGCGCATCCCCTGCCCTCATCCCGGCTGCGGCTGGGCCGAAAAGCACGCCGAACGGACCCGCGTCCGACTCACCAACCGCGAGTCTGCGCAGGTGGCTGCCATCTGCCTGCACCACGGCCCCTACCGGGCCACCATCACGCCGACCGAGGGCTCCTACCTGGACCTGGCCACCCTGTACCGCAACATGGTCAAGGAACTTGCCCTGTCCAGCCTCCGCGGCACCCTGCATGTCATGGTCAAGGGTGGCGACTGGGTCTTCGGCTCCTACCTGGTCGACGAGGCACTCCAAGCCGTCGGCCTCACCTGCGGACAGCTCCCGGCTCGCCTTTTCTGTCCCCAAGTCGTCACCGAGACCGGCGCCAAACTCTCCAAGTCGCTGATCCGCGAGGGCCACGCTCCCTTGCCCGAAGGTGCAGCCGACTGGATGCTCGATACCCGACAGTGGCCTGGAACCGTCGCTGAGTATGCCGACCGACTACTGACCATGACCGATACCTTGCTGTCGGACCCCCGCCACTTCTTCCGCTCGTACTCGGCCGCCGAGATCGGCCGCATGATGACCGCACCAGCCACCAGGAGCGTTCCTGCCACATGACCGACACCACCGCCCGTGTCCACGAACTCAACCTCTACCGGCAGTACTTCGACCTCGTTAGCGCGGGCACCAAGACCATCGAGGTGCGGGTGAAATACCCGCACCTTGCCGACCTCGCCGCAGACGACGTCATCCGCTTCCGCATCAAGGGCACCAACGAGACGTGCGACGTTTGCGTAGTGCGCGTGACTGAGTACGAGTCCTTCGACGCCTTGCTCGACGGCGAGGGCCCCACCAACGTGAACCCCACCGCCGACCGCGAGCAGCAGCTCGCCAACATTCGAAACATCTACCCACCGGAGAAGGAAGCGCTGGGTGCCCTCGCCATCGAGATCAGGCGTGCTGCGTCGTAGGTTCTCCGTCTCCGTCGTGGCCGATGTGGGGGAGACGGTGCTCCCCTACCGAAGCGCGGCCGCCCCGGGCTGGGCCGGGCAGGGCCAGGGTCCGGGGCAGCCGTGCGGAGGGTTCCGGGGCCGGGGTCCGCCCGGACAGTTCACAGTGCCGCTCGCTCCTTCAGCGGCTCCCACCATGAACGGTTCTCGCGGTACCACGTGAACGTCTCCGCCAGGCCCTCCGCGAAGTCCTTGCGCGGGCGGTAGCCCAGTTCCGTGGTGATCTTGGTGCAGTCGACCGAGTAGCGCAGGTCGTGGCCCAGGCGGTCGGGGACGTGTTCGACGCTGTCCCAGGTCGCGCCGGCCAGGTCCAGGAGGAGCTGGGTCAGCTCCTTGTTGCTCAGCTCCGTGCCGCCGCCGATGTTGTAGACCTCGCCCGCGCGGCCGCCGGTGCGGACCAGTTCCAGGCCCTGGACGTGGTCGTCGATGTGCAGCCAGTCGCGGACGTTCAGGCCCTCGCCATACAGCGGTACGCGCAGGCCGTCGAGGAGGTTGGTGACGAACAGCGGGATGACCTTCTCCGGGAAGTGGTGATGGCCGTAGTTGTTGGAGCAGCGCGTCACCCGCACGTCCAGGCCGAACGTGCGGTGGTACGACAGCGCCAGCAGGTCGGAGGAGGCCTTGGACGCGGCGTAGGGGGAGTTGGGCTTCAGGGGGTCCGTTTCCGGCCAGGAGCCCTCCGCGAGTGAGCCGTACACCTCGTCCGTGGATACGTGGAGGAAGTGGGCCGGGCCGCCGGGGCGGCGCAGGGCCGCGTCCAGCAGGGTCTGGGTGCCCAGCACGTTGGTGATGACGAATTCCGCCGCCCCCTGGATGGAGCGGTCTACGTGGGACTCCGCCGCGAAATGCACGATCTGGTCGTGCCCGGCGACGAGTTGGGCGACCAGGTCGCGGTCGCAGATGTCGCCCTGGACGAAGCGGAAGCCGGCGTGGCCGCGGACCGGGTCGAGGTTGGCCGGGTTGCCCGCGTAGGTCAGCTTGTCGAGCACGGTGACCGAGACGTCGTCCGGTCCGTCGGGGCCGAGAAGCGTGCGGACGTAGTGCGAGCCGATGAAGCCGGCGCCGCCGGTGACGAGGATGTGTGTGGTGGCCGTCATCGGGGCTCTCCTTCGTGGATACCCCGACCTTCGGGCCGGGGAGGAAACGAAGCTCCTGCGGAGCAGGGCAAGGACGGCCGGTTCGCCGCCAGGGTGGACCGACGTCCGCCTTCCACCGGCCGACCTCCGCTTCTCACATAGGAGCTGATAGAATGTGAGACATGGCGCGGCAGGTCAAGCGGGCTTTCAAGTACCGCTTCTACCCCACGGATGAGCAGGCGGCTGAGCTGTCGCGCACGTTCGGCTGCGTCCGCCTGGTGTACAACAAGGCGCTGGAGGAGCGCACGCGGGCCTGGTACGGCGAGCAGCGTCGTATCTCGTACGTGCAGTCGTCGGCCGCGCTGACGCAGTGGAAGAAGACCGGGGAACTCGCCTTCCTCGCGGAGGTGTCCTCCGTTCCGCTCCAGCAGGCGCTGCGCCATCTTCAGACGGCGTTCGGGAGCTTTTTCGCCAAGCGGTCCCAGTACCCCCGGTACAAGAGCCGGAAGAAGTCCCGGGCGTCGGCGGAGTACACCCGCAGCGCCTTCGCGTATCGCGGTGGTCGGTTGACGCTGGCGAAGATGGCGGAGCCCCTGGACATTCGCTGGTCGCGTCCGCTCCCGCAGGGTGCGGAGCCCACGACGGTCACTGTGTCCCGTGACGCGGCCGGCCGCTGGTTCGTGTCCCTGCTCTGCGAAGTCACCATCGCCCCGGCCCCCGCCACCGACAAGGCGGTCGGCATCGATGCCGGGATCACGTCGCTGGTGACCCTGTCCACCGGGGAGAAGGTCGCCAATCCGAGGCATGAGCGGCGTGACCGTGCCCGCCTGGCGAAGGCGCAGCGGGAGCTGTCGCGCAAGGCGAGGGGATCGAACAACCGGGAGAAGGCCCGTCAGCGTGTCGCCCGCGTGCATGCGCGGATCGCTGACCGGCGCCGGGACTTCCTGCACAAGCTGTCGACTCGACTCGTCCGTGAGAACCAAACGGTCGTGATCGAGGACCTCACCGTCCGCAACCTGCTGAAGAACGGCAGGCTCGCGCGCGCCATCTCGGACGCGGCCTGGACGGAACTCCGCTCCATGCTGGAGTACAAATGCGCCTGGTACGGGCGCGAACTCGTCGTGATCGACCGCTTCTTCCCCAGCAGCAAGCTGTGCGGAACCTGCGGCGCGGTCGCGGCGAAGTTGCCGCTGAACGTCCGTGAGTGGACGTGCGACTGCGGCGCCGTACATGACCGTGATGTGAACGCGGCACGCAACATCCTGGCCGCCGGGCTGGCGGCGTCTGCCTGCGGAGACGGTGTAAGACCTCAACGGGAGCCTTCCCGGACGGGGCGGTCGTCGGTGAAGCAGGAAACCCAGCGGGCGACCGCTGGAATCACCCGCCTTTAGGGCGGGCGAGGAAGTCAAGACGATATCTGCACCTTGCTGTGGTCGCCGAGGATGAGCCGGTGCGCGGCGGGCACCCGCGGCGCGGGCGTCACCTCCACGTTGCGTCCGATGATCGACGCCTCCACACGGCGGGCGCCGTGCACCAGGGAGTGGTCGAGGACGATCGAGAACTCGATCTCGCTGTCGGTGATTTCGCAGTCGCCGGCGATCGAGGTGAACGGGCCGATGTAGGAGGAGGTGACCACCGTGCCCGGACCGATCACGGCCGGGCCGACGATGCGCGACGCCGTCACCGTCGCGGTCTCGTCGATCTGCACCCGCCCGATGATCTCGCTGCTGTCGTCGACGGTCCCGTCCACCCGCGGCTCCGCGCGCTCCAGCACCGTCCGGTTGACCTCCAGCATGTCGGCGACGTTCCCGGTGTCCTTCCAGTACCCGGAGATCGTCGTCGAGCGCACGTCGCGGCCGGCGTCGATCAGCCACTGCAGCGCGTGGGTGATCTCCAGCTCGCCGCGCCAGGACGGCTCGATGGCGCGTACGGCCTCGTGCACGGCCGGCGTGAAGAGGTAGACGCCGACCAGCGCCAGGTCGCTCTTGGGCGACTCGGGCTTCTCCTCCAGGTTGACCACGCGTCCGTCGGCCCCGAGTTCGGCCACGCCGAACTGCCGCGGGTCGGAGACCTGGGTCAGCAGGATCTGGGCGTCGGGACGGTCCGCGCGGAAGCCGTCGACCAGGGAGGAGATGCCGCCCACGATGAAGTTGTCACCGAGGTACATCACGAAGTCGTCCTCGCCGAGGAACTCCCGGGCGATCACTACGGCATGGGCGAGGCCCAGCGGCGCCTCCTGCGGGATGTAGGTGACGGAGACACCGAACATGGAGCCGTCGCCGACGGCCTCCCTGATCTCGTCGGCCGTGTCCCCGACGACGATCCCGACCTCCGTGACACCGGCGTCCGCGATCGCCTCCAGACCGTAGAACAGCACGGGTTTGTTGGCCACGGGCACCAGTTGCTTGGCCGATGTGTGGGTGAGGGGGCGCAGGCGGGTTCCGGCCCCGCCGGAGAGTACGAGAGCCTTCATGGCCTCGAGGCTAGGAGCGGGCACTTGAGCGGGGGTTGGGGATCGGCCGCGCCCACAGGGGCCCTGCCCACAGGGGTCCTCCAGGGCGGCTCGAGAGGGAGTACGGATCCTCGGTGCAGTTCCGTCACGAGTTCTTCAGTACGTCCGTGAGGCGAGCCCGAGCCCGAGCCCGAGTACGAGCCGAGAGAGGCACACACCCAATGGCAGACAACCACCGCGCACTCGTCCAGGCCTTCGTCGACATGATCAACAGTCATGATGTGAGCACGATGAGCGAGCACACCGCGCCCGGGCACATCGACCACAACCCGGTCGTCGCCGACGGCATCGAGGCCAACGCGGCCTTCTTCCAGCAGATCTTCGACGCGTTCCCGGACGTCCACGTCGTCGCTCACGACGTGATCGTCGACGGTGACCGGATCGCGGGGCGGTTCGAGTACTCCGGCACCCACCGGGGCACGTTCTTCGGCGTCGAGGGCACCGGCCGCACGCTGTCCTTCCAGTCCATCGACATCTGGCGCGTGGAGAACGGGCTGCTGGCCGAGCACTGGGACCAGCTGGACATGGCCGGGATGTTCCACCAGCTGGGCGTCGACTTCTACGCCATGCAGGGCGCCTGAGCGGCACACAGCAACACGCAGCAGCACACGTGGAAACGCCGGCGGCCCGGCGCGGTGACGGGAGGATCCCTGTCGTCACCGCGCCGGGCCGCTTTCCCTGTGGCCGCGCTCCGTCAGCGGCCGGCCGCCCGCTCGACCTCCTCCACGAGCCGGGCGTGGTCCAGGATCGCCTCCGCGTGTGGGGCGAAGTCCTCGCCGTGCAGTACGGCACGGGCGAAGACACCGGCGATGTTGGTGAAGTGGTGGTCCTTGTCCAGGACCATTTCGCTCACCTCGCCGTCGCGTTCCACCTTGAGCACGGGGGTGAAGTCGTCCGGCGTGCTGAAGGCCCGCTCCAGCCGCAGCCGCCCCCGGCTGCCCCACAGCCCGTACCCGCTGAGGTACGCGTGCTCGACGCCGTAGGCCAGCTGCGCGGCGGCGCCGGACGTCGACACCAGCAGCGCGCTGCCCGCGGGGCTCGGCCCGTAGGCGCTGGCCGGGCGTTCCTGGGCCCCGGCCACCCGGAGCCCGGGGCCCAGGAAGAGCTGGGCGGCGCGGATCGGATAGGCGGCCACCTCCGGCAGGGTGCTGGCCCGCCGGGGTGTGCCGCCGGGCTCCGCGGCCGGCCGCAGTGGGATGCCGAACTCCGAGGAGAACAGCTGGACTTCACCGATCAGCCCGTCCGCGACCAGTTCCCGTACCCGGGCGTGCTGGGAGTGGTGGAGGAACATGAAGCCCTCCATCAGCAGCAGTCCGCGCTCCCTGGCGAAGGCCACCGCCTTCTCGGCGTCGGCCAGGCTGGTGGCGAACGGCTTCTCGCACAGCACGTGCTTGCCGGCCGCCAGCGCCCGCAGGGTCCACTCCACATGCATCTCGGGAGGCAGCGGAATGTACACCGCGTCCACGTCGTCGCGTTCCAGCAGCCGCCCGTAGCCCTCGACGGGCGTGCCGCCGAAGAGGTCGGTGAACTGCCGGGCCTTGTCCGAGGTACGGCTGGCCACCGCGGTCACCTCGACCAGCGGCTGCCGCTCCAGCGAGGGGAGCATGCGCCGCCGGGCGATGTCCGCGCAGCCCAGCACGCCCAGGCGCAGGGGTCGTACGGCCGTGGCGCTCACCGGGCGAACACCCCGCCCAGCGACCAGACCGCGCGCAGCCCGGTCAGCAGCGTCCGGGCCTCGATGTTCAGGTAGTTGCTGTGCCGTACCAGCGCGCTGAGCTGCTCGGCCGTCACCCACACGAACTCCTCGGGTACGTCCACCGGGAACTCGTCCCCGACCTCCATCAGGACGTAGCGGTTGCCCGCGTGGTGGAAGCGTCCGCCCTCCTCGGACTGCACGGTGTCGTAAAGCAGTTCGTCGGGGGTCGCCCGCAGGACGACGTCCAGGTAGCGCGGCCGCAGCTCGGGCGGCAGGGTCAGGGCCCGGCCCGGCTGGCACTGCACGGTCGGGCCGAGCTCGGCCACGTCCAGCACGCCCGCCTCGGACCTGGCCTGCGCCAGCAGGTGCGGCACCCCGCAGATACGGCGGATCAGGAAGGCGGACAGGCCCTGTTCGGCGGGGGCCAGCAGGGGCTGGGTCCAGCTCTTCACCTCGCGGTTGGCGGCCGCCACGGACGCGGCGATGACGGTGAAGTGGTGCCCCGTCTCGTGCTCGATGCCCTCGTCGGTACGCCGCCAGCGCTCCACCCGGTTCAACGGCAGGGTGCGCTGCACCAGCTCGCGCCGGGCCTTGACCTCGGTCAGCCGGCTCAGCACCTGCTCGGTCGGGTGCAGCGGCAGCCCGCTCTCGCCGAAGGCCGGGATCAGCGACAGCACCGTACGGGCGTCCATGTTGATGACGTTCGACTCGTGCAGCAGCTGGTGGATCTGACCGAGGGTCAGCCAGACGAAGTCCTCATGCTCGGGGACGTCCCCGACGGCCTCCACCACGATGTTGCGGTTGCGCTTCCGTAGGAACCAGGAGCCCTGCTCGGACTGGAGCGAGTCGTACAGCACCCGCGACTGCATCCGCGGCGGCTTGAAGTAGTCGATGTAGCGGACCGCGGCGCCCTTGTGCACCCCGGTGTAGTTGCTCCGGGTGGCCTGCACGGTGGGGGAGAGCTGCACCGTGTCGACGTTGCCCGGCTCCATCTTGGCCTGCATCAGACAGTGCAGGACGCCGTCGAACTCCTTGACCACGATGCCCAGGATGCCGATCTCGGGCTGGTTGATGATCGGCTGCTCCCACGACGCCTCGCGCCCGTTCCACTCGGTGCGCACGCTCAGGCCCTCGACCGAGAAGAACCGCCCGCTGTCGTGCACCAGGTTCCCGGTGGCGTCCTCGAAGTGCCAGCCCACGAGTTCGGAGAACGGGATACGGCGCACGTCGTAGCGGTTGGTGCGGCGCTGGGCGGAGAACCACTCGTGGAACACCTCGTTGGGCGTCACCGCGCTGTCGAGGGCCTGCGCGGACAGCATGAACCGCTGCACATGACTCCTCGAGACACCCGGAGGCGCGACTGCCTGGGTGGTGATGGTCATCAAGGGGCTCCTTCGGCTTGTCTCGCGCACCCTGGGGCGGGCGGCCGCATCACGACGATGGGGTGGCGCGATCGGCTGTGCCTGGAGAGCGCCTCGACCTGTCCCAGAGGGGCGCTCGATCCGCCGAGCGACTTCCGAGTGACGTTCAAATGGCTTGCCATCAGCGATAGTTGGCGTGTTGGCTGTCGATGACAGAAAATCTGTCAGCACTAGACAGCGGCTGTTCGCGTCCCTACGCTGGGGCGGTATGAGAATCCTCTTTGCCGGCGCCGGTAACTTCGGCCACGTCTATCCCCTCCTGCCGTTGGCGAAGGCCGCCCGGGCTGCGGGCCACGAGGTCTCCTTCGCCACGGGTGAGCAGTTGCACCCCGCCGTGGTGACGGCCGGCCTCGAGCCGGTGGCCGCGGGCCGGTCGGTGCCCGAGGCGTTCATGGAAGCAGTCAGCTCTCGAGCCGACCTCGCGGGAGCGGGCGAGCTCGGGGCCCAGGACGTGCCGCCGGAGGTGCTGGCGGACCTGCATGTGCAGGTGTTCGGCTCGGTGCTGCCGCGCTGGGTGGCGGCCGACCTCGCCACCGCCCTGGAGCGGCTGCGGCCCGACCTCGTCGTCTACGAGGCGCTGAACCCCGGTGCCGCCTTCGCCGCCGCCCTCGCGGGTGTGCCCGCCGTCGCGCACGGCGTCGGTGTGATGGCGCTCGGCCCGGAGGAGGAGCGCATCCAGCAGGAGCTGCTCGCCACGGCCGGCGACCTCGGCGTGGACGTGCCCTTCGGCCAGCTGCTGGCCCTGTCCCGCAGCTACATCGACATCGTCCCGCCGTCCATCCAGGACCCGGGCTTCCTGGCCGCGCCGCTGCCCCGCATCGAGCAGCGCACGGTCGCCTACTCCGAGCCGGGCCAACTGCCCGAGCGGATCCGGGAGTCGGGCAAGCCGTTCGTCTACCTCACCCTGGGCACCGCCCTCGGCTCGCCCGAGGTGCTGCGCTCGGTGCTGCAGGGGCTGCTGCCGCTGGACGTGCCGGTGCTGGTCGCGGCCGGGCCCGTCGTACCGGTCGAGGAACTGGGTGAGCTGCCCGAGCGCGTGGTGGCCGTGCCGTGGGTGGCACAGCCGGAGGCGCTCAAGCACGCGTCGGTGGTCGTGCAGCACGGCGGCGCCGGCACCACGCTGGCGACGCTCGCGGCCGGACTGCCGCAGCTGGTCCTGCCGCAGGGTGCCGACGGCCCGGCCAACGGGAG
The DNA here is from genome assembly GCF_025642155.1 of Streptomyces sp. HUAS 15-9. NCBI lineage: Bacteria > Bacillati > Actinomycetota > Actinomycetes > Kitasatosporales > Streptomycetaceae > Streptomyces > Streptomyces qianjiangensis. Next base: position 123,149 of record NZ_CP106799.1, on the reverse strand, counting down.
GGCAGTCGCCGCCGCGGGCGCGGGCGAGGTCGTCCTCGCCGCGGACCAGTCGCCCGAGGCGGTCACCGAGGCCACCCGTCGCCTGCTCGCCGAGGAGGGCTACCGGGTGGCCGCCGGCAAGGTCGCCGCGGAGATCGCCGCGATGCCCGACCCGGCCGAGAACGTCACCAAGCTCGTCGAACTGGCCGGCTGAAGCCGAGCCGGTCGGCTAAGGCTGAAACGAAACGCCGGCTGAAACGGCCGTAAGCTGAACCCGCCGGGACCGGCCCGCACCGGTCCCGGCCACCGACCGGTCCCTCGGGCCGCCGGGGGACCAACGGCCCCGGTGCGCGCGCCGATTCCCCCGCGGCGTGCGCACCGGCGTCGCCCCGCTCCTGCCCCGACCGGGGCGGGGGCAGGGGCAGGGGCAGGGGCTGGGAGCTGCGAAAACCTCCTTGCGCCGACGCGGTGGGTGACCACAATCGGGGCGTGCACATCCTGTCGTTCCCCGAAGAAGCCACTCCCTTCGAGCTGCGTGCGCAGGTGCGGGAGATCCAGGAGCAGGCGTGGCCGTCGCCGCCCGGCGCGGCTGCTCCGCCCGACGCACCGGCCCATGATCCCGCGCTGCGGCCGCTGTCGATGCTGCTCGTGGACGACGGGACGGTGGTGGCCGCGCTGGACATCCTGTCCAAGGAGATCGTCCACGCGGGCGGGGCCTATGCAGCCGGGGGCCTGAGCACCGTGGTCACGCGACGCGAGACCCGTGGCCGCGGACACGGCCGACGCCTGGTGGCGGCTGCCCGGGAGACGATGCGCGAGCGGTTGCTGGACCTTGGACTGTTCACCTGCGACAGCCCGCTCCGGGCGTTCTACGAGAGCGCGGGCTGGGCGGTCCTCCCCGGGGCGGTGCTGATCGGTGGCACGCCCGAGTCCCCGTTCCCCAGCGACCGTCCCGGCTTCGACAAGGTGACCATGGCCGCCTTTTTCTCACCCGAGGCCCGGCAGGCGGAGGCGCTTTTCCACGAGAGCCGTATCGAGCTGTATCCCGGGGAGATCGACAGGCTCTGGTGAGGTCCGTCGGGAGCCGACCGCCTGCGACGGAGAGGCCCCGTCCATCCGCCACGGGGGAAGCGGACAGACGGGGCCGCTTGGGGGACCGTCAGGTCGTGTACTCCAGGTCGGTCACGGCCGTCTCACGCAGCAGTCCGGCCATTTCCGCCAGGTCCAGGCTGTTCAGGAATCCGATGAGTGCTTTCCTGGTCTCGCCCAGGCGGTCGGTGAATATCGGCCCCTCCAGCTCTCGGGGCAGGATGATCCGGCGGAATTCAGGCCGTTCGATCGCCCGCGCAACGAGCTGCTCGGGAGCCCAGAAGGGGGTGCGTTCCCTGATGGCGAAGGTCAGGTGGATGCTGTCCGCGGTGCTGTCCCGGGCGTGCGGGTTGTGCACCCAGCCTCGCGGCAGCACGAGTGTCTGCCCGGCTGCCAGGTCGATCGTCAGGTCCGGTCCGGTGCTCTCCCACATCGGGATGAAGTGGTCCTGCCAGACTCGCCACGACTCCTGGTACTCCCGCATAGGAGCGTCGTACACCGGCTTCCACAGCTGCCACGTCTTGACGCCCGCGACCTGCACGATGACTGCCATCTGCTGATCCCAGTGGTGCAGCAGTCCTTGTTCACCGGCGGGGGTGAGGAAGGCGTGCACGTAGTTGCTGTATCTGGTCTCCTTCTGGATGGCCTGGCAGACGCGGGTGAACGCGGGGATGACGCGTTGCAGGTTGCCCAGGCGGATGGTGTGGCCGGCGGTGTGGAGACGGCGGAGCTTGGCCGGGTCGAGGCGCCCGTTCGTCTTGAAGGCGCCCGGGTTGAGCGCCGGGCCAGCCCTCAGGACGGCGACCTCGGAGGCGGGCACGCACCCGGTGTCGATCCACTCGTCCAGGTGGCAGTCGGCGATGTGGTCGATCTCCGTGGTGCCGCGCTCGTAGACGCGCGGCGCGTCGGGCCAGTCGGCCAGGAGGTCAGCTGCCCCATCCGGGGGCAACAGCAGACCGAGCGACATCGGGGCTCCTCATCGATGAGGCTTTCAGCGGGCACGGCGTGTCCGGGTGGAAGAGGTTCGGGCAGCACACGACGGCAGCCGAGAAGAGGCTGCGCGACTCGGTGTAGTGAACCCAGGTGACGTCGACTCCGCGGGGGAGGACGTCGTAGACATAGGCGACTTTGACGTCCAACTCGGCGTAGGCCTGCAAGCCGTCGGACCGCTCGAAGGGAAGGTTCCTGGTGTAGTGCCCCCGAAGCCACGCCACGGCGTCGGTGACGTCCGTCCAGGTGCGGGAGGCCTCGGCCTGCCCGCGTTTCATCAGCCAGTGACCGGTCATCAGAGGCGGCAGGTTGCCGCTGGCGAACTCGCCGGCGGCCTCGCGGTAGCGGTTGGCGTGGTCGCTGTCGGGCCCCGGCTGCACGGGGTGAGGTGGGCGTTTGCTGCCCTCTTTCGCGTAGTGCTCCGGCGGGCCGACCCAAGGGCCGAAGCCGTGCCAGTGACCAGCCCAGTTCTGGCTGGTCAGCCTCGGGTGTTCGGGTGCGATGGTGGTCATGAGTGTCCTTCCAGGACGGGCCGCCCCGTGGGGCGGCCTGCGGTCTGCGTATGGCGGGCGGTCAGGCTAGAGCTTCAGGCCCCGGTCACGAGCCCACCGGAGGGCGAAGCTGTCGAGCTCCGCACCGGTCATGCGCAGCTCGCGACCGGCGCCCTCCGGCTTGGAGTCGCCGACGATGAACGCGTCCGCTTCAGCCAGTGGAGTGGTGGTGACACAGGTCTCGTTGTCGCCGCCCAGATTCCCGCCGCACCACGTCCTGGCCGGGGTGTCTGCAGCCGCGTGCATCTCGTACAGATTCATAGCCAACCTCCGGATTCATCCGTAGTCGGAGAAGTGGTCTCCGCCCGGTTGTGCACCCGTTCCGACCGCCCGTGGCCGGGACAGGCTCGTGGAACCCCTGCCGTCGGAGAATTCCGTTGCTCCAGCGGGAGGGGCGCTGAGAGTGCGGCCCTGACCCGAAGCGGCCGCCTTGGGCCCCTGGTCACCGGGGCAGGTGACGCCGGTCAGCGGCTGCGGCGCGCGCGGTTGACGCACGCGGCATGAATGTGCCCGGATCTGATGGCGCCGCCGGACGGGCTCAACTGGTCGTACAGGACGGTCTCTTCGCCGGCCGCGATCGGCTTGTCGCAGACCAGGCACATCGTGGTCCCCGACAGCGTCTCGTAGTGGTCGCACAGTGCGAGCACGGAGCAGGCGAGCTTCTTCACGCGCTCGTGTTCGCCCTGCAGCCCGGGACGCTCGATCAGGTCGAGTCGACGCTGTGCCTCGGCGGCTGCGGCCATGGCCACGATCGCGACCACCTCTTGCGGCTGCGGAGCGGCGAGCCGTCCGATCTGGTCGATCAGCTGCCACAGGTTCTGGCTGAAATCGGTGCTGTGCTGTTTCAGCTCCCCGTGGCGAAGGAGCACATCCCCGGCGCGAATGAAGTCGTGCGCCGTACCGCGCATCGTCACCGTGTCCAGCGGCGCCTTCTCTGCCTGAGGGCGGATGGCGGTCATCGCGCCGTACCCGCCTTGGCGTGCTGAGGGCAGTCGCAGGGCGGCAGCTGGGTGCCGAGTCCCTCGGGGGGTGGCACGTAGTCGTGCGGCACGCTCACAGGGGCGCGAGGCTCGGTCACGACGCCCTCATGGGTGACTGTGTAGACCCTGATCGTCATCTTCGGGCCGGGTGGGCGGCCTGGGTCCGGGGCTGTAGCGTTCTGCATGTCGGCGCTCCTAAGCAGCGTTGGTCGGCCCCGGAGTCGTTCGCGCGACTGCCGGGGCGCGCCTTGCGCCAACGGCCGCAGGGCCGCGAGGGAACACAGGTCTGCGCCGTTCGGAACGTTCCGACCATGTGCCATCGCGCTGCTCCCGCGTCGTCGTTGACCAGGCGTGAGAACAGCGTGACGCTCCGAGAGCGGCACAACGCTCACAGTTTTGTGAGCGTGACCTACAGGCCGATCCAGGCGGCCATGTGGTTCAGGGCGCCGGGAGTCCGCCGAGACAGGTGAATGAGACCGGTGATGGTCTCACGGGCCGCCGGGTGATACCGGGTCTGTTCGGGGGCCATACGCCGCGCTACGACCAGTGACTTCAGCGCATCCTCGGTGTGCCCGGACTCCATCTCGGTGCGGGCCTGGTCGATCAGGAAGTGGGCGCGGCGAGACGTTGCGAGCTTCGGCGTCAGCTTCTTGCTGATCTTCCGGGCCTTCTTCAGCGCGTCGTCGTACTGGTGCATCTCCACGGCAGCGGACATCTCGTGCAGGTCCACGTTGGTCGGGCCGAAGCTGAGCCAGTGCACCTCGGAGGCGTCACCGATCCGCTTCGCGATTCGGCGGGCCTCGGCGATGTGGTTGTTCACTGCGGTCGCGTCCTCCGCGCGTGCGGAGATGACAGATGCGCCGAGATGCAACTGCCCGGCCACGGCCATGGCCTCCCGTGTGTCGTCGGCCTGGCCGACTACGCTGTGCCCGGACGCGACGAGCCGCTGCCCGATCTGGTACTCGCCCTCACGGAAGTACACCAGGGCCCGCATGTACTGCCGCACCGCCGCCAGGCACGGGTCGGAGGCACGCTGCGCCGCCCAGTCCATCCGGTCCAGGGCGACCGCGGACAGGTCGTAGTAGCCAAGCTTCACACTGATGTCGTGTGCGGTGCGGTAGGCCGAGGCGAGCGCCTGCCATAGCTCGGTTGACGGTGTTGACCAGGCGGTGTGCGTGAGTTCGGCGATGAGGCCAGGCAGCTTTCGGGCTGCGTTCCGCAGATGTGTGGCGCGGACATCCTCGCACAATTGGTCGGCTCCGGCGATGAGCTGGTCTGCCAGCCGTACGGTCAGATCCGGGTTAGGGCCCAGGTCGTACAGGTCGAGTGATTCACGGATGGGTCGCACCAGCTCGACGAGCCGATCTCGCTGCAATTCGGTCACGTACGGCTGCCCCGTCAACACGGTCACATCGACATTGAGGACCTTGGCGCACGCGGCCACGAAGGCGGCTGTCGCCGGGCGAGCGCCGCACTCCACCTGGTTGAGGTAGCTGTACGAGTAGGGCAGCAGATCGGCCATATGGCGCTGCGTGAGCCTGGCCAGTCTGCGCTGCTCCTTGATACGTGCGCCCGTGTGTTCGCCGTCCAGTGCGGGCATACTGGTCTCCGTTCTGAGCACGCACTTGAACAGTACCTGCGCCCGGTGGCATAGGTGCACCCTTCCGCCCCCGACTCCCCTGTGAGCGGGGGCGGTTGCGTGTGGTCGGATTGGCCCATGACGACTTCCGGTGTGCTCTACCTGTTCGGCTCCGCAGCCCCGCCCGTCTTCGATGTTGCAAACGTGATCCAGGACGCGCAGGCCCGCGGATTCGACGTGTGCCTCGGGCTCACCCCGACCGCCGCGCGCTGGCTGGCGCCGCAGCTGGCTGAGCTGGAGGGACTGACCGGCCATCCCGTGCGCAGTGAGTACAAGATGCCCGGCGAGCCGGACGTCTGGCCGAAGGCGGACGTGATCGCGGTCGCGCCAGCGACCTTCAACACGATCAACGAGTGGGGGCTCGGCCTCACGCACGACTTCGTGGTGGGCGTCGTCGCCGAGGGCATCGGCAAGAACATCCCGACCGTGGCCATGCCGTGCGTGAACGCGGCGTACGTGCAACACCGGCAGTTCGAGCGGAGCGTCGCCGAACTGCGCGCCATGGGCGTACGCGTCCTGTACGGAGAGGGCGGCTTCGTCCCGAACCAGCCGGGTCAGGGCAGGCCGAAAGAGTATCCGTGGCATCTGGTCCTCGACGCGGCGCAGGAACTGAACGACCGGGCGTGAGGCAGCCACCGGCGGAATGACTCGGTGCCCCAGCCGTCCGGTGATCAATGGCTGGGGCACCGCTGCAACGCCATGCCTCGCGAGCGGGCGCGCCCCACCCCCTCTGAGGCAGCCCGGGCCAGGCGAGGTGCACGCTGCGCGGGCGGCCGGGCTCGCGGACGATGACGCCCTTCGCTACCAGTTCCCCCTGCTGGTAGTGCACGGACGCACCGCTGCACATCCCCATCTCCCGAGCTGTCTGCGCAATGCTCGGGGCCTCGCCCTGGTCCATGCTGCGCCAGCGTATGGCGGTGAGAATGCTCTCCCAGCGCGGAGCTGATCGTGCTGCACCGCGACCGCCGGATGTACGACTGGGAGACGTTCGCCACGGTCCCCTTGGACTGACCGCAGCGTGCTGCCAGCAGGCGAGCCGTATGCCGCGGGTGCGGCCCGGCTCGACCGCGGCTGGCTACTTCGACCACGCCCGCGAGGCGGGAAGCGGGTGCGTCCCGGTCGAACCGGCGGTCATCCTGGGCCCACAGGACGTACCGACCGCAAGCCGGGCCTCGGGCTGTTCAGCTGCGACAGCCCGCTCCGGGCGTTCTACGAGAGCGCGGGCTGGGCGGTCCTCCCCGGAGCGGTGCTGATCGGCGGCCCACCCGAGTCCCCGTTCTCCAGCGACCGTCCCGGCTTCGACAAGGTGACCATGGCCGCCTTCTTCTCACCCGAGGCCCGCCGGGCAGAGGGGCTGTTCCGCGACAGCCGGATCGAGCTGTATCCCGGGGAGATCGACAAACTCTGGTGAGGTCCGCCGGGACGCCGGGAGCTCGGGCAACCATCGGGTGCGGCGAGGCCGACCCCGCTACAGCGACCTGCTGAGGATTGCCGAGAATTCAGGCAGATCGCCGCACCGGGTACCGGACGCACATGTGCCCGGACCGCGTTCGCTGCACCCGGCGTCGGCGGCTACCCCACCGTCGCCGTCCGCGCCCCCCTCACCGCAGTCCGCGGCAGGAGGTCGTCGACCGGGGTGCAGGGGTGGGAGTGGGCCAGGGCGCGGAGGGTGGTGCGGAGTTCCGCCGCGAGGCGGACGGCGTCGGAGTGGTGCAGTGCCGAGGTGGCGAAGTCCAGGGCCAGCAGCGGGCGTTCGCGCCAGCGCAGCACCGTCAGGGCCGCGTCGGCGGTGGCGCCGCCCAGGTGGCCGTGGTGGAAGCGGGCGGTCAGGCCGCCGGCCCGCACGCTCGTGGGCAGCAGCTCGTCGTGGGCCGCGAAGGTCGCTGGAGCATCCCACCCGACGCTCACACCAGACCCGTGACCTGCGACTTCGGGTGGAAGATCTTCATTGTCCCCCGCGAAGCCATCGGGTGACGAACCCTGTGGCCTCTCGCAGCCGCGGATGCTCACCAGGGCGTCGGCGAGCCGGATGGATGGCACTGTGGCACGGCGCTGTGGCGGCAGCCGCCGACGGCGGAAGCTCGCCCGGCTGCCTCAGTCCGGTGGCCCCGCGCGCGTACTCATGGTGACACTCGTTCTACTGAGAGTCCTCGATATGGGGGTCAGGGTATGCGGAACCACGGTACGACCTGGCTGCGCAGCACCCCAAGGCATCGAATTGGCCAGGAGGGATGACCATGGGCCGCGTCGCGCCGAGAGTCTGGTACTCGCTGACGTGCCTGATGCTGCTCGCCGTATCCGGGTGTGGTCAGCACCAGGCCGGCGCGGGGGAAGGCACGGCCGGTGATGCGATCACCACGGGGCTGGTCGCCGACCTGCAAGAGAGTGGGTTTCAGGTCAATCCGGGATACGCGAGGCTGTATACCCAGCAGGACTGCAAGGACGCCACCTACCCACTGCTGAAGAACTGCCTCCTGAACAACCCCGCGGCCCCATACGTGGTGCCCGTCGTGAAAACCTGGCCGAACGAGTACGTGGATCCCGCCATGGTGAACGCGTTCGGCCGGACGAGGCCCGGCTACACGACGGCCTACCGGCTCGATCCGCGAGACGCGATCGTGCTCTACGGGAAGATGCCACCCCCGGGCCGCTACATGGGGCTGCAGACATGGGAATCCAGCCAGCGCGGGCAGTGGAAGACCAGTGACTACCTCAAATGGGAGCGCACGGCCGATCGGCCTGTCCCCATGCAGTACCTGTTCGACACGATCCCACCCGACGGCCGGCGGTCGGGGCGGGTCCAGAGCACGTCCGCACTCGGGGACACCGTCAACAACGTCGTCATGGAACGGCAATCCGGCTACTCCTTCGAGAAGAACCGGTACTTCATCATCACCCCCAGCGCCACCACCGACCGCGCCGTACGCCGGACCCTGCAGGCCCAGGGCGTTCCCGGCGAGGACATCTTCACCGAGCAGATTCCCGCCCGCGACAACCTCGGCTCGATCGGGCCGCTCGGCATGGGCAAGGACGCCATCGACTTCTTCACCGCGTTCCGGTACGCCGTCCCCGACCCCGGCCAGGAGCAGGCTGCGGACAAGTGGCGAAAGAATCCTCCGCTGACGGTGCTGCGCGTACGTGCCCCCGACTCCCTGGGACCCGTACAGCGCTACGGATCGCTGAGCTTCGAGAAGCGAACGGCGAACAGCGAGGCCCACCTGGCCGGTGACCTGGGGAATCTGGTCAGTGCGGTGTGCGACCGTGTCAGCAGTACGGCGCACCTGCAGACCAGCGACTGCACGCAGCCGCCGTCAGCATCTTCCCTGATCCCCAACCTGGTGCGGGACTACGGGTGGATTGGGCCGTACTGCCGCGAGATCAACATGAACTGCCTGGGCGACCAGCAGGACGCGGCCTACTTCTTCGCACCACCGCTCCCGCTTGATTCCGGACAGGTCTACGCGGTGGTCGACACCCTCGCCACCGAAACTGGCAACGCGACTTACACCGCCCTGTCCGTCAACGACGCCTCGTTGCTGGCGGGCGTGGCGAACGTTCTGGACACCACCCTCAAAGGTTCCGCAGACGGCTATGCGAACACGGTCAAGAACAGCGGCAAATTCTTCGTGCACTACTTCACCCGGGACTGCGCAGTGCTCCGGGGCCTGCCCGGCTGGCCGAAGAACTGCACCGAGATCACCACTCAGATGCTGCCGTCACACCTGAACACCTCCGCGGAAGGCGACCCCGCCCTGCACGGCATGTTCATGGCCTCGCTGCGTGACTACATCAAGCCGGGGACCGAACGCGGGCCGGACTCCTCCGAACTGCTGACACCGAGAATCCTCACGTTCACCCAGCCGGGGAAGTAGCTCACCGAAACCCTGGACCTGCGGCGCTCCGACGGCAGCAAAGGCAGCGGCACGGTGGTGTCATGAACCGCCCTGACCAGCTGGTCAGCCACTCCCGCGCAGCGGGGGAACCTCAGGATGGCCTGGCAGACGCGGGTGAACGCGGGGATGACGCGTTGCAGGTTGCCCAGGCGGACGGTGTGGCCGGCGGTGTGGAGACGGGCTCTGGCCGATCGCGGCGCGGCCAGAGACCTCATCGACGTCCACGCCGCAGCCGCTACCCGAACCCTCCGAGATCTCGAGAGGCTCGGCGAGCGACATGGCCGCGGGGAATTCCGCCTCCAGGACCTGCGCGAGCGCCTCGGCGGTGTCGACTGGATCGACGACGATGAATTCGCCGTCTATGGCCTGACCCCGGAAGAGACAGCGGCCCTCAGAATCTGGGCCCAACACTGGGTGAATGACCTCGACCAGCGACTGGACGACACGGGCGCGGACGATTACGACGACTGACGCGAGCCCGGCTCACGGGGCTGCTGCGGTTGAGTTGCAACTGGGCCCGGTAGGCGAGAAGCAGGGCGGACGCACATGTGCCCGGACCCCGTTCGCGGCACCCGGCGACGCCGGCTACCCCACCACCGCCGCCCGCGCCCCCCTCACCGCCGCGCGCGGCAGGAGGTCGTCGACCGGGGTCCACGGGTGGGAGTGGGCCAGGGCGCGCAGGGTGGTGCGGAGTTCGGCCGCGAGGCGGACGGCGTCGGAGCGGTGCAGGGCCGAGGTGGCGAAGTCCAGGGCCAGCAACGGGCGTTCGCGCCACCGAAGTACCGTCAGGGCCGCGTCGGCGGTGGCGCCGCCCAGGTGGCCGTGGTGGAAGCGGGCGGTCAGACCGCCGGCCCGCACGCTGGTGGGCAGCAGCTCGTCGTGGGCCGCGAAGGTCACCCGGGTCGGCGCGGCCGGCCGGGACGGGGCCTCGGGCAGCCCGAGTTCGCGAGTCAGCCAGGCGGCGTCGACCTCGGCGTAGGCGAGCGCCTCGCTGAAGGCGCAGGCCAGGCCCCGCAGGAAGTAGTCGGTCGTGGGTTCCACCTCGCAGCGCACCGGCAGGGTCGCCGTGCAGGGCGCCACGGTGCGCAGCAGCGCGGCCGTGGGCCGCAGCGGCATCTCCGTGCCGACCAGCAGCCGGTCGACACGGGCCCGCCGGCCCAGGGTCAGCACCCAGGCGGCCAGTACGACGGTGCTGTGCGGCACACCGGCCCGCCGGGCGGTCGCGTCCACCGCGTCGCGCAGGTCCTCGTCGATCCCGAACGACAACCGTTCACCACGGAAGTCGAAGGCCTCCGGACGTCCGGCGGTCGTCGGTGTCGTCGTCGCCGGTACGTCGCGCAGTTGTGCGGCGCGCTCGGTCGTCAGGGCCCGTAGCGCTCCCGAGCGGCGCAGTGACTCCGCGCGCCGGGCCACCGGGTCCGGTCCTGGCGCGACCGTACGGGCCGGTGAGCGGCCGGCACAGGCACGCCCGTAGTCGTCCAGCAGTTCCTGCCAGACCAGCGCCGCGGACCAGGCGTCCGCCACGGCCTCGTGGTGCAGGAAGGACAGCAGCCGACGGCCGGACCCGAGCGGGGTCAGGACGAATGCCAGTGGGGGGTGGCCCGGACGGCCCACCAGGTCTTGTACGTCCGCCGCGAGGCGCGTGTGTACGGCGGCCACCGCGTCCTGCCCCGGGTGGGGCACCACTCGCTCCAGCGTGACCAGCGGTATCGGACAGTCGGCGAGCACCCGGCGCACCGGACCCGTGGCGGACGGCGTGAACACGGTCCGCAGTCCCTCGTGCCGGGCGCCGAGCGCGTCCAGCGCCGTACGCAGCGCCGCCGGTCTGACCGGCCCGAAAAGCTCCGCGCTGAGTACGCGGTACGCCGCGCGCGCCGGCCGGACCGGCGCGAGGGCCGTGCGCTGCTGCGGCAGCACCGGACCCTGCCACGGCTCCGGTCGCCGCTCGGGTGAGACGACCGCTGCCGGCACCGCCAGGGCCAGTACCTCGGCGAGCGGGGCGGGGCCCAGCAACAGCGCCAGGTCCAGGGAGAAGCGCAGCTGTTCCTCGGCGCGCGCCTGCAGTCGCATCGCCTGCTCGAGGGTGCCGCCCAGCGTGATGAAGGGCGAGCCGGCGGCCTCGGCCGGCAGGGTGCGCGGGTCGTGACCCATCACGTCGGCGGCCAGGTCGAGCAGTGCCTCCAGGGAAGTCCGCATCGGCATCGGATGGCCCTCTCTGTGGCGGTCTTGCCGCGATCGTGCCGACCGCACCTCGAAGACCGCTCGAGCATCCGTGCAGAAAGCCCGCCGAACGCACGGAACTTGCCAAAAGCAGGGACCCTATCATCGCTAGCTAGAATTTCACCGAAATGCTAACGTGGGGTCATGACCCCCCGAGAGCGCCGCCTTCGCGAGCAGGCCCAACGGCACCGGCTCATCCTCGCCACGGCTCGCGAGATGGCCGAGACGGAGGGCTGGGACAACGTCACCACACGGCGCCTCGCGGACCGCATCGAATACAGCCAGCCCGTGCTCTACCAGCACTTCAAGAACAAGGACGCCATCATTTACGCGGTGGCGCAAGAAGGGCTCGCCGAACTCGCCGCGGCACTGCGCGCCGCCCGCCTCGGCGTGGCCGACCCGCACGGGGCGCTGCGCGCGGTCGCCCGCGCCTACGCCGACTTCGCCGCCCGGGGACCGGTCCTCTACCAGGCCATGCTGGTGCTCGAGGCGGGCACCGCACCCCCGGGCGGCGAACCGACCCCGCAGCCGCTGCTGGAGGTCCTGGGCGAGATCGAGGAGGCGGTCCGGCCCCTCGCGGGCGACCGCGACCCCCGCGTCCTGGCGGAGGTCGTCTGGAGCGCCTGGCACGGCCTGGCCACGCTCACCCACGGCGGCCGGCTCGGCCCGGAGGCCACGCCCGAGCGGATGGCAGTCCTGGCCGAGGTGCTGACCGGGCCCGCCACGCAATTCGCCTGAACTCGACGGGCGGGCAGCTCGCCTGAAGTCGGTGGCCGTGCAGGTCCGTTCAGAGCCGAACGGCGGGTAAAGCCCTTCGTCTCAGACCGAGGTCTTGTCAGACCGAGGTCTTGGTCGGCTCGGGCTCCTCGGACGGCGGCTTCGCCACCGACTCGTTCAGCCGCTTGCCCAGCAGCACGAACAGCAGGACCAGCCCGACGGTGAGTAGGATGTGCCCGAGCCCCGCGGTCAGCGGCACGGCCTCCGGAACGTGGTCGCCGAGCACGGTCAGGCACCCGTGCACGGTCATCATGATCGTGGTGATGGCGATGCCCACGTTGTAGAACCAGAAGAAGGCGTTGAACAACCGCGTCCCGGACAGCTGGAACTGCTTGTCCAGGGCCAGGATGATCATGAACCCCAACATGCCGAGCGCGAGCAGGTGGGTGTGCACCACGGCCAGCTGGGTGTCCCCGGTGAAGTCGTTGGCCTTGGTGAATTCCCGGTAGAACAGCCCGGAAATCACTCCCACGATCATGTAGACGTGTGCTGCGTAGTACGACTTCCGCATCGCGGCGCTCGCTCCTTGGGTCGTAAGGCGTGCCGACTGCCGTCATTCAAGCATCCGGTGACTGCCCATCGGCCAACCACGTGAACCACTTCCACCACCCGTCATGCGGTTCTCGATCGATCCTGTAGCGGTCCGGCGGTCCGGCGGACCCGTTCGGCAGGACACACACGAGACGCGATCGACAGGCCACACGCGAGACGCGATCGGGGCCGGATCGGAACCCACTTGAGCGGATGGGACGTACCCCTGTCACGCGTCTACCGTGACGCATGCCCTGGGGGAGGAGGCAGCCATGGACGAACGGCACGCCACTTTGCACGTCCTGCCCCCGCTCGGTGAGCCCGCCCCGCTTCCGGTACCCCAGGAACCGGGACCGGCCCCCGCCCCCGCCGTCGAGGCGGCACGCCCGGTACGGGTGCACATCGTGGGCGCCGACCCGCTGGCCCGCACCGGCATCCGCACCCTGCTGGAGGGACACCCCGGCATCACCGTCACCGGTGAGAGCGCGCCCGGACCCCAGCTGGGCCTCACGCTGCGCTCACTGCGCCCGCAGGTCCTCGTCGTACACGGCCCGCTGACCGTCGAACAGCGGGCCCGGCTCGCGCAGGACGCGCCGGACGGACTGCCGGTGCTCGTCGTCGGCGGCGAGGACGAGGACCGCGGCCCGGTGCACGGACACCTGCCCGGCACGACGACGTCGCGTCAGCTCGCCGCCGCGGTCGTGCTGGCCGCGGCCGGCTACACCCTGGTCCCCGCGGAGGGAGGCCGCTCGCGCCCCCGCGCCCGCGTCTCCAGCATCAGCCCCGAGGAGCTGACCCAGCGCGAGTGCGAGGTGCTCGAACTGCTGGCCCGCGGACTGTCCAACGGCGAGATCGCCCGGTCGCTCACCCTCTCCGAGCACACGGTCAAGTCCCATGTGCAGAACATGCTGCACAAACTGCGGCTGCCCAATCGTGTGCACGCGGCCATCTACGCCTTCGAGACCGGGGTACGGCGCCCGGTCTGACCGTACGGCTCCCCCCGGACCCTCCTGGCCGTGTGCGCGTTGCCACCGTTCAGCGTGGGCCACCCGATGTCGCCGTCACGCGCAACCTCAGGCTTCATGGGCCACTCCTGGACGGGACGACGAGGACGACGAGGACGACGAGGACGACGAGGACGACGAGGACGACGAGGACGATGGGCGGGGCTGCCGGGACGACGGGGACGGTGGTGGCACGGTCCAGGCACGAACGACCAGGACACGGCCGTGCTGCTCGACATCCTGCCCGGACCGGATCGAGAGTCGCCGGAGGTCCGCAAGAGAGCCGTACGAGGTCCGCAAGAGAGCCGTACGAGAGCCGCGCGAGACGGGCGTGAGAAACGCAAGAGACGCAGGGCACGGACCGTGGCAAGGGTTTGCCCGGCTGTTGCCAGGGCCCCTACCGTTGACGTTCCCGCCCTTGCCCCATCCGTCCGCGGCCGCCGTCGTCCGCGTGTCCACCGAGGGAATGGTCACATGCTCCGACAGCCCGCGTTCGGCCGCCGTCTGAGGAAGCTGCGCATGGCCCAGGGACTCTCCCAGACCGGGCTCGCCGGCGACGGCATGTCCACGGGCTATCTCTCGCGGCTGGAGTCGGGCGCCCGCCAGCCCACCGAGCGCGCCGTCGCCTACCTCGCCGAACGACTCGGCCTGGAACCGGCCGACTTCGAGGAGCCCGCGGGCGGTTCCCTGGCGCACGCGCTGACCCTTGCCGCCTCCACCGGATCCGGCGACGCCCTGGAGACCCTGCGCGAGGCCCTGGCCGCCGAGGGCCACGAGACGCCCGTACTGCGCTGGCAGGCACTGTGGCAACTGGCCCAGCAACGGCGGGTGCAGGGCGACCACGAGGGGGAGCGGGAGTACCTGGAGGACCTGGTCCGGCTCGGCGACGAGGTGGGGCTCGCCGAGCTGCGGGTGCGCGGACTGACCCGGCTCGCCCGCTGTCTGCGCTCCCTGGGCGAGATCCCCGCCGCCCTCGACGCCTGCATCACCGCCCACCACCTCGCCCGGGACTCCGACCTGGGCGTGGAGGACCGCTCCGCCGTCCTGCTCGCCCTGGTGTCCGTGGCGGCCGAGGCCGGCCGCATGCCGGACGCCCGGGCGCACGCCGACGAACTGACCGCGCTGGTCGAGGGCCGCTCGGACACCCTGTGGGCGGAGGCGATGTGGACCACGGCCGCCGTCCGCGTCCGGCAGGGCGACTATCCCGCCGCGCAGGCCTACCTCGAGCAGGCCCTGGAGCGGTTCAGCAGCACCGACGACCTGGTGCTGTGGCTGCGGCTCCGGCTTGCCGCCGGCCGGCTGCACCTGCAGAAGGTCCCCGCGGACCCCGAGGCCGCCCAGCGCTGCGTCACGTCCGCCGAGTCGGCGCTCGCCTTCGTCGGCACGCCCGGTCTGCGCCAGGAGCTGACCGCGCTCAAGGCCGACCTCGCGTTCCTGACCGCGCGGTACGACGACGCCCGCGTCCTGCTCGGCGAACTCGCCCTGGAAGAGCCGCGGATGACCTACCGGGACCGGGTCCGGCTCGACATCCTGCGGCACCAGCTGCGCATCCTGTCCGGCGACGAGGGCGGCGTCCAGGGGCTGCGGGCGCTGGCCGAACAGGCGCAGGCCGACGCCAACATCGACCTCGCCGCCGAGATCTGGCGCATCCTCGCCGAGGCCCTGGCTCAGTCCCAGGTCCAGCGAGGCTCGACTCCGTCTGCGGCGTCCGGGGCCATGCTCGGGGGCCCCGTACCCACGCAGACGGAGGGACGCGCATGAGGCACTCCCGTACGGCAGCGGGCATCGCGGTGGCGGCCCCGGCCACCGGCGTCGTCGCGGCCGGCGCCGAGACCACCGCCGACCGGATCGCGGTCCGGCGCATCACGACCCGGGAGCAGTTGGCGCACAGCCTGCGACGGGCGGTCGCCCTGGAGCGTGCGGGCAGCGACGCGCCACTGTTCCCCCGGGGCAGGGGAGTGGGGATCGACCCCAACGAGCCGGCGTGCTGAGGGGGCGACGGGCGTGACCGGCGACGTCGCGCCGGACGCCGGCGACGGCGGGCTCCGGCGGGGCGCGGACCGCGTGGTGCCCGAGCGGTGCCGCGTACGCCCCCGAGTCGGTGGTCCTCGGCGTGCGCGCCGGCACCGACGGCCGGGTGAGCTACCTGGCCGAACCGGTTCCGGCCGCCGAGGTCCTGCCGCTGGTGCCGCCGGACATCGAACCGCGGCGCGTCCTGCGGTTCGCCTCGCACTGCGTCGCCGAGTGCGTCAACCGGCGCGGCACCGACTGCACCTTGATCGAACGCGTCGTGGCCGCCTACCCGGCCGAGGCCTTCGGCCCGGTCCCGCAGTGCCATCTGCGGGCCGACTGCAAGTGGTGGGCCCAGGCGGGTGTCTCGGCCTGCCGCCGCTGCCCGGCCATCGCCACCCGCCACCACACCGACGAGGAACTGGCCACCCTGGTCGCCGACCCGGCCACCACGCGGGCCCGGATCGACGCGGAGTTCACGCGCACCGCCTGAGCGGCCGCCGGAATCCGGCCTACTGTGCCGGCGGCTGGGGCACGGCCGCCCCGGCGGCAGGGGGACGCCGGGGCCGGCTTCGGGCCCGATGCGACGTCGGCCTCCAAGACTCGGTTGTGGTCTTGAAGGCCGACAATGCCCAACCGGCTTCTCCACAAGAAGGCAAGTCCCACGTTGGGGACGCCGCCTTGAGGGGAACCCCGGCCACCATGCCTCGGGGGCGCGGTGCCGGGGCCGTCCCGGGATCGTGGCGGGTTACCTCACGATCGACTGATGGGGCTCAAGGCCGGTAGGTCTTGCAGAGCTCATCGGAGCTCAGCGCTTGATGAGCTTGCCGACCGCGTTGGCCTCCCAGGCCTCGTCGGCCAGGAACTTCCAGGAGACATTGATGAATCCGTGGTCGCCCCAGTTGGCCCCCCAGGAGTTCTCGATCCTCACGCCCTTGCTGTTGTAGCCGACGATGGTGATCCCGTGGCCGCCTGCCAACGGATCGTCTGCCGTGGGGTAGTAGGTGTAGGAAGCGGCTTGCCGCGGGGTGACGTCGAAGAAGCTGTCGTGCACGTCGATCGCGATGACGACGGGCTCGCCCTTGGCCAGGGCCGCTTTCACCTCGTCCTTGATCCTGCTACCGGTGTGCAGCGGCGTGTAGCCGGACAGCTTCCACTTCCGGGCATTGCGTATCTCGCTCGCGGTGGGCTGAGTGGAGTAGTCGAAGTCCCCCTGAAAATAATGGGACTTGGAGTCGATGCCTTGCTTCATGGCGATGCCGAGATGGTCGGCGAAGGAAGTCCCCTGGTCCTGACCCTTGACGATCTGGGCGTAGGTGTACATGGGGGCCTGGGGGCCGCCGGTGATGTTCTGCTCGTGCTCCAGGATGCTGTAGGCGCTGTAGTCCACGGACCACGCGGCGCAGGAGCCGACCTGGCCCTGATTGCCGGGCTTGGCCGCGTACTTGCTCAGATCGACGCTGGCGGGCAGGGCTGCGACAGTCCCCGTGGTGCTGGAGCCGCCGACCGAGGTGGTGGGTGCGAGGGCTGCCAGCCTGGGCTGGAGGTCCATGGCGAGTGCCTGCTTGCGCCCCTTCTCGTGGGACGGTACGGCGCCCATGGAGTACCGCTTCACCTTCGCAGCTTTGGTCCGGGCTGCCTGCGACGCCTTGGCGGAGGCCGTGTCCTGATCGGGGGTCGGAGTGCTCGCCGACGAGATGCCGACGGTCACTGCGCCGATCACGCCTGCCGAGGCAAGCGCGATCGCCGCGCGCGACCTGCCGCTCATGGTCTTCCACCGGTGCGAACCGCGACTCATGGATGCTCTCTTTCTGTTCATGTCAGGGCCCTGACACATGTGCTGCTGTCCGGCCCCACGTGCGAACCGGGCTTCGGGGAGCCGGGTGGTCGTCCCAGCGCCTCGAAGTCCTCGGTGGGCGGCGTCATCCGTATGCCGCCCACACCTTGGGAGACCCGGCATCCTCGGCCGGATAACAAAAACCCGGCGCCGAATTTCCTCAAGACCCCACAACCGGCGACCGCTCGGAAGCGTGCCTGTGACGTTCCGTCACGCCGAGGTTCGTTCTCATGCCGGCAGCTGGTGCTCTGTGCGGCATCGGACAGTGCTGTGGGCCGGCCGACCGTACTCGGCCCGCGCCTGGTCGATGGCGGTGAGGACCCGCCGGAGCGGCCTGGACCGCTTACGCCGGGATCAGCTTTGTCCATCGGCTTGGCGCAGCCGGCCCGTAGGCGCACTCGGGACCGGCTCGCGCCGGTGGTGGTTGCCGTTCGGGCGGCCGGCTCCCGCGCGGCCGGCTCCCGGGCGGACCGGAACTTCGCCGCTTGCCCGGTGGCGTCGGCCGGTCCGCCCCGGTGTTTCTAGAAGGGGTCGTTGAGGCGCTCGTTGATGTGGTCGAGGCACAGCTCGTAGAGGTCCTCGGGGTGCGACTCGTACCAGCCCTGCGGTGCGGGAGCCGCGGCCGGCCACAGTGCCCGGTGGCCGTCGGCGTCGGCGAGGACGACGAACGTGGCGAAGTCGTCCGCGAAGGGGTCGTCCTCGGCCGTGTGGTCCAGCACGCGGAGCATGCCGTCGGCCGCCAGCCGCGCCGCCCGCCCGGTCCGCCACATCCGGGCGGTGTCGCCGTCGGGCCCGCCGAACGGGTCCGGCAGGAACCGCTCGCCGGTCGTCGCGGGATCCCCCACATAGCCCTGGGCCACACCCGCGCCCGCGATGTAGAGGGCACCGGTCTCACCGGGCGCCACCGGCCGCAGCCGGGCGTCGAGGACGTAGGCGCGGTAGCCGGGGGCGGGGCGGGGCGGCCCGCCGGGCAGCTGCTCGACGACGAACCGGCCCTCGGCCCAGCCGCCGCTCACGCAGAGCTCGGCCCCCTCGGACCAGGCCAGCGCGACCAGCGCGGTCAGCGCGTCGTCGGCGCCGCCCAGCACCACCCGGGCGCCCTCCCGCCGCAGCCAGCCCAGCACCTCGTGCGGCACCGCCTGGGCGAGCGAGCCGTCCGGCAGGTGCACCCGGGCGCCGGAGGCCAGCGCGCCGAGCAGACCCAGGGCGACGTCCCCGTCCGGGTAGCCGCGCACCAGCCAGGCGGCGTCGGCCGGTTCGGCCACGGTCGCCGCGGCGACCGTCTCGGCGCCGATCACCACGGTGCCGTCCTCGCCGGGCACCAGCAGCACCGCGTCGTCCGCCCGCAGCGGCCGCGTCCGGTCGGTGTCGGTCACCGGCCAGCGCCCGGTGGTAGCGGCAGCCGGTCGGCGGCGTCGTCACGCACCAGCCGGGCCGCGCCCGGTACGACGGGCAGCACCAGGTCGGCCGTCTCGTCCAGCAGCAGCACCACCGGCCTGACCGACTCGTCCGGGTCCAGCGCCGGGTCGACCGGCAGCAGCGCGGCACCCGCCTTGGCGACCGCCAGCGCGGCCACCGCGAACCCGGTCAGTGAGGACAGCGCGGTCAGCACCGAGGTGCCCGGACCCGCGCCGTGTGCGATCAGCGCGTGTGCCAACAGGTCGGTACGGGAGTCGAGTTCGGCGTAGCTCATGCCGGGCAGCGCGAGCGCCTCGGGGGCCCGCGCCACCTGCGAGGCGAACAGCTCGGGCACACTCTCGGCCGGGAGTACGGCGCTCTCGCCCGCCCACACCCCGCCCTCCGCCGAGCCGGGCTCCAGCCGCAGCCGGCTCAGCGCGGCCGACGGGTCGTCGAGGGCGGCCTCCAGTACGGCGGTGAGCTGGCCGGTGAGCGAGGCGGCGGCCGCCTCGCCGACCGTCTCGTGCCGGTAGGCGGTCAGCAGGGTGATACCGGCCGGTGCGCCCGCGGGCGTCTGCCGCTCGGTCAGCGTCAGGCCCAGGTCGGCGGCGGGAAGCGGGAGTTCGGCTTCGTCCGGCCGGATTGTGAGCCCGGCAGCCTCGAATGCTCCGGCGGCCTCCTGCAGCATGGTCAGCGCGACCCCGCCGGGCAGCGCGGCCAGTGCCGCGTCGGGGTCCCGGTAGGCGGCGAGGTCCGTCTCCCGCACCCGGCGCAGCAGCTCGCCGAACGCCGGGTCGCCCGAGGTGTCCACCGACAGCGCCAGGACCCGCCCGTAGGGGCCCACCGCGCCGCGCAGCGCCGCGCTGTCCCGGGCCGGGACCGGCGCCGCCACGGTGATCCCGGCGGGCGCGCCGAGCCGGGCCAGCAGGGTGGCTAGCGCGGTGTGCACCACCATGAACAGGGTGCTGCCGTACTCGGCCGCGAACCGGGTGAGCCGTGCGTGCAGTTCGTCGCCGAGCTCGACCTCGAGGGTGCCGTAGGAGGCGGCGCCGGCCTGCGGCACGCTGCCCGGCAGCGGGGTGGGCTCCCGGTCGCCGAAGATCGCGCGGGGCGCCGCGTCGAGCCCGGCCGGGGAGCGGTGCGGGGCGCTGCCGGTGACGCGGGCCTCGTAGGCACGGGCGAGTTCGGCGGCCAGCGGCAGTTGCGACCACAGGTCGACCGAGGCGGCGGGCAGGGCGAGGTCCAGGAGGTGGTCGTCGGCGCCCAGGGAGCGCAGACGGGTACCGGCCGCCCCCAGCAGCGAGTTGCGCAGCGCCTCGTGCCGCTGCCCCAGGTCCTCCAGCGCCTCCTCCAGGGCCCGTTGGTCGAGGGGGCCGCGCAGCCGCAGCGGCAGCACCGCGCTGTCCGCGCCCGCCTCGGCCGGACCGGTGGCGGCGGCGGGGCGGTCGCCGAGCAGCGCGGCGAAGGCGGCCGGTGTCGGCGCGTCGTACAGCGCACGGCCGCCCGGGTCGGCGTCCAGCGTCTCGCGGGCCCGTGCCAGCAGCCGCTCCGCCGCCTCCGCGTCGCCGCCGATCCGGAAGAAGTCGGAGTCGGCGTGCACCTCGCGCCGCGGCACCCCGGTCACCTCGGCGAACAGGTCACGGACGATCTCCTGGATCGGTGTGCCCGGCTGGGCGCCGGAGCGGTCCGTGGCGGGCGCGGGGGCGGGCAGCGCCGTACGGTCGACCGTGCCGTCGGCGTTCAGCGGCAGCGCGTCCAGGGTCGCGAGCGCCGCCGGTACGGCATGCTCCGGCAGCCGCTCGCGCAGATGGCCGCGCAGGACGGCCTCCAGGTCCACGGCGCCGTCGAGGGCGGCCGGCACGTTGGCGCACTCCTCGACGGCGGCGGCCGGTGCCACGTACACGCCGGTCAGCGGACCCGCGGGGACCAGGTCCGGGTCGACGAAGACGATGTCGAGCAGTTCGGCACCCTCCCCGGACCAGGTCGGCAGGGCCCGGTAGCCCAGGTGCTCGCCTGCCGCGCACAGCGCCTCCGGGTCGGGGGCGGGCGCGTCCTGGGGGGCCAGGTCGACGCTCTCCAGCGGGTTGTCCAGGGACTGCATCGCGCAGTACTCGTCGTGCACCCGGCGGTTGGGGATCCCGGCCAGCCGCAGTACGGCGGGACGGTGGGCGTTGAGACGGTCCTCGGCATCGTGGACGGAGGAGACCTCGCGGCCCCAGCGGACGACGGGAGCGGCGGTGAGATCGGCGGCCGGCGCGGCGGTGGACAGGACGACGTCGTAGCGGTAGCGGGTCAGTTCATTGTGGTGGCTGCCCCGTTTGACGCGTACGTCCACCGTGCGCACCGCGGGCAGTTCGCGGGCGAGGGCGGCGAACAGGGCGGGGGAGAGCAGGAGTTCGGTCTCACCGCCCACCCTCCGGTCGACGGCCCGCCGCAACGCCTCACGGCTGTCCCCGGCGGCGCCCGCCCGGGACAGCTCCACACCGGTGTGGAGGCAACGAGCGAGATCGAGGCTGCGCAGATCGCCCAGCAGGACGGACCCGCCCGGGGCGAGCAGCGGCAGCACCCGCTCGAGCACGGTGCGCAGATGGACCAGGCTCGGGAAGTACTGGACCACCGAGTTGACGACGATCGCGTCGAAGTACCCGGCGGGCAGCCCGGTGACGTCCTCGGCGCCCTGCCGGCGCACCCGGACCTTGCCGGCGAGGACCGGATCGGCGAGCGTCCGGGCGCTGAGCGAGGCGACGGCGGAGGCGGCGAAGTCGGTGGCCCAGTACTCCTCGACGCCCTCCTCACGGGCCAGCCGGTCCATCAGCAGCCCGCTGCCCACACCGATCTCCAGGACCCGGCGCCGCGGCAGCTCCCGCACCCGCTCCAAGGTGGCCTCCTGCCACTCCCGCATGTCCTCCAGCGGGATCGGCAGCGCGTCGTAACTGCTGTTCCAGCCCTTGAAGTCACCCTCGGGCCCGGCGGCGTACAGGGCTTCGTGGATCCTCCGCCACCCGGCGATCTGCGCGTCCTCCGCGACGGCCGCCGCCACCGGAGCCGCGGGCACCACATGCGCGACGAGCCGCTCGTCGCCGCCCTCCGTCCCGTGCACGGACACCGCTGCCGCGGACACGGCCGGGTGGGCGGTCAGTACGGACTCGATGAGGCTGGGAATGGACATCAGCACTCGCTCCTTACGACACGACAGCGCGTTCCGGCTTGGGTTCCCGGCTTGGGTTCCCGGCTTGGGTTCCCGGCTTGGGTTCCGGCCTGGCGTTCCGGCTTGGCAAAACCTTGCCAAGATGCTGGCAAGCGGCTCCTGAGGCTGGGTCTCGGAACGCTGGAGCGGTACTTGAGTCGCAGGTGGGGTGGGGTGGTTGGGTGCCAAGTGGAGGGGGCGGGGTTGCCAGGGAGGCGGGGCGGGTGCGCCCCCTTCACCGACGGGCCGGGCCGCACCGACGGACGCGGCGCTGGTGCGGCGACAGCCGCCACGATGCTTACAAACGCGGCGCGGTGCCCTGTGTGAGGCGGGGACAAGTCGGCCCAGCGCGTTCTACGAGCCGCGGGGCCAGCACGGTGGCAGCCGTCATCCTTCTCGAAGCGGAGGCGGCCCCGGCGGGCGGTGATGACGCCGGCCTTGACTCCGTAGTCTGGCCCTTCTCCGGGAAACTCGGGTTCGGGGCGAGGTTTCCTGCGATTCGTTCCTCAATTCCTTGCGAGACGTCTCGGAACCAAGGGTGAGCGTCATTTCGGAAATGTGTTATAGGCGGCAACAGGCCCCACCCGTACACCTCGGGGGGAGTGGTCGGGTGGGGCCGTTCGTGGGGACGGCGCTCACCAGGAGATGGCCTGGCCGTCCGGTGTCACCGTGACCGTGAACTCTTCCAGCGCAGGTGTGCCGGCCGCGTGCCAGCGGCCGAGTTGCGCCTCGACCGCGTCCCAGAGCGCTTCGGGTCCGTCCTGACGCACGATCCACCGCCCGCCGTCCGCGTACACGGCAGCCCAGGAGCTCGACTTGACGTCGATCAGCACGTCCTCCGTATGCCCGTCGCGGTCCATGGTCAGCCGCTGGGCGTTCGGCGCAGCGAGTTGCACGACGAAGCGGGTGGCCCAGTCGGACAGTACGTCGCTGCCGATGACGGCCTCGCGTTCCTTCCCCTTGTTCAGGTCAGGGAGGATGCCGAGGGGCGGTGCTGCGTGCGGGCGCGCGAGCATGAAGCTGATGTCGCCGCTCAGCAGTGGTCCGGTCGCCGTGCCGTCGTCGTTGACGGTGAGGCGTGCCAGTTCCGACGAGCCGAGCCAGCCGCCGATGGTCGCCAGGATCAGTCCTCCGGGCTTCGTCTGCTCGACCCATGCGGCGGGCACTGTGCGGACCCCGCATGTCGCGATGGTCCTGTCGTACGGAGCCGATTCGGCGTAGCCCAGGAGCCCGTCGCCCGTGATGATCGTGGGGAACATGTCCTGCCGAGCGAGGGCCATACGTGCCCGGCCGGCCACGTCCTCGTCGTACTCGATGGAGGTGACGTTGTCCTCGTGCAGTCGGGCGCAGAGCACTGCTGTCGAGTATCCGGTGCCTGTCCCGATCTCCAGCACCTTCGAGTCGGACTCGACGTGGAGGTCCTCCAGCATGCGCAGCACGAGAGAGGGAAGTGTGCTGGAACTGGTCGGCTCTCGCAGGATCTGACCGCGGACGTCGCGCGGCACGATGGTGCCTGCGATCTGCGTGATCAGCGAGTCGTCCTTGTAACAGGCTTCGAGCCAGCCGGCGTCACCTTCGAGGACGGGCTCATACGCGAGCTGGGCTGACGCTTCCACCCGGCGGAAGAACCCGCCCCGGAGGAACTCGTGCCGGGGGACCGCCTCGGCGGCGCGCTTCCACGGCTCCGTACGCAGACTGCCGCCTGCCGTCAGGGTGTGGAGGAGCTGCTTGTGGAGCTGTGCTTGGTCGGTCACGTGTCCTTCTCCAGTAGATCCGCCAGGGCCGCGAGCATCGGCAGGCCCGTTTCGGGCTCCAGCCAGTACCACTGGCCGGAGGGATTGCATTCCAGAAACCACCATTGCCCGTCTTCGTCGATGCAGAAGTCGAAAGCGCCGAAGACGAGACCGAAGTGGGCCATGTAGTGGTGGAGCGCGGGCTCGATCCTCGGCGGCGGTTCCACAGGGGTGTAGCGGAGTCGGCTGTAGTCGGTACGCCAGTCCAGGAGGTCGGAGTCGATGCGGACGCAGAACATCTTCGACCCGATCACGGTCACCCGGACGTCGGCCGCTTTCCGGATACGCCGCTGGAACAGGTGGGCGGTGCTGGCCACGCCGTCGTCGATGTCCTCCGCCCTTACCTCGGCGACCTTGACGACGGACGAGACGCCGTCGACCAGGTACACGGGGTTCGACAACGGCTTGTAGATCACTGCGTCGTTCTTCTTGACGAAGGCCCTGGCGGCATCGGGGTCGGAGGTGATGAGCGTGGGCGGTACGAGGAAGCCGGCCTGCACCGCCGCGGCGAGCTCAGCCGGCTTGAACTCCGCGTCCCCGATGCGATGGGGGTGGTTGACGTACAGGCAGCCTGGCAGTGACGCCAGTACTCCCCCGAGTCCGTACCTCGCCTGCGTTACCGCGAACCGTGCGTCCTGCTCGTCGAGGTGCGGAAAGGCGAAGCCCGACGGGCGCCGGTAGTAGAGGGCGCGGATGTTCGCCAGGTCGGCGGTGCGGGACGGCGTCATGAGGCGTCCCTGGACGCCGTACTCACTGATTTCTGCTTCCACCGACAGTGATGCGGGGAAATCCCCCGAATCGAGCCGCACGACCGGGACACCCCGGTCGTGCAGCTCGCGGATCACCACGTCGGCGGTGGGGTCGTACAGGCTGGTGACGACCAACACCGGACGCGGATCAGTCACTGGTCGCCGTCGCTCCCGGTGTCGGAGTCCGTGTTGCCCTGGCCCTGCCCGTCGGGGCTGGTACCCGTGGACGGGGTGGTGCCGGTGCTGGTGCCGTGGCCGGGCATCTCCATGACCTGGCCGGAGGGATCGCGGAACACGGTGGTCTGGGTCTCCGGGTCCAGCGTGGCCGTGGCGTACCCGGGCGCCATCGAGGGGTAGGGCGCCATGCGGCCCACGCCCCACGGACGCACGGTGGTGAGTCCCTGCGGGATCGCGGGGCTGGCGGGCAGGCGATCGGAGTGGACGAACATACCTCTCCCTTGTGTCGCAGTGATGGATCAGGGGACCCGCCCCGGCCAGGCGACCGTCCAAAGTGAGACCGACCGGGGCGGGGGCTTAGATGGGTCCGTCGTCGAGTTCGCTCAGCACGACGGACAAGTCGTAGGTCGCCCGCCGCATCGGGTCGGCGGGCTGCGGGGAACCGTCCCGCTGCCGCTTCAGCGCCATCAACTGCTCGACTGCGTCGAACCGGCGGTACAGCTCGCGCTGCGTCAGGTGTCGGCTCCACCACTCACACACGGCGTACCGAGCGGTGCGGCAGCGGTCCCTCATGGTGGGTGGCGGCGGGTCGAGCAGCGCCGCGATACGTCTGAGGTTGGCCGCCACACGGACTCGGTCGGTGGCGCAGGCGTTGGTCATGGCTGGTCGTCGTCCTTGAGTTGCCGCTCTTCGAGGAGGCGGTCGATGAGGTCGGAAGTCGTCAGGGCGATCCGCCGGGACAGCCCCAGGGCCTGTCGGTAGTCGCCAGGCGGCTCTTGGGCGCGTAGTTCTTCTCCGCGCTGAACGAGTGCCGCGATCTCCGGTCCCGGACGGAACACTGGGTCTGTGCATGCGATGTTGCTGAGCTGTCTGAGGGTGTCCCGAAGACGGTCACTGACAGCACCGAGATCTGCGGCGGCCGGCATCTGCTCTCCCAGGAGCTGGTCCAGGTCGTCGAAGATGGCGTTCAGATCGATCGGTCGCCACTTGTTCATTTCGTGTCAGGACGCCGCGTAGTTCGTCGGGTGCGAAGGGCGCGTGCCACTTCGGTGTGGCCTCAGGATCCGGGTGCAGACTTAATGCCGGCTGGGCCATCAGGACTCCTGCCGGCACTCGGGACCGCCCGGCACGCGCAGTTCCGCCCAGACCTTCTTGCCCCAGCGTTGGGGCTCGCACCCCCACTTGAGGCTCAGGACGTCTACGAGGCGCAGGCCCCGACCGGTCTCCGCGTCTGCGCCCGCCGGCCGCAGCGTCGGTTCCTTTCGGCTCGTGTCCGTGACCAGGACCTGCACGGTCGTCCGGTCCAGTCGTGACACCCTGATCCGAAAGCTCGCGCACCCCGAGTGCGTGATCGCGTTGGCGACGAGTTCCGATGCGACCACGTGGACATCATCCGCCGCGTCTGATGGGCCTATCCCCCACAGGGACAGGGCTGCTGACACGAGTTGCCGAGCCTTCGGCGCCGACTTCTCTTCGCACGGCCACGTCTCGGTGTAGCTGGGCACGTCCGTCCCAGCGGCTCTGGCAGCAGTCATCGTCACGAGGTGATCCCTCCGTGGGGGTGGGTCGCCCGACCCGTCGGTGGACGCTCAGGGCCGGGCTCTCTCCACGCCGCCGGACAGGGGGAACCGGGTGGTCGGGCCCGGCGGCTGATGTCCAGTCAACGACCGCCGCGAGACGAAATACAGGAAGGGTTCCGTTTCTGCGCAAGTGGCCCAACCGGAAGACTTTAAAGTCTCATTACCTGACGCCTGGTCGCGGGCCGTCACTCGGAGCTACCGTCGTTTCATGGGAGAGAACCTCGCCCTCAAAGGCCGAATGGATGAACTGGGGCTCACGCAGGACGAGTTGGCCTACAAGCTCAACGACGTCCTGTGGGACATCACCGGCCGGCCGGGGGACGTCTCCGCGCGAACGGTCCGGAATCTGCTCAACGGATCGAGCCGCCGACCGATTGGCCGCACGTGCGCGGCACTTGAGCGTGTGTTCGGCTGTCCTGTAGAGGATTTAGGGTTCAGCGCACCACGCTCCATGCAACATCCTCCGGAGGACCCTGTGCGGCGTCGCGAATTCCTCGCATCCACCACCGGATCGGCTGCCGGCGCAGTTCCCCTCGTCAGACAGCGGCGTTCGGTCGGCATGTCCGACGTCCAGCGCGCCACGGCAGGGATGCACGCGCTGATCGAAGCGGATGACCGTCACGGCGGGCACAAGAAGCTGGCGGCGGCTGCCCTTGAAGGCCGTGTAGAGGTCCTGGACCTCCAGCAGCGCAACGCCAGCCAGCGCGTAAGGGGTGCGCTGTACGCGCTCGCCGCCGAGTTCACCACCATCGCCGCCTGGGCCTACATCGACCTGCGTGAACTGGACGAGGCACAGAGGCATCTCCACGAGGCGTCGACCTTCGCCGGCCTCTCCCAGGATCCGTCCACGGAGATGCGGGTCTGGATGAACCAGACCATGCTCGCCTACCAGCGCAAGAACTGGCCTGAGCAGCTCGCGGCGGCACAAGCAGCTCAGGCGTCCACGGCGGCGCGGAGGGATCCGTTCTTCGGCTCAATGGGCCGGGTCCGAGTTGCTCTCGCGTGCTCGACGCTGGATGACGCAAGGGCAGCTCAGCGGTCCCTCGGTGGGGCCCAGGAGTCGCTCCGCAAGGCGGCCGAGGAGGAACGCCCGCGGTGGACAGCCTTCTACGGCACGGCCGAACTGAACCACCTGGCCGCCATCATCATGAACCGCGGCGGGAAGCACGCGGAGGCCGAAGCCATGGCCCACCGTGCGCTGGGCAAGATCCCTCCAGAGTTCCGCCGCAATCGGGCCCTGGCAACATGCCAACTCGCGAGCGCGCAATTGCACCAGGGAGAGCCGGAACAGGCGACGCGAACGGCCGCTGACGTGTTCGCGATCATGGATGGCGCGCCACTACCTGGACGTATGAGGACCCTGGTTGGAGACTTCCATCGAGACCTCTTCCGTCTGGCGCCGTCCACGTCCTACGCCCGCGACTGGGCGGACCGTATGCGAGATGAATGGAGTCGAGGGTGACCAGCGTGATCGGCCTGCGGCACTTCCAGCACGGCAGCCTGCCGGAGGGCTTCAAGCAGTTGCTGATCGAGGTGCACGCGGACGCTTACGCCGACGCCATGGACGATGAGTTCAACCAGCGCTTCCCGTGGTTCGTCGACCACTGGTCGGGCATGGAGGGCTTCACCTGCGTCGTGGCGTTCGACGGTGAGGAGCCGACGGGTTTCGCCTACGGTGCCCCGCTTCAGCCCGGCCGGGAGTGGTGGCGCAAGACCGAGTACGAGCCGAACAACGGATACACCTCGACCTATGCCGTCTCCGAGGTCATGGTCCGTCCGGGGTGGCGCAAGCAGGGGATTTCCGAGCGGCTGCACGAGGCCCTGTTGAAGGCCCGCACCGAGGACCTGGCCGTGCTGCTGGTCGACGTGACCCACCCGAAGGTGCAGTCGCTGTACGAGACGTGGGGCTACGACAAGGTGGGTGAGCAGCGGCCGTTCGCCGACTCGCCCCTGTACGCGGTGATGGTCAGGGAGCTGCGAGCGGCAGCCTGAACGGCGATGCCCCGCTTCCGAGGGGGCGGATTCTCGGGGTCCTCGCAACACCTGATGGCTTGGCCGTCAGTAGATCAGGCAGACGCTCGGCTGGGGTTTCCCAGCCGAGCGTTTTGCGTGGGCGGCTGTTGAGTTCGGCGGCGACGGCGTCGGGATGCCCGCAGGTGTCGGGCTTGCCGCGACCGCGGACACCGGCCTGGCGGGCCCATCCGAACGCCGCATCATTGCGGTTCACACCGGCCGCGCGAGCGGCAGCGGTGATGCTGCCGTCCTTTCGGTCCAGCGCCTCGAAGAACCTGGCCTTCAGCACCTCAAAATCCACGATCCCCGCAACTCCCCTGAACTCCAGGGTGTTGCGGGGATCAGTGGAACCAGCCCTTGATCAGACTTCGGCACACGACTTCCCGGTGCGAGGCAGAGAACCGCGAGGACTTCCTACGCGGATCACGTCTCCCGTGCCGGGCGGCCAGGAGCCGTCCGGTAGCAGCCTCTGGCAATGCTCCCGTGATGGCACCTGGTGAGCGTCCGGGCCAGTAACACCCCCAACAATCGCATGGAGTTGGAATATGACGGCAGCGCAGGAGTGCCCAGCCGTACCGAAGTGCGCCCGCAGATCCCGGGGGCATCGGACGGCTTCGACCTGGACGGACGGGGCGACACCCTTCGGCCTGTTCGCCGGCGTGGCCACCGCAGAGTTCGGCCCGCAGGCGCAGGCAGGCTGGGGCGAGGAACACGTGGCCGTCGGCCGCGCGGGGGCCGAGTGGCTGGTTGGCTTCAAGTGCGAGCACGGCGGCCTACCCGTGACCGCGCTCGGTGTTTGCGAAGGCGCGGACAACAGTGCCGAGCTGTTCGCCGGCAAGGCGTGTACGTTCCGGCTGTGGCTCCGGCTACATGGCGAGCTGAGCAGCTTACGGACGCGCCGACCGCTCAGACTCCCGCCCCCGGTCGGGGACGGGCAGCACAACCCCGTTCGGCGTTCCGCCTGACGGGTTCCGTAAGAGCCAAGGGAGGGTCCGGCCATGCTGGGACCGATTGTCTGGAACGAAGGTGACGGGGACGGCGGGGACGAACTTCCCGGCAAGCCCTGGACGCCGCCCCCGCCGCCGCCCCCGGACGGCGAGTCGCCGCCCGGAGACGGAAAGCATCGCAAATGACGCTCACGCATGAGCAGGACGGCCGCGCCGGCGAGGGGCTGGCGCGGTACCTCCTCGAAATCGGAGCCCTGACGCCCGAATGGGCCGAGATGTTCAGGGCCGTGCCGCGATCCGCCTTCCTGCCGAATCTGATGTGGGCGTACGACATGGCCAGCGGCCGGAGCCGGCCGGTCAGCCGCAGCGACGACCCCGTAGCGTGGGAGCGAACCGCATACGCGAACGTCCCCGTCGTCACCCAGTGGGACGATGGCCGGCACACCGGCACCGAGCCGGGCACCGTGGCGACCAGTTCGGCGAGTATGCCGTCTGTCGTGGCTGCCATACTGCGCGACCTGGACGTGAGCGACGGCATGCGGGTGCTCGAAGTCGGCACCGGTACCGGCTGGAACGCCGGACTGCTCACCCGCCGGTTGGGCGGCTCCAACGTGGTCAGCGTCGAGATCGACGCCGCCGTCGCCGACCGGGCCCGCGCCGCCTTGAAGCGTGCCGGACTCAACCCCGAGGTGGTCCACGGGGACGGCCGGGACGGGTGGCCGGACGGGGCACCGTATGACCGCTTGATCGTTACGGCAGGCGTGCGAGCTGTCCCGTCGCGCTGGTTGGAGCAGACCCGGCCAGGCGGGGTCATCCTCGCCCCGTGGGGCGCCCACTACAGTGACCAGGACGCTCTGGTCCGGCTGACCGTGCACGAGGACGGCCAGGCGTCCGGGCCGTTCCTCCGCATGGTCGAGTTCATGAAGCTACGATCTCAGCGTCTCGACTGGAACCGATTCGCCGAATACGTCCCCGCCTTCCCCGGCGACGCCGACGAGTCCCGAACGCCGCTGACCCTGGCGGACCTGGGAGGCCGCAACGAGCCCGCGCGGTTCGTAACGGGGCTCTGTGTGCCCGACTGCGCCCATGTCGTCAACCAGACGGACCAGGGTGCCGGGAAGGCGTGGTTCTTCGACCTGACGAGCCAGTCATGGGCCGCCGTCGAGTTCGCCGCCGACGAGCCGCATGCCACTGTCTACCAGTCCGGGCCGCGCCGCCTGTGGGACGAGGTAGAGCGTGCCCTGACATGGTGGGCGGAGCACGGCAGGCCCGACCTTGACCGGTTCGGCCTCACGGTCAGCCCGGACGGGACCACCCGCGCTTGGCTGGACCGCCCGGCAGACGTTCTGACCTTCGCCTGATCCCGACAACGGCCCCGGCCTTCCGTCGTTCCCCCGTGGCGGACGGCCGGGGATTTTCCATGCCCGAGGTCATCCGGAAGCCGCAGCCCCACGGCGAGGAGGGCGCCGACGAGAGTAGGTGTGTGAGCAAGGCCTGACTGGCGTGAAGCAGAAGCTGCCGGCCGCGCGGCTGGCCAGCGCAAACCCTGGGGTCAAGTTCGGGAACCGTATCAGAACGCCCGGATCATAGATCAGCCCGTACTGCGCAGCACGGTCAGCCGGTCACCGGCACCCCGTCGGCCGGCTCCGCCGGGAGCCCGTTGCGGCCGGGTACGCCCAGCTTGCGGTAGACGCGGGTCAGGTGCTGTTCGACCGTGCTCGCCGTGACGAACAGTCGCGCCGCGATCTGCCGGTTGGTCAGCCCCTGTGTCGCCAGCGCCGCCACCCGCCGCTCGGAGTCGGTCAGCTCCTCCGGTACGGCCGTGCCGTGTACGACGGTGACAGCGCCGGAGCCGGGCAGCAGCTCGTCGCGCAGCGCCACCGCTCCCATCTGCTGGGCCAGGCTCCACGCGGCACGCAGCGTGGCCGCCCCCTGCGACAGGACGCCGTCCGCATGCAGCGCGTGGCCCAGGTCGGCCAGCGTCCGCGCTGTCTCCAACCGCGCACCGCTGCACCGCAGTTGCTCCACCGCCTGCCGCAGCAGCACGGTGCGCGACCCGGGTTCGTCCGTCGCGGCCAGCAGCCGCAGGCACTGGCCCCGCACCCACGGCCGCTCGCCGTCCGGCAACGTCAGCTGCTCCTCTGCCAGTTCGCGCGCCTGCCGTACCTTGCCCAGTCGCAGCAGCGCCTGTGCCGCGTCCGTACGCCATGGCAGGCACGCCGCCCGGTCCGCCCGCCACAGCTGCAGCTGCCGCCCGGCCCTGCGGAAGTCGGCGAGTGCGGCCTGCGGTCGGCCCAGGTCCAGGTGGCGCAGCCCGCGGGCGCGCAGATACTGCAGGCCGTACAGGGTGTTCAGCACGCGCCGGGTGACGGGGTGGTGGATGTGCCCGGCGGCCTCCTCGTACCGGCCCATCGCACCGCACGCCTCGACGAGCACCGCGACCGGCGCGTAGCGGAAGGTCCCGCCGCCGCCCGCGGGCAGCGCCTCGAGCGCCTCCGTCGCCCGCGCGCGGGCACCGCGTACGTCGCCCACCCGCAGCAGCGCCTCGGCGTGCAGCGTCGCGAAGACCGCCCGCCAGCCGGGCGCCCCGCTCGCCTCCGCCTCCTCCAGCAGCCGCCGGCTCACCGGCACGGCACGCCCGGGACGGTCGGAGTACAGCAGCGTACGCACCGCCAGGACCAGCGGGGCCAGGGTGGCGTCGGTCAGCCGCCCCGGCCCCGGCACCTCCGCGCGGCCTGCCAACGGGGAGTCGAGCAGGGCGTCGAAGGGCGTCTCGCCGTGGGCGCCCGGCTCGCCCGCCTCCCGCAGCAGCGCGGCCGACTCGGCGATCCGCCCCTGCGCGAGCAGCAATCCGGCCGACCGCGACCGGTGCTCCGCTCCCGCCGCGGGCAGAGCCGCACGCGGCCCGGTGACCAACGCGGTCAGCCGCCGCTCGGCGGCCTCCGGATCACGGCGCGCGGCGATCTGCGTGAGCCGCAGCGCCACGCCGGTCCGTGCGGCCTCGTCGGGGCAGATCCCGTGGGCCAGTTCGAGCAGGCGCTCGGCCTGGTCGGTGCGGTGTTCCCCGGGGCGCTCGGCCAGCAGGCCCTCGGCGGTGTCCATGAGCAGCGTGAAATCCTCGGGCCGTACGGGCACACGCGCGCCGTCCGCCCGCGGCGCGAGCAGATGGCCGGCCACCACGTCGGCCGGCGCCCCCGCCGCCGTCAGCACCAGCGCGGCCCTCCGGTGCAGGTCCGCGCGGGCACGCGGTGAGGCGTCCGCCAGTACGGCAGCGCGGACGGCGGGGTGCCGGAAGCGGAGCCCGTCGAGGAGCCCGTGGAGCAGCCCGTCCAGGAGCCCGCAGGCGCGTAGCGCGGCCAGCGCGGGTGCGGCGTCGTCCTCGGGGCGCAGCATGCGCGTGACCAGCGGCTCGGTCGCCCGCTCCGCCAGGATCGCCACCGCCCGGCCCGCGGCCAGGGCACCCGGACCACTGCGCCGCAGACAGGCGGCGACGGCCGTGGCGAACGGCCCGTCGGGCGCCGGGGCCGGCGGCGGCGAGGCGGATGTGGCGCGGTCCTCCTCCAACAGGGCGTGCAGCAGCAGCGGGTTGCCACCGGTGATGCGGTGCAGCTCCGCCGCCGTACGACCGGGACGGGCCGGCCCCGGCCACTCCCATGGGCGGGCCACCGTAACCTCCGCGGTCTCCCGGGCCGACAGCAGGCCGATCCGGATCCGGCGGAAGTGCGGCTGACGCGTCAACTCGGGTGCGCACGAGGGCTCCTGAGCCGCGTCGGCGTACGACGACACGGTGCCGACGACCAGTACGGGGGCGGGCCGGGCATGCCGTACGAGATACCCGAGGTGGTGCAGCGACTGCGCGTCCGCGTGCTGCACGTCGTCCAGGCACAGCACCACCGGCCCGGCGAGGGCGAGATCGCACAGCTCCGCGCAGAACGTCCGCATCGCCTCCCGGGTCGGCTTCGTGTCCTCGGCGCCGGTGCGGGGGAGTGCGAACGGCGGGGCGCTGCCGACCAGTTGGCGCAGCACACCGAGCGGCATCCGGCGTCCGGCCTCGGTGGCGGCCGCGGTGAGCACCAACGCCCCGGCGACTACGGCCTGTTCGGCCACGGCGTGCAGAAGACGGCTCTTGCCGCAGCCGGCGGCGCCCTCGATCAGTACCACCCGGGAGCGCCCCACCGTACAGGTGGCGAGGACCGTCTCCAGAGCACCGGCCAC
The DNA here is from genome assembly GCF_025642155.1 of Streptomyces sp. HUAS 15-9. Classification (NCBI taxonomy): domain Bacteria; kingdom Bacillati; phylum Actinomycetota; class Actinomycetes; order Kitasatosporales; family Streptomycetaceae; genus Streptomyces; species Streptomyces qianjiangensis. The sequence goes on along the minus strand of NZ_CP106799.1, from coordinate 89,590 downwards.
CGATGCTCTGCCCACCTGCGTCATGAGCCCGCCCTTTCACTGGAACCGCGCTGGTCGGGGCAAGAATGCGATCACTGCCTTTAAGGGGGGTGGAGCCGGGACGGAGATGACACCCGCTCAACGGGCCCGCAAACGACCGAAGCCCCCGCGGCGGCACGATGGCCGGCGGGGGCTTCTCGGTGGATCGGTGAATCGGCGGATCGGTGGAGAGGTCTCCGTTGCTCGCAGGCGACGGTTCAGACGGCGGCGACGGTCGCGGCCTTGGGCCAGCCGATGTCGTCGGTGCCGGTGGTGGAGGCGGTGGCGGCCTTGGGCCAGCCGATGCCGTCGGTGTTCTTGGCGGAGGCGGCGGTGGCGGTCGGCCACCCGATGCCGTCCGTGTTCTTGGCGGAGACGGTGGCGGCCTTGGGCCAGCCGATGCCGTCGGTGTTCTTGGCGGAGGCGGCGGTGGCGGTCGGCCAGCCGATGTCGTCCGTGTTCTTGGCGGAGACGGTGGCGGCCTTGGGCCAGCCGATGTCGTCGGTGCCGGTGGTGGAGGCGGTGGCGGCCTTGGGCCAGCCGATGCCGTCGGTGTTCTTGGCGGAGGCGGCGGTGGCGGTCGGCCAGCCGATGTCGTCGGTGCCGGCGGTGGAGACGGTGGTGGCGGCCTTGGGCCAGCCGATGTCGTCGGTGCCGGTGGTGGAGGCGGTGGCGGCCTTGGGCCAGCCGATGCCGTCGGTGTTCTTGGCGGAGGCGGCGGTGGCGGTCGGCCACCCGATGTCGTCGGTGCCGGCGGTGGAGACGGTGGTCGCGGCCTTCGGCCAGCCGATGGCGTCCGTCGTGGTCGCCGACTGCGTCGTGGTCGGCCAGCCGATGGCCTCCGCGGTGACGGCGCCGACTCCGACGGCGGAGAACGCGGTGGCGGCGACAGCGGCGGTGGTGGCGGCGATCTTGGCGATGCGGTTCATGGCGGGCTCCTCTGTGTCAATTTCGGTCCGGCTGTTTGGCAACCTCTTGCCAAGAAGGTTGGCAAGGAAATCTCGTAAATCACTGGGGAATTGATCGAAATTGGCTCAAGAAGGGCGCCAGAAACGCCCCAGAGTCCCGGTCGGCACACCGAAGTTGCCATATCGAACCGCTGTTGACCTGTGCAGATATAGGGATTTGGCAGAACGCGAGCCTCTCTGCCAGAACTTGGCAACTCCTAGGAAACCGAGCCGGGCAGAACCGGGACAGAAGCCAGAAGCAAGGCAGAAGGGAGGCAGAAGGAAGCCGGAAGAGCCTGGCAAAGCCCCGCCACTAGAGCGCCGCCTGAGCCCACGTTGCCAACTCGCCGTAAGTATTGGCAATGTGTTGCCAAGCACAAGGCAAGGCATTGCCCCATCGCACGGGGGGAGGCCCCGGAAGTGAATACGACGTCACACGGCGACCGAATGGTCCACCTGAACTCGGCTGGTCTGGGCCGCATGCCCGCCGCCGTACGCGCGACCCTCACCGAGTGGACGCGCCACGACGACCGTTACGGCCCCTACGAGTTGGAGGAGTACCTCGACGACGTCGTCCTCGACGAGATCGACGAGCGCCTCGCCGCCCTGCTGGGTACCCCGGCCGGCGACACCACCCTGTTCACCGGCGCCGCGGACGCGTACGCCACCCTTCTCGGCCGCCTGCCGCTCGGCCCGGGCGACCGCATCTGGACGACTCCCTACGAGGGCGCCGCCAACCTCTCCACCCTGTACGCCCTGCGCGACCGCACCCGCTGCGCCCTGGACGTCGTACCGCTGCGCCCGGACGGCGACCTGGACCTGGAGTGGATGGCCACGCACATCGACGACGACGTAGCCCTCGTCTCGGTGACCTACGTCCCGGCCGGCTGCGGCATCGTCAACCCCGTGGAGGACGTGGGCCGCATCCTCGCCGCACACCGCTGCGTGTACGCCGTCGACGCCTCCTACGCGGTCGGCCAGTTCCCCGTGGACGCGGCCCGCATCGGCTGCGACCTGCTCACCGGCGACGGCTGGCGGTTCCTGCGCGGCCCGCAGTCGGTCGGCTTCGCCGCTACGTCACCTCGGTTCAGGAAGCTCCTGGCACCGGCCGGTGTCGATCCGGTCGTACCGCCGCACGGTGCCGCCGTCATGGCGCTGAACACGGCCCTTGCCGAGTACACCGAGGCCCTGCCGGACGACGACCTGGTCGCCGGTCTCCGTACCACCATCGAGGAGGCCCCCGGCACCGAACTGATCGCCCCCGGGCGGATCCAGTCCGGCATCATCGCCTTCCGGCACGACGAACTGCCCGCCGCACTGGTGCGCCGGCAGCTCGCGGCCCGGGGCGTCGTCGTGTGGAAGACGGTCGCGCAGGAGACCCCGCTGTACCTGCCCGGCCTCGGCGTCACCACGGCCGTGCGCGCCTCCGTCCACCACGACAACTCACCGCAGGACATCACCCGGTTCGGCGAGGCCCTGCGCGAGGTCCTGAAGCACGAGCGGCCCCGCCACCAGTCGCCCGTGTCCGTGCACGCACCCGCACCGGTGCCCGTGCCCGAGCCCGGCTCCGCGCACAGCACCGTCACCGACCTGGCGATGTGGCGCGGCCGGCGAGGCACGAAAAGCGGCACGGACCCCGCCCCCGAGGCCGCCCCCGGGACCGTCCCCGAGGTCGCCGCCGCGGGCCTGCGCAGGCCGCGCCAACAGCGCGACGGACGGCCCAACCTGACCCTGCACCGCACCCGGTGAACACTACGGACGCGGAGCATCACGCACGAGCGCCCCTCTAATGCGCCTGATTAGCCTCTGGCGCATGTCCGTGGAAACCACCTCGCCTCCCGGAACGACACCGTCCCCCGCCAAGGAGATCCACCGCCTCGATCGGGTGATCATCCGGTTCGCGGGGGACTCGGGTGACGGTATGCAGCTCACCGGTGACCGGTTCACGTCCGAGACGGCGTCCTTCGGCAACGACCTGTCCACGCTTCCGAACTTCCCGGCCGAGATCCGTGCCCCCGCCGGGACGCTGCCGGGGGTTTCGTCGTTCCAGCTGCACTTCGCCGACCACGACATCCTCACCCCGGGGGACGCGCCGAACGTGCTGGTCGCGATGAACCCGGCCGCGCTGAAGGCGAACATCGGGGATCTGCCGCGCGGTGCGGAGATCATCGTCAACACCGACGAGTTCACCGGGCGGGCGATGCAGAAGGTCGGGTATGCGGCCAGCCCGCTGGAGGACGGTTCGCTGGACGGTTACAGCCTGCATCCGGTGCCGTTGACGACGCTGACGGTCCAGGCGCTCAAGGAGTTCGCGCTGTCGCGCAAGGAGGCCGAGCGCAGCAAGAACATGTTCGCGCTGGGTCTGCTGTCGTGGATGTATCACCGGCCCACGGAGGGCACGGAGAAGTTCCTGCGGGCGAAGTTCGCGAAGAAGCCGCAGATCGCCGAGGCGAACATTGCGGCGTTTCGGGCGGGCTGGAACTTCGGTGAGACGACCGAGGACTTCGCGGTCTCCTACGAGGTGGCGCCGGCGGCGACGGCGTTTGGGCCGGGTCTGTACCGCAACATCTCCGGGAACCTGGCGCTGGCGTACGGTCTGGTGGCCGCGTCCCGGCAGGCGGATCTGCCGCTGTTCTTGGGTTCGTATCCGATCACGCCTACCTCGGACATCCTGCACGAGCTGTCGAAGCACAAGAACTTCGGGGTGCGTACGTTCCAGGCGGAGGACGAGATCGCCGGGATCGGTGCGGCGCTGGGTGCGGCGTTCGGCGGCTGCCTGGCGGTGACGACGACGTCGGGGCCGGGGTGGCGCTGAAGTCGGAGACGGTCGGGCTTGCCGTGTCGCTGGAGCTGCCGCTGCTGGTGATCGACATCCAGCGGGGCGGGCCGTCGACGGGGCTGCCGACGAAGACGGAGCAGGCGGATCTGCTGCAGGCGATGTACGGCCGCAACGGCGAGGCCCCGGTCCCGGTGATCGCGCCGCAGACCCCCGCGGACTGCTTCGACGCGGCGCTGGAGGCGGCCCGGATCGCGCTGGCCTACCGCACGCCGGTGATGCTGCTCTCGGACGGCTATCTGGCCAACGGTTCGGAGCCGTGGCGGATCCCGGAGCTGGAGGAGCTGCCGGATCTGAGCGTGCAGTTCGCCCAGGGCCCCAACCACACCCTGGACGACGGCAGCGAGGTGTTCTGGCCCTACCAGCGCGACCCGCACACCCTGGCCCGGCCGTGGGCGGTGCCGGGCACGCCGGGGCTCGAGCACCGGATCGGCGGGATCGAGAAGCAGGACGGCACGGGCAACATCTCCTACGACCCGGCCAACCACGACTTCATGGTCCGTACCCGCCAGGCCAAGATCGACGGCATCACCGTCCCCGACATCGAGGTCGACGACCCGCACCAGGCCACCACCCTCGTCCTGGGCTGGGGCTCGACCTACGGGCCCATCACCGCCGCGGTGCGCCGCCTGCGCACGGCCGGTGAATCCATCGCGCAGGCCCACCTGCGCCACCTCAACCCGTTCCCGGGGAATCTCGCAGCGGTGCTGAAGCGTTACGACAAGGTGGTGATCCCCGAGATGAACCTCGGGCAGCTCGCCCTGCTCGTCCGGGCGAAGTACCTGGTGGACGCCCACTCGTACAACCAGGTCAACGGCATGCCGTTCAAAGCGGAACAGCTTGCCAAGGCGCTCAAGGAGGCCATCGATGGCTGAGACGTCCACGGAAGGCGCGGGCACGATCGAGGCGCTCTCGCTGGTTCCGAAGGCCGAGGGCCGCAGTCCATGAAGGACTTCAAGACGGACCAGGAGGTGCGCTGGTGCCCCGGCTGCGGTGACTACGCGATCCTGGCCGCGGTCCAGGGCTTCATGCCCGAACTCGGCCTGGCCAGGGAGAACATCGTCTTCGTCTCCGGCATCGGCTGCTCCTCCCGCTTCCCGTACTACATGAACACGTACGGCATGCACTCCATCCACGGCCGCGCCCCCGCCATCGCCACCGGCCTGGCCACCTCCCGCCGCGACCTGTCCGTCTGGGTCGTCACCGGCGACGGAGACGCCCTGTCCATCGGCGGCAACCACCTCATCCACGCCCTGCGCCGCAACGTCAACCTCAAGATCCTCCTGTTCAACAACCGGATCTACGGCCTGACCAAGGGCCAGTACTCCCCGACCTCCGAAGTCGGCAAGATCACCAAATCCACGCCCATGGGCTCCCTGGACGCGCCCTTCAACCCGGTCTCGCTGGCCATCGGAGCCGAGGCGTCCTTCGTCGCCCGCACCCTCGACTCCGACCGCAAACACCTCACCTCGGTCCTGCGCGCCGCCGCCACCCACCCCGGCACCGCACTCATCGAGATCTACCAGAACTGCAACATCTTCAACGACGGCGCCTTCGACGCCCTCAAGGACCAGCAGACCGCCCAGGAAGCCGTCATCCGCCTCGAACACGGCGAGCCCATCCGCTTCGGCCCCGACAACACCCGCGGAGTCGTCCGCAACACCACCACCGGCGACCTGGAAGTCGTCACCGTCACCCCCGACAACGAGCACCGCATCCTCGTCCACGACGCCCACACCGCATCCCCCACCACCGCGTTCGCCCTCTCCCGCCTGGCCGACCCGGACACCCTGCGCCACACCCCCATCGGGGTCTTCCGCTCCGTCGACCGCCCCGTCTACGACACCGAAATGGCCGACCAGCTGGACACGGCGGTCGAGCAGAACGGCAAGGGAGACCTGGCCGCGCTGCTGACCGGCGGCGACACCTGGACGGTCCGCTGACCGGCTCGGCCTGTAACGTCTGCGACGACAGGCGGAGCGAGGAAAGCAGGGCGAGGCGATGGTCGGTATCGGGGACACGCTCGACGTGGCCGCCGCCGAGCACTTCACGCGCCCTGTCCCCAGGTCGGCGCAGGCACAGATGCGTTTCCTGGTACGGCAGTTGAAGGGCACCCGGCAGGTGGCCGAGCTGCTGGGCGTCACGCAGCGCACGGTGGAGCGTTACGTCAAGGGCCAGCTGAAGCGCCCCCGCCATGACCTGGCAGAGAAGCTCGCGGCCGAGACCCGCAGGCGCTGGCAGCCGCGCGTGCGGGAACGGGCCCGTCGGCAGGCGGCCGCCACGGGCGGGATCTTCGTGTCGACGCGCGCCCGCTTCGGCTTCACGGCGGCCCCCGGCACCAGCGACGACCCCCGGGTCCGCTACATCAACCAGGCCCTGCCCCCCGAGTACGCCTCCCGCCTCTTCGCCGCCCAGGACGCCGGCGCCACCGAACGGCAGTTGCAGGCCATCCTGGCCGAGGGCCTGGGCGAGATGTACTTCCGGGACCGCAACCGCCGCGCGGAGGGACTGTCGGTGGAGTTCACCGACATCCAGGAACTCGAACTGGGCTATTAGGGCACGTATCGAACGTGGCCGGCGTCGTCGAGAGTGATCCAGTAGCGGCGCTTGACCCCGGTCTCGGTGCTGCGCACATCTTCGAGGACGCCGCCGTTGTTCTCGATGGTGCGTGCCGAGCCGACGTTGCCGTCGTCGCAGGTGAGGAGGACGCGGTCCAGACCGAGCGCCGGTGCCTTGAGCAGAACCGTTCCCAGCGCCCATGAGGCCAGTCCGCGTCGCCTGGCGGAAGGCCGGACGCTGTAGCCGATGTGTCCGCCGCCTTCCAGCAGAAAGGCGTTCAGATAGTGCCGGAGGTCGATGGCCCCGAGGTATGTCTCGCCGTCGACGATCCACCAGTGGGTGGCGTGGACGCGCCCTTCCCCGACAGGCAGCGACCGGTCCGACTGCCGGCGCAGTCGCTCGACCCACGAGGCGAACCCTTCCGGGCTGTCGAGGTCGTCGTCACCGACCAGACGCAGGCCGGCCCCGTCCTGGTGAGCACCGGGCCGCCACTCGTCCCGCGCCGTGAGCCACGAGGAACGCAGCCGTCCCGTGGGGGCGATCAGTTCAGCCATGCGAGGGACCATAACACCCGAACTCCCTGTGTGATCAGGCGCTTTCTGTCAGATCGGGAGGGGCTCGGGAGCCTGGCTCGTCGGACAGGGGTGCGGGGCACGAGGGGTCCAGGCGAAGTCCATTGCCCTGCTAGGCCGACTTGTCACGATCTCGGGCAGTCCGTCGTACATCCGCGGCGGGACCCCCACTGCCTGCTGGAGGCTGACATGGGTATTCGTGACACGAAGAACGCCATCGAGGGCAACTCCGAGAACCCGGAGGAGCTGGCGCAGACCCAGATCGCCGGCGAGGAGGAGGACGCCTTCGACTCGCCGAAGACGATCATGAACCAGATCTCCAACGCCTGACAGTCCAGACGGCTCCGCCGGCCGGGGAGCATTCCCGGAGAACCTCACCGCGCCCTCCGGCCGGCGCCCGGACACGGAAGCCAACGGAGCCCTGGGGGTCGGGTTGACCACATCACTCGTAGAGACTCTGCGCGGCGAGGGTATCTTCGCCGACGCCTGGAACAAGGAATTCCGGATCCTCCGCGGCGCGGTCGATCCCGCCGGCTGCATCTCCTCCGCCGTCGTCGAGGACAGGCTGGAGTCCAGCCTGCTGCGCTGGCCGTACTTCTCCGTCCTGCGGCAGGGCGCCGTACCGCACGAGCGTGCCTACACCACGTCCCGCGACGTGATCGGGCACGAACGGCCGGGCTTCCCCGACCGCGCCGCGATCCACCGGCTCATGTCGGCAGGCGGCACTCTCAAGCTCAACCAGCTGTCCGACTGGCACCGGCCCACCCGTTCCGTCGTGGAGGAGCTGGAGGCGGCGGCCCCGGTCGCGGTGGCCTCGTACGTCTTCTGGACCCCGCCGGAGAGCCGGGGCATGCTGCCGCACCGCGACGCCTCGCACGTCGTGGCCGTCCAGCTGGAGGGCCGCAAGGAGTGGCAGCTGTACGCGCAGGAGGGTCAGGTGCGCGGCGACGCCGGCCTCGACGTGGACGCGCAGGAACCGACCCACACGTTCGTGCTCGAACCGGGTGACGTGCTGTACCTGCCGCACGGCTGGCCGCACGACGCGATCGCCCGCGACGGTGACTCCTTCCACCTGACCTTCACCCTCACCGAGCCGACGCCCGACGATCTGCTCGAAGCGCTCGCCACCCATCTCCTGGCGAACGACTGGGAGTTGGCCCACCGCTTCCACGCGACCACCCTGGAGGAGCGGACCGAGAACGTGCGCTCCGCGCTGCTCGGCTCCGCCCGCACGCTCGACGACGACACCTGGGCGAACGCCGCCCTCACGGCCATGCGGGAGGTGACCGGATGACCATCACACTCGAGGACCTGGTCGGCGACACCGAGGTCTTCTTCCGGGACCACTGGGCGAGCCAGCCCGCGGTGTTCCGCTCCCGGGCCGACCTCACCGGGCTCATCACCGAGCAGGAGATGTGGGAGGAGGTGGACTGCGGGCTGCTGATCCGCCCGTACTTCACCTCGTTCGACGAGGGCGTGCGCACCGCGATCTCGGAGATGACCCGGCCGCGTACGATCGTCGGTCACCGCGTGCCCGGCTACATCAACCCCGAGCAGATCAAACGGGACTTCGCGGCCGGCGGCACCTTCAAGTTCAGCCAGCCCGAGCACTGGCACCCCCGGCTGCGGGACCTGGTCCGCGCCCTGGAGCCGGAGTTCCGGGCCGAGTTGGAGTCGTTCGTCTTCCTCTCCCCGCCCGGCAAGACCGCGATCGCGGCCCACATGGACGGCTCCCATGTGCTCGTCCTGCAGATCGCGGGCGTCAAGGACTGGGTGCTGGGCCGGCTCGACGAGACGTCGACCAGCGACTCCGACCGCTACGCCGGCGGGGTGATCCCCTACGATCGCCGCATGGAGGTCACCCTGAGGCCCGGCGACGTGCTGTACATGCCGCACGGCACCCCGCACTCCGCCACCGCCCGGATCGGCAACTCCCTCCACATCGCCGTCACCATCGAGGAGCCCGGCACCAAGGACCTCGCCAATGTGTTCCTCGCCGAACTGCTCGGGCACCCCGAGTACGAGGCGCTCACCGAGGAGCACCACACGCTGTCCCTGACCGAACGGCTGGCCCGGCTGCGCGCGCTCGTGGCCGACACCCTGGCGGCGGCCGACGCGGACCAGGTGCTCAAGCAGGCCGTACGACTGAAGGCCGGGCACCGCGGATGAGTGTGGCGCTGCGCCCGGTGACCGCGGCCGACCTGGACCGGTTCGACGCGGAGTTCGCCGGACCGGAAGGGCCGGGTGCCTACCAGTGGTTCGGCCACACGCCGACCGTACGGCTGCGGCGGCTGCTCGACGAGCGGGGACTGCTCGGCGGCGACGAGAACATGCTGTCCGTCATCGTTGACGACGTCCTCGCGGGGCGCGTCGAGTGGTTCCGCAGGGCGTGGGGCCGTGCGGACACCTCGTCCTGCTGGGAGATCGCCATCGGCCTCTTCGCGGCGCACCGCGGCCAGGGCGTCGGTACCCGGGCGCAGCGCCTCCTCGTCGACTACCTCTTCGAGCACACCCGCGTCGAACGCGTCCAGGTGTGCACCGACGCCGACAACATCGCCGAGCAGCGCGCGGCGGAGAAGGCCGGCTTCGAGCTGGAGGGCCGCATCCGCCGCGCCCAGTGGCGCGCGGGGGCCTGGCACGACCAGCTCATCTACTCGGTCCTGCGCACGCCCTGAGACGCGGGGGCTTCGCGGAGATCCCGCCCACGTCTCGCCCCCGTCCCGCCGACGTCTCTCCGAGCGGAGACACATCATGCGATCGCCTATGCGTTCCCCCTTGCGTTCCCTGAACGCCCCCGCACGGCGGCTGGCCGTCCTGCACGGCATCGACGGGATCGGAGTCGGCGTGTACGTGGCCGGCTCCGCCGTCTACCTCACCCGGGTCACGGGCCTGACCGCGGCCCAGATCGGTCTCGCGCTCTCCGCGGCGGGGCTGACCGGCCTGCTCGCGTCGGTGCTCTTCGGCATGGTCGCCGACCGGATCGGCGCCCGCCCCCTGCTCAGCCGCCTACTGTTGCTACTCGGTGTCGCGTACCTCCTCCTCCCCGCGGTCCACGCGGCCTGGGAGTTCGTCGCCCTCTCCGTGGTCATAGGTGCCCTGCAGTTCGGTACGGGCCCCTCCTTCATGTCCCTGATCGCCGAACTGGTGCCGGAGAAGGACCGGGTGACGGCCCGCGCCGCGATCAGGTCGGTCGGCAACGCCAGCATGGGCCTGGGCACGCTGGCCGCCGCCGCGGTCATCGCGGTGGGCACGGACGGCGCCCTGCAGATCATCCCGCTCGCCAACGGAGTCACCTTCGTCGTGGCCGCCGTACTGGTGCACCGTCTGCCGGCCGTCGCCGCCCACCCCGCCCCACCGGCCGCGGGCCGCTTCATCGCCCTGCGTGACGTGCCGTTCCTGCGGGTCGTCGGGGTGAACGCCGTACTGGCCCTGCACGACTCGGTGCTGGCGGTCGGCATCCCCCTGTGGATCGTGGTGGGCACGGGCCTGCCCACGACCCTGACCCCGCTCCTCATCGGCCTCAACACCGTGCTGTGCGTGCTGCTCCAGGTCCGCGCGGCCAAGGGCACCGACGACCTGCCCGGCGCCGCCCGCGTCGCCCGCCGCGCGGGCCTGGCCGGAGCCCTGGCCTGCCTCATCCTCGTGCCCAGTGGCGATCTGACGCCCTGGGCCGCCGGAACCCTGGTGACCGCGGCCTTCCTGGTGATGACGGCCGCGGAGCTGTGGCACGCCGGAGCGTCCTACGGCCTAGCCTTCGCGCTGGCCCCCGACGACCGCCGCGGTGAGTACCTGGGGGCGTTCCAACTGCACCACGGGGTCCAGTCGATCGTGGGCCCGGCGGTCCTGACGTCATTCATCGGCAGCGGCTCGGGCGCGGGCTGGACAGCGGTAGCGGCTCTCTTCGCAACGGCGGCCGTCCTGGCACCTCCGGCGGCCCACAGGGCGGTCCCGCACGCGCGGCTTCCCATGACCACCGCTCCCGAACCCGCCCCGCACCTGCCTCCCGCGGCCGCCGACGGCGAATCCGCCCCACAGGGGCCACCCGCACCCGACAACGAAAGCAGCACGGTCGGTGCGGGCGGGAACCCAAACGCGTCCGAAGGCCGGGTGCCCACCCACTGACCCGCACGGCACAACACCACACCACGCCACACCGCACCCACCCCCGGAGGGCCACGCATGCTGCACCCCGCCGCCGGCCCACAAACCCCCGGCCCCTACAGCCGAGCCGACCTGACAGCAGGCCTCCGCACCCTGGGAATCGCCGAAGGCGACACCGTACTGGTGCACACCGCGATCAGCGCCCTCGGCTGGACCGCCGGCGGCGGAGTCGCGCTCGTACGGGCGCTGCGCGACACCGTGGGCCCGTCCGGCACCCTGACCGTACCCACCTTCACCACCTACCTGACCGACCCCGCCACCTGGGTCCAGCGCCCGGTGCCCCGCACCTGGTGGCCCCGAGTCCGCGCGTCCCTGCCGGAGTTCGACCCGGCCGTGCACCCGGCCCAGCCTCGCCTCGGCCGCTTCCCCGAGGTCGTACGATCCCTGCCCGGCGCCCGCCGCTCCGGCCACCCGCTCTACTCCTTCGCCGCGCAGGGCCCGGCCGCGCGGGAGATCCTGGGCGCACATCCGCTCCCGTACGGCCTGGGCGCGAACAGCCCCCTGGCGGGCCTGTGCCGGGCCGGCGCGAAGGTCCTCCTGCTCGGCGTCGGCTGGGACAAGGCGACGGTCCTCCATCTGGCCGAGCACCTCACGCCGTACCCCGGCCGCCGCAGCCACCGTATGGACGTACCACGCGAGACGGCGGACGGAGCCGTCCGCTGGGAGCCCAGTGACCAACTGGTCATGTACGAGGGCGACTACGAGCACATCGGCGCGGCCGCGACCCACGCGGGCCTGGTCACCGAGGGCCCGGTCGGCGCGGCCCGCGCCCTGCTCTGCCCCGCCGCCGAACTCGTGGACCTGGCCTGCGCCTGGCTGTCCCGCCACCGCGACCTGACCGGCTGGCGCGTGGCCCCGAACATGACCGCAGTGACCGAGGCCCCGCCCGCGGCCCTGTGAGTGAGGGAGGAACGACGAAGTCAGGACATGGATCGCCGGTGCTCGTGCCAGGCGCGGGCGGCGTGCCGCATGGGCTGTGCCCACGCGTCCCCGCTCTCTGCGATCGACGTCCAGATCCGATGCTGGGCCCGGGCAAGCGCGTTGAGCCCTGCGGGCGGGGCCGGCCGACTCCCACGCGGGGTGAGTGGCGGCAATGTTCTCCGCCTGGCCGGGGGCGTGACCGTGAGCGATGAGCCACAGCAGCCACAGTGCCGGTTCGATCCAGGCGGCGCCGGTGGAGGCCCATCCCCAGTCCACGAACTGGGCTTTGCTGCCCGTCATCAGGACGTTGTGCGGGTTCCACTCGGTGTGGAGCAGACTGTTGCCCGCGAACCAGGACAGGTCTGCCGGGTCGTCCACGTACGTCCTGAGACGGTGCGGCATGCTCTTCAACTCGACGTCCGGGGCCGGTACTTCGGCCAGCCGGATCATGGTGGCCAGGACCGCGGGCAGGTCGAGTGAGCCCGGCCTGTAGTCCGCGTGGCCGCCGTCCACGTACTCGAAGCCGAGGATGCTCCAGTCACCCTCCTCGACGTGCCACAGCAGTTCCGGTGCGATGCCGTGGACGTAGGGGCTGATCCGGGCCTCACGCTTCTGCGTCCAGACCCGCGGATGATCGAGCGGCAGACCCTTGACGAACAGGGTGCGGTCGACCGTACGCACACGGGCGGCGATGGCACTGTTCAGACCGGCGTTGACGGTCCTTACGTCGACAACGGGGCCGCTGACCTTCTCGATCAGCCGCACCACAGTGTCCGGGAGCTCGGTCAGACGATGGGTGGGCAAGGCGTGTCTCCTGTGGGGGCGCCGGGACCGCGGGTATGCGCGGCCCCGGCAGGTTTTCTACCGGTACGGGTTGTCGTCGTTGCAGCCGGGCACGGTGCCCGCGGTGAGCGCTTCGACGTCGGAGACCAGGACGACGTCCTCCCCACCGCATGATCCTCGCCCCCGAGTGGCCGTGCCGGCGGCGAGACGTGGGGCTATTAACTGCGCGACGCAGCAAACCCCTGGTATTCTCCTGCGTAACACAGTCAATGTGTAACGCACATAAATACTCGGAGTTCAACCCATGCTCACCATCGCCGTCACCGGCGCCACCGGAGCCCAGGGCGGGGCCACCGCCCGTGCCCTGCTGGCCGCAGGCCACCGCGTCCGTGCCCTCAGCCGCGACCCCGCCTCACCCGCCGCCGACGTCCTGCGCGCCCTCGGCGCCGACGTCCGCCGCGCCGACTTCGACGACCGTGCGAGCCTCGACGCCGCCCTCACCGGTGCCGACGCCCTGTTCGCGGTGACGACCCCGTTCGGTACCGACACCGCCGCCGAGACCCGGCAGGGCAGAACCCTCGTCGACGCGGCGGCGGCCGCCCGCCTCGGCCATGTCGTGCTCACCTCGGCCGCCCACGCCGACCGCGGCACCGGCATCCCGCACTACGAGAGCAAGTACCTGGTCGAGCAGCACCTGCGGACGTCGGGCGTGCCCTGGACGGTGCTGGCCCCGGCCGCGTTCATGGACAACCACACGGCCGGCTGGACCCTCGACGGACTGCGCACGGGCACCTTCGCCTGGCCGATGCCCGCCGAGCGCCCGCTCACGCTCATCCCCGCCGTGGACATCGGCGCGTTCGCGGCACTGGCCCTCCAGCGCCGCGACGACTTCGCCGGCCACCGCATCGACATCGCCTCGGACGAACTCACCCCGGCCCGGATCGCGCAGACCCTCGCGGCGGCCGCCGCCCGCCCGATCGTCCACGAGGAGGTGCCCCTGTCGTACGTCCGCACCCGCTCCTCGGACCTGGCGGCGATGTTCGAGTACTTCACCATCACCGGCCTGGACGTCGACGTACCGTCCCTGCGCCGCGACCACCCCGAGGTGCCCTGGCACACCTTCGCCGACTGGACCGCCACCCAGGACTGGCCCGCACTCCTGTCGCCGCTCCCGCAGCATCAGTGAGACCGTGCCCCCTCACGCCCGAACGTCAGCGGAACGCCCCGGCGTTGCGCGCCGCCCACGCCCCGAACGGAGCCGCCGCCCGCCCCAGTACCCGCTCCACGTCCCCGCTGATCCGCTGCTCCTCGGCGGTGGGCTCCCCGAGGATCGCCAGCGTGCCCTCCACGACGGGCGCCGGCAGGAACCGCGACATCTGCGCGTGCGCCTCCTCGCGGCTCTGCTCGACGAAGGTCACCGGCTCCCCGATCGCCTCCGCGACGGCCGCGGCCCGCTGCCGGGGCGTGGTCGCCTCGGGCCCGGTCAGCACATACGTGGCCCCGTCGTGCCCGTCCTCCCGCAGTACGGCGGCGGCCACCGCGGCCACGTCGTCCGGGTCGACGAAGGGCAGCCCCACCCCGGCGAACGGAGCGGCGGCGGTACGGTGCAGCCGTACCGGCTCCGCCCAGGCGAGGGCGTTGGAGGCCAGGCCGCCGGACCGGAGCACCGTGTGTGCCAGCCCCGACCCGGCCACCGCGGCCTCGAACCCGGCGGCGTGCGTGTACACCCCCGGCCGTGTGCCGACGCCCTGCGAGGACAGCAGCACCACCTTGGTGACCCCGGCCGCGGCCGCCCGCTCCAGAATCCCGCCCGGATCCTCCCCGGCGACGAGCAGGAACAGCGCCTTGGCCCCCTCCAACGCCGGCACCAGACTGTCCGGTTCGCCGAGATCGGCGGCGACGGCCCGCACTCCGTCCGGCACATCGGTCCCGGAGATCCGCCGGGCCATGGCGGTCACGGCCTCCCCGGACCCGGCCAGCATCCGGACCAGCGCCCGTCCGACGTTCCCGGTTGCACCAGTTACAACGATCACGGCCCCTCCACGAGGTGAGATGAAGTGAGATGAGACGACGCACATCGTGTGAGTTAGTTGACTAACTCAGTCCCACGCTAGCCGCCCCTACCCCCCGCTGTCTATCCTCAGTCAGGTGACTGACTCAAAGCCGACCAAGCGCGAGCGCCTGGTGGCCGCCGCCGTCCAGGTGTTCCATGAGCAGGGCGTGGAGAAGACCACCCTCGGGGACATCGCCGGAGCCGCCGACGTCCCCCTCGGCAACGTCTACTACTACTTCAAGACCAAGAATCAGCTGGTCGAGGCCGCGGTGGACGCCCACTGCGCCCAACTGCACGTGCTCACCGGCCAGTTGGACGCCCTTCCCGACCCCGCCACCCGACTCAAGTCGCTCATAGCCGGCTGGGTGGAACAGCGCGACGTCGTCGCCCGCTTCGGCTGCCCCTTCGGCACCCTGGCCACCGAGCTCGACAAGCGCGACGACGGCCTGGACCGAGCCGCGGCCAAGGTGATGCGGGCCCTGATCGACTGGACCGAGTCCCAGTTCGCCTTGCTCGGCCGCCCCGACGCCCACGACCTGGCGATCGAACTCGTCGCGGCGTACCAGGGCATGTCGGTCCTCACCAACACCCTGCGTGACCCGGACCTGATGGCCACCCAGGGCCGCCGCCTGCAGGCCTGGATAGACACGCTCCGCTGAATGCGAATACCCGGCGGCTCCCCGAAGGCCGGCGGGTGGCCGGATTCGCGTAGCCGTCGGGCCGGTTGTTGCGCAAAGTGAGGCCGCCAGGCAGGACCAGGTGGGATTATCGGAGGGCACTTGCGGCAGTCCTGTGAGTACGGGCCTGCCGTGGGGCAGGGCTGGGCGCATGAACGCCGAGGGGGAGCCCGCCTCACCTCCGCTCACTGACGACGGTCCTTCCTGTCCGCGTATCGCATGGGGCCGTCGATGAGCAGCTGGTATCAACAGACTTGGTGGACCTACTACGTGTTACCGGGCGGGGCCTGCGCCCTCATCGCGTGGATCGGCCTGCTGAAGCACTTCCACGGCAAGGGCAGGCTCCTGGGTACGGCGCGTTCGGCCGGCCTGTCCCTCTCCGTCATGGCCCTGATGTGCGCGACCGCCATCGGCACGGCACATCTTCTGCCGCACCTGGCCGCGTTGCCACCGGTGACCGCGGGCCTCGCGACCGGCGCCGCGGCGCTGCCCCGCAGGAAGCAGGACGAAAGTACGCAGCCCTACGTCAAGATTCTGACCCTGGGTGTCGCCTCGCTCATGGAGCGGCTCGACTACCGGCTGCGCACGGACGGCCAGAGCTGGTGCGACGCTTTTCTGGCCGACTTCAAGGAGTCGGTGAACCTGCGGATGTTCAACCACAGCCTGAAGCGGTATCTGCTGGACCGCCATCGCCAGCCTGCCGTCTGCAAGACGGTCAACGCGTGCTACGAGGAGGCGGAGCGGGCGATCGACAAGGCTCTCGACATACAGACGAGAACCGACGAGGCCTGTCGTGGCGAGGCGTCCTGGACGCCCCCGCGGGACCCGACCGAACAGGAGCGCTACGACTGCCTGTCGTCCTTCGCCGAGGCCTGCGCCCTGAGCGCACATCTGCTGCTCATCGCCTACCAGCACGGCCGCCGCTCGGAACAGCCTCAGCTGGAGCAACTGCGGGACGACGCGCTCTGGCGCGAGGCGTATCACAGCCCCGGGCTCCCCAGGCAGCGCCGACGTCTCCCGTTCCTTCGCGACCGCTCCTAGCGCGGCCGCAGCGGGGACGTCCGGCGGGCTACAGGTGCGATGTGAGGTCGCTGTCGTGTGCCAGTGATGGATCCCCACTGCTGTCGCTCTGTCCGCCCGGCCCGTGTGCCGGCTGGGGGCGGGGGCGGAACGTGATCTCCACGCTGGCGCCGAGCGCCTCGGCCGCGGCGGCCAGCGTACGGACTGTCAAGTTCGCGTCCCCGGACATGATCTGACTGACGCGTCCGGGACTGACTCCCATGGCCTTGGCCAGATCGGAACGTGATTTCCCCAGCCCGGCCAACAGGCCCGCGAGGGACGCGGTGGCCTGGCGTGCGAGCTGCGCACCGGCTAAGTCCGTACGGCTCTGGCTCTCGTTTCCGGTGAAGAAACCCATGGTGTCACCCCCAACTAGGCGGACAGCAAGGTCTGTTGAACTGTCCGTAGTTCCAGGATGCCACCTTTAGCTGAAGCTAAAAACGCGGTTCCAGGAAAAAGTTCCTCGAAACCCCGCGCAAACCCTGCCAGGGCGCACGGTCTGACCTGCGCCGTAGCCACGCACCGAACATTTCGAGCCGACCCGGGAACATCACCCCAATGGTGGCCGGTCGCACCCCGAACACGCAGGAACCCCGCTCCTGACGGGTCAGGAGCGGGGTTCCGTTCGAGCGCCGGGCAGGCCTTGCACCTGCATCTCCCCGCAGGAAGCGGGACGTCTTTCCTTGGACCACCAACGCATCGCGCGCTTCCCGGTTCGTCCGGGCGGCGAGTTCAAGATCGACTATACAGCACGTACGGCCGTCCGATCTACAAGTCGCATGATCCGACCGCGACCTGCCCGGGCAGGCTGGCTCGGCCCCTCTCCGGCCCCTCTCCGGCCCCTCTCTGGCCTCGCGGTGGTAACAGCTGTTACCATCCTCATATGGCAAAGCCACAGCTCGGCGTACGCGTCGATCCCGAGGTCAAGCAGCTCGCCCAGGTCCGCGCCAAGGACCTCGGGCTGGACCTGGGCGACTACATCGCCCGTCTCGTCCGCGAGGACACCGAGGGGATCCGCGCCCGTGCCCTGGAGGCGGCCCGCCGCTTCCTGGACGAGCACCAGTCGGTCTTCGACGAGGCCGAGGACGCCGAGAGGGTCGGCGAGCCGGGCGCACCGGGGGCGCACGCCGCGTAATGGACCTGCACATCGATGTCCCCTGGATCCTTCAGGTCGCCGAGATCGCCGGCGCGGGCGACCCCGCTCCCGACGACTACGGCGTACCGGTCGCCGCCGTGGCTGCCCACAAGGCCGAACTCCTCCAACAGCCGGTCTACGACGGCCCCTACGCCCGGGCCGCCGCCCTGATCCACATCCTGGGCCGCTGCCGCTGGCTGGAGCGCTCCAACATGGCCGTGGCCGCGGCGACGGGAGTGATGTACCTGGAGGCGTCCGGCATCCCGGTCAAGCCCGCCCGAGAGGACGCGATGGCCCTGCGCGACCTCCTCCGCGACCCCACCTGCACCACCCGCAGGATCGCCACCCTGCTCCGCTCCTGGCCCGTGGTGACCTGACCCCGCGGCTGCCGGTGACTGTTACTCACTTTCGGGTGAAGGTCTGGACGGTGGCGGGCGGCCGGTGCCGGTGCGGCATCGGCCGAGTCCGGCGCTGACATGGGACAACAGCCCACTGAAGCCTTAAACCGGACTATCTGCAACATAAATGACTATTACAGACAAGCGTCACGGAACTGTGCGCGATCTGTAACAGCCCTCGGGTCACCCCGCCGACCGTGCCGCGCGGACCGGAGGGTGTGGATGTGCGGCCACCCGGCCGCCACCCGCACCACGCACCCCCACCTGTGGCCTGCGTCTTCGACGCCGGACGCCCGGGGGAGTGCTCTCACCCTGCAAAGGGGGACCCTGTGTCCGCTTCTGTTCTCGTGACCACCCGCCGTCTGACGGCTGCCGCTGCCGTGGCGGCCGCCGCAGTAGGCGCGGTGGCGCTGCCGGCGGCGGCAGCCGACCACTCGCCGAGGGGCTCGGCCGACCGCGTGGTCATCAGCCGTGTGCAGTACGACTCCGCGGGCCGTGACCGCTCGAACCGCTCCCTGAACCGGGAATGGGTGGAGATCAGCAACAACAGCCGGTACGGCGTCGACCTCACCGGGTGGACGCTGTCGGACGAGGCCGGCCGCACCTACACCTTCCGTGGCTTCCGGCTGAACGGTCAGGCGACCGTGCGCGTCCACACCGGGTTCGGGCGGGACACCCAGAGCGACCTGTACCAGGGCCGGCGCTACGAGGTGTGGGACGACGACACCGACACCGCGACCCTGCGCAACGACCGAGGCCGCTTCATCAGTTCCGCTGCCTGGGGCGACCACCGCCGCCACATCGTCGACCACCGGCGTTACGACGACGACCGCCGCGACCACCGCCGCTTCGAGGACCGTCGCTTCGAGGACCGCCGTATCGACGACCGTCGCCACGAGGGAGGCCGCGGCTGACGGTTCTGCTTCATCGGCTTCCTCACCGGCTTCTTCATCGGCGGCGGCGCGCCACTCTCCTTGAGTGGCGCGCCGCCGGCCGTACTGCCTGACGGGTGATCAGGCGACGACCTCCGCACGCGCCGCTTGCCGCGGCCGGCTGAACCGGCGCACCAGCGGAGCCTCGACCAGCCGGTAGAGCAGCCAGGACGCCACCACCGTGCCGACGGCCGTGCCGACCAGTATCGCGATGCCCTGCGTGGTGGAGTACATCTCCGTACCGAGCTGCTTGCGCAGCCAGGACAGCGCTATGTAGTGCAACAGGTAGAAGGCGAAGGAGATCTCGCCCAGCCAGACCATCGTGCGGTTGCGGAACAGGCTGAAGCGGCCCTCGATGTCCGCGGTCGCCGCGGCCGCGATCAGCAGCGCGATCGGGATGATCATCGCGGCGCGCTGCCCGTAGAGGTAGGGCACGTGGTAGGTGAGCCAGTACCCGCCGGCCAGCAGCACGAACGACGGGATCATGCCGATGTTGCGCCAGCGCCCGTGCTTGACCGCGAGCGCGACCAGGATGCCGAGGGCGAAGTCGACCATGCGGACCGGGGGCAGCACATAGCTGAACCAGTACGCCGAGACGGACAGGTCCTGGCCGCTGGGCACCAGCGGGGTCTTCGGGAACGCCGCGTACGCCACCGCCGGGGTGGCCCACACCGCGGCGATCGCCCCGATGATCCAGTACTTCAGGTGCCGGGCGTCGATGCGCCGGAAGACGGCCAGCAGCAGCGGGAAGCTCAGATAGAAGATCGCCTCCACGCCCAGCGACCAACTCGGCGAGTCCACACTGAAGTTGGTGAAGTACTTGGGCACCCAGACCTGGACCATGAACAGGTTGGCGACGGCGATCCGGGTGGAGGTGTAGTCACTGGCGAACAGCACCATGGCGAGCACCCAGGCGACCACGTAGTTCGGGTAGATCTTGACGAACCTGCGCCGCCAGAACCCCGTCGTGGTGTCGTTGTCCCGCGCCGACCAGGTCAGTACGAACCCGCTGAGGACGAAGAAGAACGACACACCGAGCCCGCCGGCCTGGTCGAACCAGCGGAACAGCCGGAACTCGGTGCGGTCGTCGGCCAGCAGCCGCAGCGGCGGGATCGGCAGGAAGGCGTGGTGGGCGAACACGGCCAGTGCGGCGAGGAACCGCAGACCGGTCAGGGACGGCAGCCGGGAGATCTGGGCACGGTTCGGCTCGGCGGCTTCAGCGGCCTGGGCACCCACACCGCTCTCTTCGGCCGACGCGGAGCCGGTCAGTACTTGGTCAGTGGCCATGGGACTTCCGTTCTCGGGTGAGGTCCTGCAGCGATCTGGTCCTGCGTGGGGGGTGCGAGGCTGGCCTGTCGTCGGGTGCTACTCCTTGGCCGGGAGTCGCATCGCTTTTTGTACAGTCGCGTGCTCGTGGCTCACTCAAGGGTTGTTGAAGGGTTGATCTGGTTCGGCCAGTGCTGAGCTGGACCCGTACGAAGAACGCCCTGAGGCGATTGCTTGTCAGATGCCGCCCGGCACGCCCCGGTTGTTCCAAGTTACCGGTGAGTTGTTTCACAGGCGGCTGACAGATCGCCGGCGGAACCGCAGGTGGGGCGCCCGACGTGGACTACTCATGTCGAAGACCACCGGCACCGTGCCGGACTGACCCAGGGGGACAACCACTCATGCGTCTGCGTACCGCCACGCTCGCCACAGCCGCCGTATTCGTCGCCGGCCTCAGCCTCACGGCCTGCAACTCGGGTGATGACGACGCCAAGGCCAAGGACAGCTCCAGCCCGAGCGCCACGGCGTCGTCGACGTCGACGGACTCCGCCACCGGGGGCACGTCCACCGGCAAGACGGGCGGCGGCAAGACGGGCGGCGGCAAGACGGGCGGCGGCAAGGCGTCGGCGACCGCGGCCGGCAAGGGGACCGGCTCCGGCGGCGGTGCCGTCGGCGCGTGCACCACCAAGACGACCACCGTCCAGTTCATCGCCTCGGCCTCGCACGCCAGCGAGTCGGAGCCGGCCGCCGCCACCGTCAAGGTCACCAACACCTCGGGCAGCACCTGCACCCTGGTGGGCGGGAGCACCCTGACCGCCAAGGACGACCAGGGCAAGGCCGCCCCCGTCGAGACCGACAACTCGGCCGCCGGCACCGATGCCGTCGACATCCCCGCCGGCGCCTCCGCCTCCGCCGAAGTCCTCTACACGGACCTCAACTTCGAGGGCAGCCAGTCCGCCCGCGAGGTCTGCGCCGTACAGGCGTCCAAGGTGGAGATCGCCCTCCCGAAGGACATCGCCCGCACCGTCAAGGTGACCAAGGCGAACGGCTCGGCCGGAGTCTTCAACGTCTGCACCAAGGACGTGAAGTTCGGCTCCTTCCACTCCTAGCGCCATGGAACGCCGACGACTGCTTGCCGCCCTGTCGGTCCTGCCCGCCCTGTCGGTCCTGCCCGCGTGCTCGTCCGACAACAGAGACACGGCCCGTCCCCCGTCGTCCAGCCGGTCCTCGTCCAACGGCGCGCGCCAGGCCGTCGAAGCGTATGTCGACGCGCTCAACAGGCGCAGTGCCGACGCCCTGCTCGCGGTCGGTGGCGTACCGGACGAGCAGTGGTCGCGGCACGAGGCGGCGCGGATCCTCGCGGACAGGGGCGGCCGCGGGTGGACCGTCAAGAACGTCCGGATCGAGTACGACATCAGCCCGGACGTCGGCTCCGCCCGCCTCGAGGCCACGGACAAGGGCGGGAAGACCATGCGGGACACGTTCACCGTGATGCGGGAGAAGGGCGACTGGCACCTGGTCGTCTTCGAGGGAAACCCCGCCGCGACGGACAAGCCGACCTCGTCCACGGAGAAACCGGCCTGATCCCCCTGGAACGGTCGGCGGGACCCGCGCCGACCGCGCCGGCGGGACCCCGGTACCGTCGACGCACACATGATCAGAAATACGTTGGTGTCAACGGGTGGGGAGCGGTGTCGTGGTCAGCGAGGTACGGGGGACGTTCGCGGAGCGGATGGCGGAGGCCCGGCGACTGAGGCCCGGTGCCTACGCGCACCTCTTCGACGGCCGGCCGAAGGTGGTCATCAAGACGACGCAGTTGCTGCCGGACCAGGCGATCCAGCTGGCCACCGCCTATGGATACCGCCATCTGGAGACGCGGGGCAGCAAGGCCGTGCGGCGCCGGGTGTTCGTGCCGGATCCGGAGGCGGCGCTGCGCCAGGAGGCCCTGGCACCGGGCACGCCCTTCGAGGTGGCCGCGCAGCACCCCGCCTTCCACGGGGCCAGCGCCCGCGCCGCCCGCAACCACGCTCAGCTGGTCAGGAACGAGATGAACCTGCTCAAACTCGTTCCGGCCGCGGTGGTCATCTTCCTCGGGGCGATCGGCATGGTGGCGCAGCTGATCAGCACCGGTAAGGGCGTTGAGGCCCTGCCGCTGTCCTTCGCCGTGCTGCTGGACACGGGCATCGTATGGATCACGTGGTCGCGGGTGCGCAAGCGGCGCGAACTGCTGACCCAGGCGGACCGGCTGACACGGCAGTACCCGCCGTACGGCTTCAGGGCCTGGACGCCCTGAACGGCTGGAAGCCGGCCGTCCAGGCCGTCGAGACCGGACCGTCGAGGGCGTCGAGAGAGGAACGGGGCATGCACGCACCCGCACAAGCACGGCCGGTCAGGCTCGCTGTCGTGGCTGCCGTACTCGGCCTGATCACCGTGTCCTGCGGCAGCGGGGGCAGTGACAGCGGTGCCCGACCGGAGTCACCCGCGTCCCGTACCACCGCCGAGCACGGCTACGAAGCGGCCTACGACGCCGGATGGCGTGAGGGCAGACGGATCTTGAACGACGGCGGCAAGGGCTCCGCGATCCGCGAGGTGGTGTGGGGAGGCTGTGTCCGCCGTTCGCTCACGGTCGAGCCGCGGAGCGTCGTGGAGAAGGACCGCGGGGCCTGGGTGCTGGGCTGCAAGCAGGGCGTGGGACTGGGAACGGACCGTCATCCGCCTGCCGGGCCGGTGACACGTCGTGAATCCGCCCCGGACCTCCTGGCCCGGTTCCGGTCCTGGGCCGCTACGAACGGATTCGGGCAGCCCGCCCGGGACGCCGGCCAAGTGGTCCTCGTCCACCTCGGTGACAGGGACTACGACGTCGAACTCTCCACCGCCTACACCGACCAGAACACGAAAGCCGAGCTGAGGCGGCTGGTCGACGCGTTCGCGACCTGGTGGGACGGCGACGACGGTGACGAGGCCACCGCGTGGAACCTCATCGTCACGACTCAGGACGGCAGGCGCCTCATCACCCGCAAGCTCTGACGACGAAGGAACAGCACCTCGTCGGCCTGGCCGTGGCCACTTGACACCCGGTCACCTGCCACCGCAGGCTCGCCCCGGCTCCCGGCTCCCGGCTCCCGGCTCCCGGCTCCCGGCTCCCGGCTCCCGGCTCCCGGCTCCCGGCTCCCGGCCCACCATCGCGGAATTTCAATCACGGGCGGGATTCTCAACGGACGGATTCTTCATTCGTATGAATCGTCCGGGCTTTCGTATAAATAATCCGGGCTCCAGAATTGGCAAGGGAACGCGCGTCGTCAAGCGTCTTCACGCTGGTTGTGACCTTAGCCTGGCCTGACGGACTTCGGCGGGGAAAACCGACCCGGCCGGATGGACCTCCGGAGAGCCAGTGGCCGCTTGGAAAAGCAGCAGTCTGACGGATGCTGAATTCACCGCCGATCTGATGACGCCCGAAGAACTCGAAAGGCGTGCCGATCGCGTATTCCGATTGCTCGACGACTGCGCCTGGGCCGGCCCGGATCCCTATGACGGCCTGACAAGTCCCCTGGCAGGTCTGGCGGTTCACCCCTTCCTGCGTCAGGCTCTCCTCCAGGCGGTGAAGAGAAGCCCGGCCGATCTCCGCCCCCTTCTGGCGATCCGCCCGCTGCGCACGGCGACCGCCTGCGGTGTCGGCGCGACCGCGTGCAGCCGCCTCGCCGACTCCCCCGTGTGGCACGGCAGGGCGCGCGAGCTCGGCCGGTGGACCGCCGCCCGGCAACTGCGGGGGCGCCATGCGGGGCTGTGGAGCTACGAGTTCGACGTGCAGACCCGCTGGGGGTACTACCCGTCCTCCATGCCGAACATCGTGGCCACCACCTTCTGCGCCGACGGATGCCTCGACAGCGGAACCCTGGACGGCAGCGGTGCCGAAAGACTCGCCTCCGGGCTGCTGGACGGTCTGTACACCGGCACGCACTTCGCCTACACGCCGGCGTCCGGCACGCTCATCCACAACGCGAACCTCATGGGCGCGGCACTGGCCACGCGACTCGCCCACCTGGACGCAATGCCCGGCCGGCTCGCCGCACGCCTGCTCGACGCGGCACGTACGGCGGTGTCCGCCACGGTGGCGGGGCAGCGTCCGGACGGAGCATGGCCGTACGGCACATCCGCGGGTCTCGGCTGGGTGGACGGCTTCCACACCGGCTATGTACTGCTGCGGCTGGATGCGGCCGCGCGCGGACTCGGGCTCGAACACGACAAGGCGATCGACTCGGGAGTCCGGTACTACCTCGACCACTTGTTTGACGGCTCGGTGCCTCGCTACTACGCGGACACGGACGAGAAGCCGGGACGGCGCGGGCGCCTGTGCGGTGACCCCAACAACGACGCGACGGCCGTGCGCATGGCGACCTGGGCGGAAGAACACGGCTATGTGCGCCCCGGGTTCGCGGAGCGGGTCCTCGCGGCCGTCAGCCGCTTCGTACCGGAGCAGGCCGGGCTGGTCGGGCAGGCCGCGCTCACGGCACCGCCGGTCCGCAGGTCGCCGAGGTGGAGTCTGGCGCCGCTCCTGGACGCGTTGACCGCACTCCAGGCGGCGCGGAGCGCCTGATGAGCGCGCCTCGGCGGGGTCAGGGCGCGGTCGCCCGGTAGTTCCGCAGGGCCTCGGCGACGCGCCCGTCCCCGGCCCCCTCGACGTTCTGCTCCCACCACACCGCCGTACAGAAGAGACCGAACACGGCCAGCCCGCGCTCACGCTCTCCGGACACATGCTCGGTCACGAAGCGGTCGGCGGTCCGCCGGTCGAAGAGCTCGTCGAAGACGCCCGACTGCCGTACCCATGACCACAGGTACTGCCCGTGCCGCCGCAGCAGGGAGCGGACCGGCGCCCCGAACCCCGTCTTCGAACGGCGCGTGACGAAGTCGGGAACCCCCGCGGCCGACGCGGCGGCCCGGAACCGCGCCTTGCCGTCGCCCGTGCGGAGCTGGTCCTCCGCGCGGGTGGCGAGCGCCGCGGCGACGACGGGTTCGCCGAGGAACGGCACGCGCAGTTCCACACTGGCCCGCATGGACGCGCGGTCCCCGTACAGGAGGTTGAGGCCCGGCAAAAACAGCCGCCGGTCGCACTCCGCGACGGCGTGCAACGGGCTCGCTCCCGCCGCCAGCAGGGGGTCGGTGATGGCGCGGTGGGCGGCGGTGACCTCGTCCAGTTCGACCTTCAAAGACAGCTGCGCCCATTCCCGGGCCGTGAAGTAGGACTGGCCGCCCCATGCCCAGTCGCTGGGACTTTGCCGGCACATCCGGCCCAGCTTGTCCGTCCGTTCGCGCAGCCTCCCGGGGACCGGGCCCCGCGCCGCACGCCCGAGAAGTCTTCGGCCGGGCGCGGGAATCCGCTGCAGCATCCGTACGGCCTGGTAACGCTCGTAGCCCAGGAACAGCTCCTCCACACCGAGCCCGGACAGCAGTACGGTCGCCTCGGCGCGCGCGGCCCGTGACAGGCGCATGAGCGCGATGGCCGCCGGGTCGGCGAAGGGCAGCTCCATCACCCGTACCATCTCGGGCACTTGCCGCAGCACATCCACATCGAGGTCCACCCAGCGCAGGGGCATGCCGAGGTGGCGGGCCGCCCGCTCGGCATAGGGTGCGTCCCCCTCGAAGGGTTCCGCCGGGTCCTGCCGTGGCGAGGCGTCACGTGCCGAGAAGACGGGGCCGGAGAACCCCGCCCGGCCCAGTTCCACGCCCAGCCAGGTGCTGTCGACGCCCCCGCTCAGCAGCAGCCCGACCGGTACGTCCGCCCGGACCTGGCGCCGTACCGACTCACGCACCGCCTCCCCGATGTCCTGGACCGGCGCGGGGGCCTCGGCCTGCCAGAGGAGCCGGGGGCGGGCGTACTCGGGCGGCAGGACGTCGTGCGCGGTGCCGGCCTGCGCCGCGTGAACCCGGTGCCAGCCCGTGCGCGGGGGAGGCGTCCACAGGAACATCGCCCCCTGCGCGACGGCCACGGGATCGACGTGCTCGGCGAGACCCAGCGCGCGCAGCGGAGCGATCTCACTGGCCAGGGCGGTGACGCGGCCCGCCGTGTTCGTGGCGACGTAGAGGGGCTTGATGCCCAGCCGGTCGCGGCCGTACCGCACCTGCCCGTCGGGCAGGACCTGGACGAAGGCGAACATCCCGTCCACCTGCCCGAGCAGTTGTGCCGCGTCCGGCTGGAGCAGCAGCTCGTGCAGGACCTCGGTGTCGCCCTCGGTGGTGAACCGGACACCCCGGGAGCGCAGCGTCTCCCGCAGTTCGGGGGCGTTGTAGATCTCCCCGTTGTAGACGAGGTACCCGCGCTCGGCATCGCCGAAGGGCTGGTCGCTGCGGGAGTCGACGTCGATGATCGCGAGCCGGCGGAAGTGCAGGGACGCATGCCAGCCGGCACCCCCGAGGTCCTGGTGCCCGCACGAGTCGGGGCCCCGGTGCTCGATCGTCGTACACGGATCACCGCCCCTGGCCGCGGCGCGGTTCAGGACCACCACGAAGCCGCACATCAGGCCGCCGCCGCAGCCGCGTTCGGTGCCGTACCCGCAGCACTCATGCGCCGGAACCTCCCGTCGTACCGGCCCCTTCGGGCGTGGCGAAGGTCTGCTCCGGCACCGCGCCCACCGGGCCGCCCGCCCCGGGGCCGGACCGTGCGCAGCCGAGGACCTCGGCGAGCGCGGGGGTGGACGGCGCTGTCTCGGCCTGGCCGCCGTCGGCGAGGGCGGCGGCCGCGCGGCAGGCCACGAGTGAACTCCACAGCGCCAGCCGGAAGTCCGCCTCGGCGACCATCTCGCCCCGCAGCAGCCGGGTCAGGGCCCGCATCTCCTCGGCGTGCCCCTTCGGCGCCCCCCGGTAGACCGACTCCGACTTTTTGCCCCGCTTCCACAATGTCAGGGACCCGAAGTCCTCGATCCTGGCGGCGACACCGTCGCAGGCCACCTCGATGAGCTCCTTGGGTGCCCCGGGCGGGGTGAGCCCGCCGTACACGATCGAGGCGGTGGAGGAGTCGGAGTAGGTGATCTGCAGGGTGACGCTCTGGGCCGACGCCGGGTCCCTGCCGTCCACGCCCGTCGCGGTCACGCTCACCGGCCTGCCCGGTACGAGGAAGTTCGCGGTGTCGATGAAGTGGCAGACCTCCCCGAGCAGCCGGCCGCCCTGACGGTGGTCGAAGTACCAGTGGTCGTCGGGCAGCCGGCCGGCGAAGACCCGATGGACGACCTGGAGCGGCGTCCCCGCGGGCAGGACCGCCCGCAACTCCCGTACGGCCGGAGCGAACCGGCGGTTGAAACCGGCCAGCGCCGGGGCGCCGGACCGGGACCAGGCGGCCGCCACCTCCTCCAGCTCCTGCTCGGTGAGTCCCACGGGCTTCTCGCAGTACAGCGCGATCCCGCGGCCCAGTACCTCGGCGGCGTAGCGGCCGTGGCTGTCGTGGCGGGACAGCACCATGACGCAGTCGGCGTCGCCCGACGCGAGCCCGTGCTCGGCGCTCTCGGCGACCTCGCCGAATCCCCACCGCCTGCTCTGCTGGACGGCCGACAGGCCGCGCGCGCTCGCCACCCAGGAGAAGGCGACGCCCGGGTCACGGTGCAGATGCGGGAACAGCATCTTGGTGGCGAAGTTCCCGGCCCCGATCGCGGCGATCCGCGCTCTCCCGGCGGGCGGTGACCAGGTGACGGCCTCGCCCCGGGGCCGCGGTGGCTCGCTCACCTTCGCGGTGCCGGGATAGCGCAGCAGCAGGGCGGGGCGGCGGCGCGGCCGCTCGGTGTTCAGCACGCGGTACGCCTCGGCGGCGTCCTCGACGGCGAACACCCGGGGGTCGAGGCTCTCCAGGTCCAGGTTCGGCACCAGCCTGAGGACCTCGGCCAGATTGCGGCGTTCGGTCCAGGGCACATAGCCCTCCGGGTACTGCTGGCCGGCCTCCTCGTAGCGCGGGTCGTAGCGGCCCGGCCCGTACGAGCGCGAGTAACGGATCGTCAGTTCCTTGTGGTAGTACGAAGACCGGGGCGGGGCCACCTTGACGTCCCCCACGACGACCACCGTCGCCCGGTCCCGCGCCAGGCTCCCGGCCAGTTCGACCGGATCCGTGCTCGAGGTCGCCGCGGTCACCAGCACCGCGTCCGCCCGCGCGCCGCCCCAGTGCCGTGCGACGGTCCCGGGGAGGTCCTCCGTCTGGCGGGGGTGGGCGACGAACCCGGCCGCACGCGCCGCGTCGACGGCCGCCGGGTCCTGGTCGACGCCGACCGCGTCGTACCCGTAGGCCCGCAGGATCCGCAGGGTGAGCTGCCCCACCAGGCCGAGGCCGATCACCGCGACACGGGAGCCCGCGGGCGCCTCGGTCTGGTGGATGCCCTGGAGCGCGATGGCGCCCACGGTGGCGAAGGCGGCCCACCGGTCCTCGACCCCGTCCGGTACGGGTACGACGAGGTTGCGGGGCACGGTCACGAGCTCCGCGTGGGAGGCGTGACCGGCTCCGCCCGCGGCCACCCGCATGCCGGGCGCGAGGTCGTCGACGCCCTCCCCGACCGCGATCACCACACCGGCGCAGGAGTACCCGAGCGTCATGGGCCGGTCGAGCCGGTCCTGGACCATCCGGTAGGTCTCCACGACACCCAGCTGCCGGGCCGTGTTGAGGACCTGCCGTACCTGGTCGGGGCGCTGCCGCGCCTTGCCCAACAGGCTGCTGGCTCCGGTCTCCACGGTTGCCCGCTCGGTGCCCGCGCTGATCAGCGAGTAGGTGTTGCGGATCAGCACCGTGCCCCACTGCACCACCGGGGGCGGCATCTCTCCCACACTGATCGAACCGTCCCGGGCCGACAGCAGTACTGCCTTCACGTCAATTGCCTTTCGGAAGACTTCAGGGAGCGGTAGCAGGTGAAATGGGAGTTCCCCGGTCGACGTCAGCGCCAGAGACCGCGCGTGTCGAAGACGACCTTCCCGCGCAGCATCGTCCGCTTGACCCCGCGGAAGGCGTCGTGGTCGACGAGCAGGACGATCAGGTCCGACTCGTACAGGGCCGCCTCGAGGTCCACGAGCTTCGCCTGCCCGGTGTCCGCGAGCACGGACGGCAGTTCGGTGATGTGCGGCTCGACCACCAGCAGACGGCCCACTTGCTGCCGGGCGAGTTCCGCCGTGATGCGCAGCGCGGGACTCTCCCGCAGATCGTCCACGTTGGCCTTGAACGACAGTCCCAGGCACGCGATCACCGGGTCCTTGAAACGCGCGGCGGTCCTCGACACCTCCGCGATCACATGTGCGGGCTTGGCGTCGTTGACCTGCCGGGCGGTCCTGATCAGCCGCGCCTGCTCACCGGCCGCGCTGACGATGAACCACGGATCGACGGCGATGCAGTGCCCCCCGACCCCCGGCCCCGGCTGCAGGATGTTCACCCTCGGGTGCCGGTTGGCGAGCGCGATCACCTCGCCGGTGTCGATGCCCGTCTTGTCGCAGATCATCGAAAGCTCGTTGGCGAAGGCGATGTTGACGTCACGGAACGCGTTCTCGCTCAGCTTGGCCATCTCGGCGGTGGTGGCGTCCGTGACATGGCACTGCCCCTTGGTGAACAGCTCGTACAGCTTCTTCGCCCGCGCGCCGCAGCATTCGCTCACCCCGCCGATCAGCCGGTCGTTGGTGACGATCTCGATCATGATCCGGCCCGGCAGGACACGCTCGGGGCAGTGCGCGACATGCACGTCCGCGGCCGCGCCCGCCGTGTGCGGGAAGGTCAGGTCCGGCCGCCGCTCGGCCAGCCACTGCGAGAGCCGCAGCGTCGTACCCGGCGGCGACGTCGACTCCAGCACCACCAGCGCGCCGGGCCTGAGCACATCGGCCACCGAGGCCGCCGCGTCCCGCACATGGGACAGATCCGGTTCGCGGTCCTCGCCCACGGGAGTGGGTACGGCGATGATGAACGCGTCGGCGGGTTCGGTCCCGGTGGCCGCGCGCAGTCGTCCCATCGCCACCGCACCGCTCACCGCGACGGCCAGGTCCGGTTCCACGAAGGGCGCCTGCCCGGCGTTGATCAGGTCGACCGTGGCCCGGTTGACGTCCACACCGACGACGTCCACTCCCTTGGTGGCCAGTGCGGCAGCGGTGGGCAGCCCGATGTATCCGAGCCCGACGACGGAGACAGTGCTGAACACGCGCGTTCCTTTCAGGGGTACGACACTTCGTCTCGGGCGGCACTATCCGCGTGGCCGGCGTCGCGCCAGGGCCTCGCGCAGGACCAGCAGGACGAACGCGGTGTTGCCCACGAGATAGCGGGCGAACAGCCGCCGGGGCTCCTGCAGCAGCCGGAAGGCCCACTCCAGGCCGGCGCCGCGCATCCAGCGGGGCGCACGCGCCCTGAGCCCGGCCACCACGTCGAAGGACCCGCCGACGCCCACCGCCAGACCGCAGTTCAGGTCGTTCAGATGCCCGGCGAGGAAGTACTCCTTGCGCGGCGTAGGCACCGCGAGGAAGAGGAGGTCGGGGCGGGCTTCGCGGACGGTGGCGACCACCTCCGGCTCCTGCTCGCGCGACCAGTAGCCGTCGCGGTATCCGACCACGTCCACTCCGCGGCGCGTGGCGATGGCCGCGACCTGGCGCACCACCGCGGGCTCGGCGCCGAGCAGGAAGACCCGGTAGCGTTCACGTGCCGCGCGGTCCCACAGCGCCAGCATGAGATCGATGCCGGTGACCCGTTCGGGAAGCGGCTGCCCGAGCACCCGGCCCGCCCACACGACGGCCTGACCGTCGGCGTTGACGAGCGAGCAGGAACGGATGATGCGCGCCAATTCGGGATCCCGCCGCGCCCTGACGACCTTCGCCGCATTCACCGAGACATGTTGGTGAGGTCGCCCGTCGGCGATCAACTTCTCGGCCGCGGCGACACTTTCCGCCAGGGTGAGCGCGTGCACCGGAAGCCCGCACAGGGGAACCGGAGCTGTCTCGCTCACACGGCCCGGCCGGTCCATCGGTGCAAGAACATTGTCTGGCCCCATAACCTCCGCCTGACAGTGGACGTGTCCGTCACGCTAAGTGCCGTTCGAGCCCGGACGACCGCAATATGCGCAACCCGCCGACATCGCAACTCGAATGGGCCACGTGCATTTCGCGCCGGGCAGCCATTACGCAGAGAAAAGACCACACAGGGCAAGGAACACCCAGGGCAAAGACCACGCGGGGAAAAGTCAGGACGACCTGAAAGGGCGATTTCCTGCATCCGGCCGGCCGACCGGACGTGCCTGCCTGCACGGCGCCCGCCGCACCGCGCGATAGCCAGATGCGCATGCACCAGTGCGGCGACCCCCGAGCCGGAGGCGAGACATGAAGCGGATCATGGCCGTCTACGGCACCCGCCCCGAGGCGATCAAGATGGCTCCCGTCGTCGCAGCACTGCGCGCATCGGCCCACTTCGAGCCGCTGGTCGCCGTCACCGGGCAGCACCGGTCCATGCTCGACCAGGTGAACCGGCTCTTCGGCATCGAACCCGACCACGACCTGGACGTCCTCAGCGCCGGACAGACCCTGACCGACATCACCACCCGCACGCTAAAACGGCTTCAGCCCGTGCTCGACAAGGAGCAGCCGGACGCGGTGCTGGTCCAGGGGGACACCACCACCACGCTCGCCGGGGCGCTGGCCGCCTTCTACCAGAAGATCCCCGTCGTCCACCTGGAGGCGGGTCTGCGGACGCGCAGCACGTACTCGCCCTATCCCGAGGAGATGAACCGCCGCCTCACCACCCGGCTGGCCGACCTGCACCTGGCGCCGACGGGCGGCGCACGGCACAACCTGCTGCGCGAGGGCGTCGACCAACGGTCGGTCGTGGTCACCGGCAACACGGTCATCGACGCCCTGCTCACCACCCTGGACCGCACGGCCGGCCGGCTCTGTGACCCCATCCTGCGCCACCTGGAGACGGACCCCCGACGCGTCCTCCTGGTCACGGCACACCGCCGTGAGTCCTGGGGCAGGGGCATGCGGTCCATCGGCGACGCCCTTGCCCGGCTGGCCGCGGCCCACCCCGACCTGCTGGTGGTCTTCCCCATCCACCGCAACCCCGCCGTACGGGCCGCCATCGCGCCCAAGGTCGAAGGACTGGACAACGTCAGGGTCGTCGAACCGCTGGACTACCAGGGCTTCGCCCATCTGATGAACCGCTCGCACCTCATCCTCACCGACAGCGGCGGCGTCCAGGAGGAGGGACCGAGCCTCGGCAAGCCGGTCCTCGTGATGCGCGAGACCACCGAACGCCCCGAAGGGGTGGCCGCGGGCACCGTGGCCCTCGTCGGCACCGACACCGAGCGCATCGTCACCGAGGTGACCCGGCTGCTCCAGGACCCCACGGCCTACACGAAGATGGCCCAGGCCGTGAACCCGTACGGCGACGGCCTCGCGGCGGACCGCACCCTCAAGGCCCTCGGCCACTGGTTCGGCCTGTGCGACAGCCCGGCGGACTTCACCGGGACCACGGCCGCCCTGGCCGCGGAGGACCTGCCGACCCAGTGGCGGCCACACCCCTCGACGACGCCGACGAGCGGCAGGCAGCCGGCCGACGGCACCCAGTGACCCGTATGCGCATGCGAAAAGGACGGCAGGAGAATCTGTGATTGAGCCGGACATCAAGGAGTTCTGGTCCGACCACCCGTGCGGAGACAACATCTTCGGGGCACCGGGCGGTGACGAGCGGCAGGACTACGAAGAGTTCTTCTCGCGCTACGACGCCGCCAAGTACCGGCTCGAACCCCACATCCCGGGATGTCTGGACAGGCTGGGCGTCTCCGGCCGGCGACTTCTGGAGATCGGGCTCGGACAGGGCTCCGAGGCCGAACAGCTGATCCGCCGGGGCGCACGGTGGACGGGAGTCGATCTGACCGAGACGGCGGTCGGAAGAACCGGCACCCGCCTCGCCCTGCGCGAACTGCCGTACGAGGGACTGCACCGGGCCAGCGTTCTGGACCTGCCGTTCCCCGACCGGTCCTTCGACGTGGTCTTCAGCCACGGGGTGCTCCACCACGTCCCCGACATCCACCGGGCCCAGCAGGAGATCCATCGCGTCCTGAAGCCCGGCGGGGAACTGGTGGTCATGCTGTACGCCCGCTGGTCCCTCAACTACCTCGTCTCCATCGGGCTGTTGCGGCGCATGGTCCTCCTTGCGGCGC
Source organism: Streptomyces sp. HUAS 15-9 (assembly GCF_025642155.1). Classification (NCBI taxonomy): domain Bacteria; kingdom Bacillati; phylum Actinomycetota; class Actinomycetes; order Kitasatosporales; family Streptomycetaceae; genus Streptomyces; species Streptomyces qianjiangensis. The sequence goes on along the minus strand of NZ_CP106799.1, from coordinate 56,128 downwards.
ACCCCGTGGCACGGCTGGTCGGCCTGCCCCGTCCCAAGGGGCTCATCGGCGCCCACCTGGACAACGCGCGCAGGCTCGGGCTCGCGCGGTATCTGCGCCTGCGGACCTTTCTCCACAGCAACACCGACGGGCCGCACAACCCGTACTCACAGGTCTACGACGTGCGCCGGGTCCGCCGGGACTTCCCGGACTTCGACGTCCGCCACGCCGAGAAGCACTTCCTGCACGCCCCGCCACTGCCCGTGCACGGCCTCGGCAGCGGGAAGGCACTGGGATGGCACCTGTGGGTCCGCATGACACCGCACGCCCGCTGACCAGAAACCCGTCGTGACCAAGGCGACTTGCGAGCCATGGGCACAGTGCTGGACTCTCCCACCGTGGGACGGTCCAGCATGATGGCGTGCAAGTCGAACTTCTCACCATCGGGCGCTTCGCCCGCCTGTGCCGGCTCAGCGTCAAGCAACTACGGCACTACGACGAGACGGGGCTGCTGGCTCCGGCCCGCGTGGACGCCGGCTCCGGCTACCGCTACTACGCGCCTGAACAGGCCCGCGACGCCCTGACCATCGCCCTGCTCCGCGAGATGGACCTCCCCCTGGCGGTGATCGCCCAGGCGCTGGCCGCCGAACCCGAGCACCGGGCACGGATCCTGCGCGCCGAACGGGACCGGCTGGCCGAACGGATCAGCAGGGACCGGGCCCGAATGGAGATGCTGGAGCGGCTGGCCGAGGGCGGTCTGCCCGGCTACGAGGTGACGCTGAGCAGGGAGCCGGAGCGACGGCTGGCAGTGGTGCGAGCGGTCTGCACCCCCGCGGAGATCGGGGCGAAGGTCGAGGAATGCGTGGGACGGCTGCTGCCCGCGCTCGGCAAGGCGGGCATCGCGTGGGAACCGCCGTTGTGGGGGCTGTACCCGCTGGACCTGGACGAGCGGATCCGGATCGCCGTCGGAACGCAGATGCCGCCGGGACAGGGAACACCGGGCCTGGAGTTGGAGACGCTGCCCGGCGGACTCGTCGCCGAGACCGTGCACATCGGGCCCTACGGCCAACTGCGCGTGGCCTACAACGCACTCTTCGCCGCCGTCCACGAGCGCGGACTGCGCCCGCAGGCGCCCGTACGCGAGGCCTATCTCGTCGGACCGGCAGAGGCACCGGAGGAAGAACTCATGACCCGGCTGATCATCCCCGTCCAGGAGGACAAGGCATGCCCACGCTGACAGACATCGACGCCCGCGGTACGCAGCACTGCGAGACGTCGGCTCTGGGGGTGCTGCTGCGGCACCAAGGACTCGATCTGTCCGAGCCCATGCTCTTCGGCCTCGGCTCGGGTCTGTCCTTCATCTACTGGGACAGCAGGAACCTGGGCTTTCCCTTCCTGGGCGGACGGGTCAAGCCGTTCGACCTCACCAGAAACCTGGCAAGCGGGCTCGACCTGGGGCTCCTGGTCCAGGAGACCATTTCGCCCCGCAGAGCATGGGAGAACGTGGCGGCTCCCATCGGCGCGGGCCACCCCGTCGGACTGCAGCTCGACAGCTACTACCTGGACTACTTCACGTCGAAGGTGCACTTCGGCGGTCATGTCGTCGCCATGTACGGCTACGACGACCGCGACGCCCACCTGGTGGACACCGAGCAGCAGGGCGGAGCGGTGTCCACCAGCCTGGCCGGCCTCGCCGAGGCCAGGGCCGCGCGCGGTCCGATGACCGCCAGGAACCGGTCCTTCACCCTCACCGCTCCGGCGGAACTCCCCTTGCTACGGGACCGGATCATTCCCGCCGTCACCGCCTGCGCCGACGCCTTCCTCAACCCGCCGATCGCCAACCTGGGCCACCGCGGCATCGAGAAGGCGGGGGAGCGGGTACGCACCTGGCTCCAGCGCACCGACAACCCGCAACGGGACCTGCCGCACGCCGCCCTCATGATGGAGAAGGCCGGTACCGGCGGCGCCCTGTTCCGCAACCTCTACCGCGACTTCCTCGCCGAATGCGGCCAACTGCTCGACAGCGGCCACCTGCGCACCGGTCACAAGCTGTACGCGGAGGCGGCCGTCCTCTGGACGGAAGCCGCGGCACTGATCACAAAGGCCGGTGAAGCAGGAGATGAGCAGTGCCTCGAACGGGCGGGTACCGTCCTGTGCGACCTCTCCCGCATCGAGCGCGAGGCCATGCAGGCGCTGAGCCGACTGAACGGTGAAATCCTGCCCTCGTAGCGGAGACTTCGCGGCATGCGCAGGCCAGAAGCGTGTTTCACCCGGCCGTATGGAGATCTTGGTCCGTCTGGTCCGCTGCCTGGGAGAAGGCCCATATGCCGGTGAGCCGCCCTCCGTACAGTGCGCCGTGGTCCTGCCCCTATGACCGGCCTGGCGCAATTCGGGAGCACAACCATGAAGAGACTCGAATTCGGTGTGAACGCATGCTTTGTCCGACACGGCCGGGTGGGTGGCTCCGAGCAGGCAACCGTCAACCTTCTTCAGGGGTTGCGTTCCGAGGCCGCCGCACATGAGCGTTGGGTCGTCTACGACCGCGAGCCGCTTGTCACCCGAGAGCCGCTCGCCCCGGTCCGTGAACGCACACTACGCGACATCGCCCCGGTGAACCGCATGGTGTACGAGCCGGTCGCGCTCTCCCTGATGCGTCAGCCGTCCGCATGGCTTCACCTCAACTACGTCACACCCTTCGGGCTGCGCGCGCCGTCGGTGACGGTCGTTCATGACCTTCAGTACCTGTACTTTCCCGAGAACGTCCCCGCGGTGAAACGAGCATGGCTGAGCCGGGCCCATGCCATGACCGCGCGTCGCGCACAGGCGATCGTCGCCATCTCACAGTTCACCGCGAAGGACCTCTACCGGTTGCACGGCTCGACCATCGACGGCAAGGTCGAAGTCATTCCGAACGCGGTTTCCTTCGACCGCCTCATCGCGGCGGCACCGGAAGAACTGCCGCCCCGTCTCGTGCCCAGGAGACCATTCCTGCTCGCGGTCGCCGCACAATACCGGCACAAGAACCTCAAAACACTGATCGCCGCATACGAGTTGATCGCAAAGCGACGCGAAGTGGATCTCGTACTCGTCGGCCAGCGCCTCGATCAGCTCAGCGGCCATTTCCGTGCTCCCGCCGTCGAGTCCAAAGAGGCACGCCCCGGCATCCGTTTCACGGGCTTCGTCCCCGACGCCGTCCTCGGCGCCCTCTACCGCTCCGCGAGCGTCTTCGTGTTCCCCTCCCTGTTCGAAGGCTTCGGTCTGCCCATCGTCGAAGCCCTCGGCCTGCGGGTTCCCACCGTCACCACCCGCTGCGGAGCGATTCCCGAGATCGGAGCCGACCACCCGGTCTACGTCAACGACCCTTGCTCCGTCGGTGAGTTGGCCGAGGCAGTCGAAGCCGCACTCGACAAACCCGACATCGCGCGTCCCGACGAAGCGGATGCGGAAAAGCTCAGAGACGTCTACTCGCCCTCGGCAGTCGCGGCCAGATACGCGGACCTCCTACGACGCGTAGCCGGCCAATGCCGTTGACCGACGGCCGTTGTGCGCCGTATGGGGGGTCAAGCGGCCACGACCATGAGTGATTCCCGGAATTCTTTCTACGCTGTGGTCGAAGGAACAAGGAACCGGCGTGTTATGGACAGCCCATTTCCGTCGGCATCGGCATAGGAGTCGCGTGTGACAGCCAGAACGGCGCTCATCACCGGAATCACCGGCCAAGACGGTTCCTACCTTGCCGAGTTGCTCGTGGCAAAGGGATACACCGTCCACGGCATCGTCCGGCGTGCCTCCACATTCACCACGGGCCGTATCGAGCACCTGTACCAGGATCCTCATGACGCGGACACCCGGTTGTTCCTCCACTACGGTGATCTGACCGATGCCAGCAGGGTGGCCGGCCTCCTGGAGCGCGTACAGCCCGACGAGGTGTACAACTTGGCCGCGCAGTCGCATGTGCGCGTGTCCTTCGACGAGCCCTTGTTCACCGCGGACACCACGGCGTTGGGCACCACACGGCTTCTGGAGGGCATCCGCACCACCGGCCTGCCCTGCCGTTTCTACCAGGCGTCGAGTTCGGAGATGTTCGGCGCCTCGCCTCCGCCGCAGCACGAGCGGACGGAGTTCCACCCGCGTTCTCCCTACGGAGTGGCCAAGGTCTACGCGTACTGGATCACGCGCAACTACCGTGAGGCATACGGGCTCTACGCGGTCAACGGCATCCTCTTCAACCACGAATCACCCCGCCGCGGGCCGACGTTCGTCACCCGCAAGGTGGCCATGGCGGCGGCCCGTATCAAGGCGGGCCTGCAGGACACCCTTTACCTCGGCAATCTGGAGGCGCGCCGCGACTGGGGGTATGCCGCGGAGTACGTCGATGCCATGTGGCGGATGCTGCAGCAGGACGAACCGGACGACTATGTCGTCGCCACCGGCACCAGTTACAGCGTGCAGGACTTCGTCGAGCACTGCTTCGCCCACGTCGGCCTCGACTGGCGTGACCATGTGCGCTTCGACGAGCGATACCTGCGCCCGGCCGAGGTCGACGACCTGGTGGGGGACGCGTCGAAGGCGGCCCGGGTCCTTGGCTGGCAGCCGACCGTGCTCACCCCGGAACTCGCCGGGTTGATGACCGACGCGGAGCTCCGGCAACTCCTCGGCTCGGACGGGGCAGCGGTGCCCGCTGTGCCCGCACCGGCGCACACGCTGGCCCCGCGCTGACCGGTTCGCGCGGCGATGAACGGCAACTCCCCTTTTTCTTCCGAAGGTTGTCCTCATGATCAAGCTGATCAAGTCCAGCTTCCACCGCGAGGCGGACACCAAGCGAGCCCTGGCCGACTTCGTCCTCAGTCATGACGTGTTCAGCATGACCGAACAGTGCGCGGCATTCGAGACGGCCTTCGCCGCGAAGCAGGAGCGGGCGCACGCGGTGTTCGTCGCGAACGGAAGCGCGGCCAATCTGCTCCTCATCCAGGCACTGCTGAATCAGGGCACGCTGCGACGCGGCGACCGGGTCGGCTTCTCCGCCCTGACCTGGCCGACGAACGTCATGCCCCTGATCCAACTCGGCCTGGAACCGGTGGCGTTGGACTGCGAACTGGACACCCTGAACGTGTCGCCCGAGACGTTCGAAGCCCACATCTCACAGTGCAAGGCGTTGTGGCTGACGAACGTCCTGGGGTTCTGCGACGACCTCGTGGCGCTCAGGTCGAGGTGCGAGGAGCGCGGAGTCCTCCTGCTCGAGGACAACTGCGAGGCGCTGGGCTCGCGCATGCACGGCACACTGCTCGGCAACTTCGGGGCGGCATCGACCTTCTCGTTCTTCGTCGGCCACCACCTGTCCACCATCGAGGGCGGGATGGTGTGCACCGACGACGAGGAGCTGTACCACCAGCTGCTGGTCGCGCGGGCGCACGGTTGGGACCGCAGCCTGCCCGCCACGGCACGGGCCGCGCTGCGGGCCGAGGCGGGTGTGGACGACTTCTACGCCAAGTACACGTTCTACGACCTCGCCTACAACGTCCGGCCGACCGAGATCAACGGCTTCATCGGCAATCAGCAGATCCGCTACTGGGACGAGATCGTTCAGCGCCGCGCGTCCAACTTCGCTCTCTTCCACGCGGCGATGACCGGCAACGACGACTTCCATCAGCTGGACGTGAGCCACATGGACTGTGTCTCCAACTTCGCGATGCCCGTCGTGTGCCGCACACCGCAGCTGGCGGAGAAGTACCGTGCCGCGTTCGAAGCCGCCGACGTGGAGATCCGCCCGGTCATCGCGGGGGACGTCACGCAACAGCCGTTCTACCGCAAGTACGTCAAGGACGACGCCGGACGGCCCCATGCGCGTCTCGTGCACACAGCCGGCTTCTACTTCGGCAACAACCCCGAGCTGACCGACGATGAACTGGCCACCCTGCGCGAGCTGCTGCGCGGCTGACCGGCACGGACGGAAACCATCGGGAGAAGGGCGGCCGCACATGGACCGGCACGCGAAGATCTATGTCGCCGGCCACACCGGGATGGTGGGCGCGGCGATCGTACGGCACTTGAGAGCCGGCGGGCATGAGAACCTGCTCCTCGTCACACGCGGCGAGCTCGACCTCACCGACCAACGCGCCGTACGCGCCTTCATGGTGAGTGAGCGGCCCCGGTACGTCATCGACAGTGCGGCCCGGGTCGGCGGCATCCAGGCGAACATCAACCATCCGGCCGAGTTCCTGTACGAGAACCTCCAGATCCAGAACAACCTGATCTGGGCGGCCAAAGAAGCAGCCGTGGAGACGTTCCTCTTCCTCGGCAGTTCCTGCATCTACCCCCGTATGTGCGCGCAGCCCATGCGGGAGGAGCACCTCATGGAGGGAAAGCCGGAACCCACCAACGAGGCCTACGCCTACGCGAAGATCGCCGGAATGAAGCTGTGCGAGTACATCCACGCCCAGTACGGCATGAACTTCATCTCCTGCATGCCGTCGAACATCTACGGCCAGAACGACAACTTCGATCCCGAGACCTCCCATGTGATCCCCTCGCTCCTGCACCGGGTCCACCAGGCCAAGGCGACGGGCCGGCCCGAGGTCGTGATCTGGGGGACGGGGGCGACGCGACGCGAGTTCCTGTACGTGGACGACCTGGCCGACGCCGTCGTCTGGCTCCTGGGCAGCTATACGCAGCGCCAGTTCCTGAACGTGGGAACGGGCGAGGACGTCTCGATCCGCGAGTTGGCCGAACTCGTCCGCGACGTGGTCGGCTACGAGGGATCGCTGCGCTTCGACGCCACCAAGCCCGAAGGCATGCCGAGGAAACTGCTGGACGTCAGCCGGCTGCACGCGGCCGGGTGGCGCCACCGCACCGGGCTCGCCGAAGGGCTCACACGCACCTACGACTGGTACCTGGACCGGTATGCGGGCACGGCGTCGCTGGAGCGCCGTACCGTCACTGCCGACCGGTGACCGCGCGTCGCCCGGCCGAGGTGACCAGGGCCAGCGCCCAGCCGCCCACGAAGGCGATGTCCTGCAGGCCCCGCATGCAGGACACGGGGCGGGCCGTGACCGTACCCGACAGGACCCGGCACAGGCCCCGCGCGCCCTTGCCCGCCCTGCGGACGGCGCGACGCGGCGCCGAGAGGTCTTCGATCGCGGCCTCGACGACGACGGAGGTACGTCCCGCGCGATAGGCACGGCGCACCACTCCGGTGGGCGTCAGCCTTTCCGGGTCGGGTGTTTCCCACACCATGGCGGCACGGGTGAAGAACAGCCGCGCCCCTTGCCGGACGAGCTCGTTGAAGAACACCGCGTCCTCGCCGCCGGTCTCGTCGAAGGCGGAGTCGAAGCGCAGTTGCGTACGGTGGACCACCGACATGCGCACAAGTGTGTTGCCGGACTGGCCGAATCCCTGCAGGGGGCCGTCCTGCTGCGTCCGCACCTCGCGGATCAGCCGTCCCTCGTCCAGCCAACGCGGCGCCCCGGGCGGCAGACGCACCGCGACGGGACCGATGACGACATCGGCGTCGTCGGCCTCGGCAGTGGCGACGAGGGCGTGCAGCCAGCCGGGAACCGGCTGCTCGTCGTCGTCGATGAACACCAGCGCGGCGTAGGTGCGGGCGGTGTCCAACGCCGCGTTGCGGACCTGGGCGAACCCCTTCCTCGCCACCCTCATGCACTCGATGCCGCAGGCGTCGGCAGCCGCACGAGCGGACGCCGAGCCGGTCGTCGAGTTGTCCAGGAGCACCACCGACACCGTATGTGTGCCGTCGCTCTCCAGAGCGCGGGCCTGTTGGACAAGCTCATGGAGCAGGGGCCGTACCGATCGGGCCCCTGTCGTCGGTACGGCGATGAGAATGCTCTTCAGCGTGCTGGGCATCGAAGTGGCTGCCTGTCAGAGCGGAAAAGAATTGGGTGCTGCGCGGGAGGTGCCGCCGAGCTTAGTGATACCGCCGCGGGCAACTGCGGTCCGTCGTGCCGGACCCGGGGAATGTCACCCAACGAGCCTAGGAACGCCTTCGGGCTCCTCGCCCGCAGGCGCAACCCCTGGCGCCGTCGCCGGTATCCGGTCGTCAAATGAGCCCGAGGCCACGCATGTTCGTCAGTGCCGCCGTCACGCGTGTGCTCAGGTCTCCGACCTCCTGAAGCCGGCTGAGCGCCCTGTCGGCGACGGGCTGGAACCTGTCCGGTGAGGCGAGGATGTCCAGCACCTGGCGGGCAGGGTCGTCCCAGTCGACCTCGATCACCGGGTTGAACCCCATGAGGTCCACCAGCTCCGCGGGAGCATGCCCGAGCAGGAGACAGCCTGAAGCCATGCTCTCCAGGTAGCGCTGTGTCATCGTCTCCACCCGGCCGGAGCGCTGGGGGTGGGTCAGCGAAGAGGGGAAGCAGACGGAGATCACCGCGTTCGACAGTCCGCGCCGCAAGGCGTGTTCGTCCGGGTACACCAGTTGGCCCGGTTCCGGCTCGTACAGGTGGGGAAGCGGTGAGTGCATCTGGACGGGCCGTGTGATGGCGTCGTGCCATGTTCGGTGGCGTCGGCCGAGCTCCAGGACACCGACCGTTCTGTCCGCAAGGCGCAATCCGGCGTCGTGCCGGGAGATGCGCGTTGCCTCGGGGAGGTGGATCACCGTGGAGTCGGGCAGGGACTCCTCGAGGACACGTGCCGCCTGTTGGGCGGTGACGAAGACGGCCGGGGGACGCAGCGGCCGTAACCCTGCTACCCACAGCTCCCATCCGGGTTCAAACACGTCCCAGCAGTAGGGCACGACGCTTCCGGCGAGGGCGGCCTCGTAGAGCTGGTCGAACAGGGCTCCCATCATGGGGACGACGATCGGCCCCCGACGGCTGCGCGGAAGGGGAATGCGGGCCTTGGCCAGAGCCTTGCCGAACAGCGGGGGTTTTGTGATCGGTTGCGCAACGGCGCCTTGTCTGATGAATTGCTCGACGAGATGCCGCACTGCATGGTGCGCGGGATGCTTTTCTGACCGGGGGTCGCAGCAACTCGAAGCCGCTTCGAAGAATATGACGAGAGTCGGTGGCGGTGGGCACTCGTGGGTTCCTCATTACGAAGCTGACCGAGCATGTACCCGTGGTTCATTTTCTGCGCCCAGCTGCGAATGTACCTCGATTGTCACAGGCACTGTCGTAGCATGCTCAGGCACTTCACTTTGAAGGGAAGTCCGCACGTGGATCTTGGCACTCACCGTTCTGTAAAGCCGTTCGTGTCGTGACCGGTGAGAGAACCCCACGCGGAGGTGTCAAGGAAGTAGCCGTCCAACCGTTCCCGCCCGCGAAACCCCCACCCCGTCCTGCGCAGCCGTCATCGGACCCGAGTGACGTCCCCGGCGCCCGTGGTGCTGGCCTGGGCCCCCATCTGCGGTCTGCCGGGCGGGCATTGGGCGTCAAGGCGGTGAGTCTTCCCGTCGCGGCCATGACGACGCTGGTCGGGACACGGGCTGTTGTGGACGCTGTGGGCCCGTCCGGGTTCGCCTTCGTTGCGCTCGTCACCACCCTTCCCATGCTGTTGCCCCTCAATGACCTCGGTACCGGCGCAGCCATCGTGGACGCGATGGGGAATAGGCGCGGCGCCAATGACGCCGCGTTGCGCAGCACCGTCATCACCAGCGCGCGGGTACTGACCTGCATGGGAATTGTGAGTTCCTTCGTGGGTGTCGTTCCGGCCTGTATGGGTGCTTGGGGAACCCTGCTCAATTCCGCAGCGCAGCAGTCGGTCGAGTTCGCCGTCGCCGTCGCCTTCATCCTGTCTGGATGCAGCCTGCCACTGAATCTGGGGAACTCGATTCTCATTGCGCTGAATCGGTCCCATGCCTCTCTGCTTTTTCAAATGCTGGGCAGCCTGCTCACGCTGGGGCTCATCCTGCTGGCGCAAGCGGTCCACGCACCCCCCGTCGCGTTCATCACGGCGCCTCTCGCCACACAGTGCCTCATCGGCGTCGTCTCTTTGCTGTGGGCGGGGCGGATCCTCGCACTGCCGGTGCTGGGCTGGATTCTGGGCAGTCTCAACCCGCGGCATGCCGCCAGGCGCATCTGGCACCTCGCAGGCCCCATGGCCGTCATCAACGTCGCTCTGGCGGTGGCCTTCGCCACCGACCGGGTGGTCCTCGTCCACGTCGCCGATCCGTCCGCGGTCGCCGCGTACTCGGCCGGCGCGCGACTGTTCGCTCCCACACTCGCCCTGGCCAGCGCGACCGGCCTGCCTCTGTGGACCGTCTTCGCCCGGCAACGTGGCACGTGCGTTGGCCCCGGCCCCCGGGACATTGCCCGGCTGACGGTGTATTTCGCCATGGGGGGTGCCCTTCTGGGCACCGGCCTGATCCTGTTCGGCCCCGGGTTCGCCTCATGGATGTTCCGCGGTCAGGTCGAGGTCGAAACCGGTCTCATGGCTGCGTTCGCGGTCCTGCTGCTGATCCAATCCGCGGCGTACCCGACAGGCATGTGGCTGACCGACGCCCAAGGGCTGAAGTTCCAGGCCAAGACATCCGTCGTCATGGCCGCGGTGAACCTTGCCCTGTCGATTCTCCTGGCGCGGCACCTCGGCGCCGCCGGGCCGGTCATCGCATCGGCCGTCGCGGTTCTGACGTGCCTCTTCCTCCCCAACTTCAGGCGGTCCATGTCCCATGGCTGACACTCAGACGGCACCGGCTCCACCGGCGGCATCAGCGGCCCCGGCAAAGGCTTTGCTCGCACCTGCGGTCGACCGGCCGCGTACCCCGGGCGGCGCCCTGCCGGCGGCGGTACTGGGTCTGGGGTGCGCCTGGAGCCCGTTCTCGCAGACCGGCCTGACGCTCGGCCATGCGCTCACCCTGCTGATCGTGCCCGTGTGCCTCGCCGCCGTGTGGCGGGTGAAGGCGGCGCGGTGGTACATCGGCCTGCTGTGCCTGTGGCTGCTGGCCGCCGCCGTGGCCGAATACGCCGCCGGCGACTCGCTTCACCAGACGCTGCTGGCCCTGTCCCGTCCCGTCGCCGTGTTGTTGAGCTTCTGCGGTGCCATGTGGGTGCTGCAGCACAAACCCGCCGTCGTCCGCGTCTACGTGGTGACGTTCACCATCGGGCTCCTGGCGAACATCGCCCTCTTCCTCCACCGCCATCCCAGCACGGACCCGTGGAAGTACGGCTACGGTCCCGTCGTCGGTCTGGCGGTCGTCCTCATCTCTTTCCGTCTGGTCAGCCGGGAAAAGCACGCAACCGCCTGTGTCCTCATCCTCTCGCTCGCCCTGGTCAACATCCTCCAGGGATTTCGCTCGGAGTTCCTGGTCGTCAGCCTGGCGGGAGCGGTGGCGATGCTGGTCGGACGTCGTGTCCGCACGCCCGACCGGAAGAGGATCCTCCTGGTCGCCGCAGCCCTGGTGTGTCTGTTCACGGCTGTCGGGGCCGCCTACGGGCACCTCGCTTCCAGCGGGAGCCTGGGGGTGGAGCAGCAGAAGCGATGGGAGCGGCAGAGCGGTGGGGAAGGCGGCGTTCTGGTGGGCGCGCGGCCGGAGATCGCGGCGTCCTACGTGATCGTGGAAGACTCACCGCTGATCGGCCAGGGCTTCAAGCCCGCCGTGGACTACCGCACCCGCAGCGCGTTCATGGAGAAACTACGAGCCGAGGACGGCGACTTCAACCAGCTGCGGGAGAACTTCTACTTCGGCAACGGCCTGTATCTGCACTCGGTCCTCTTCCAGCTCTGGGCTGAGACGGGCGCCGGAGTCCTCCCCGGGATCGTGTTCCCCCTGGCTATGGTCTTCCTCGCGCTGGGCCTCGCCGTCAAACGGGGCGCCAAACCGTACGCCCTGCTGTTCACGTTCCTGTGTGCGCAACTCGGCTGGGACATCCTGTTCTCGCCCTGGCCCAGGCTCGAAGGACTGTATCTCGGCACCGCCACGGCGGCCGCCGTGCTCTATCGCCATGCGTGGTCGCAGTCCGCTGCCGTGGTGTCCCCTCAACGTCGGTGAACCAGAAAGGCTTTCCCATGCAGGTCGGTATCGTGGTGCCCACGCTCGGTGATCGTCCCGAGCTCCTCACGGTATGTCTGCGGTCGCTCATGGCCCAGACCTGCTCCGCAGTGCGCCTCGTCGTGGTGTCGACTCCCGTCGCGGTGGAAGAGGTGACGCGATGCGTACCCGCGGACGTGCCCGTACTCGCACAGGACGGGTCCGGAATCGTCGATGCCGTGATGACCGGATGGAGGCACTTCGGCGACAGCGTGGACGTACTGGGCTGGCTCGGCGACGACGACCGCCTGCCGTCCGGGTCGGTCGCCCTGGCGCTGCGTACTCTCGAACGCCACCCCGAAGCAGCCATGGCCTACGGCCAGGTCCGCTACATCGACATCGACGGAAAGGCCATCAGGTGGGTACGGCCGGGGCGGGTGGGCTCGTGGTGGTTGTATCTGGGGCACAACATGGTGCTTCAGCCCGGCTGCCTGTACCGGCGCTCCGCCGTGGAGGCCGTCGGAGGACTGGACGGCAGCCTTTCGCTGGCGTTCGACGTCGATCTGCATCGTAGGCTGGCCCGGCAAGGTTCACTGCGGTACGTCGCCACGGTCCTCGGTGAAGCCCGATCGCACCCGGGTTCACTGACGGTCCAAAGACGAGCGGAGTCCCGCCGGGAAATGGACCTCGCTCTCAGCCGTCAGATGCCGGCCTGGCTGCGCCGGTCGAGGGGGCTGTGGCGGCCGACGGCCGCCTTCTTGGTCCGCGTCACGGCCAAAGTCGTCAGCCAGCCGCTCACAACGGGGTGAACCGACAGTACGGCGACCATGCTCACTGCCCAGCACGGACAGGAGTACAGCCGGGCACGAACCCGTAGCGGATCAGGTCTGCGCTGCGCCTGCTGAGAGCTGCCTTCGACTGGAGGAAGTCCACCAACCAGACCGGGAGCTCGCTGCCCACGTCCATGGGCACTCCCCGGGTGAACGCCACGCCGCCGCCGGCTTCCTCTTGCCCGCCATCGGCGCCGGTCGGCCCCGACTGCCGCTCCGGCATGGGGGGCCGGAGGCTGAGGAGATCGCCGTATTCCAGCATATATGGCCGATACCAGAGATAGGGAGCGTCGGACAGGAAAGCCGCCAGCATGGAGAACGTCGACACCGAGCAGACCAGCAGATCGGCGGACGTCATGAGCGAGAGGTCCTCGAACATGCTCCGCGAACGGGTGGCGCAGAGGCTCCACTTCGGCAACGAACGGGCCACCAGCTCGGGTTCGTCGCTCACGATGTCGATGTGAAGCATGTCCCCGAAACGTCGCTGCAGAGTGCCGAGCACGTCCTGGTACCAGTGCCAGGGGATTCGACGGTTGCAGGCGCCGATCCGCGGTCCGACGGCATCGGGGGCGAAGTCACCCAGCCGGATGTGGACCGCGACGCGGAGTTGGCGTGCGCGGGCATCAGGACTCCAGGCACAGTCCTGTTCAGGAAGGTGCCCCAGCAGTTCATTCCGAAGATAATTGCGAGCCCGCTCAATGCCGAGATGACCTCCTGCCATTCCTTTGTGAAGCAGGATGAGCGAGCGCCGTTGAGACCATTTGTACTCACCGTCGAGCACACGCACGGCGGTTCCGTAATCGGTTTCCCCGGTGGACTGGATCATCTCGTCGGTGACCGTCATGACCGGCATGGCCGCCCGTAGGGCCAGGTAGCCGACCCAGTCCAGGCGAGATGTGCCGAAGTCCCGCCAGTAGCCTCTGGAGTTGAGACCCCAAGCAGGTCGGAAGTGCCGGAAGCCCAGCTCGCGACTTGCGAGATATGCTTTCGCCCAAGGGAAGATCTCGTTCCCCAGACCCCCGCCTCGCCATCCCATGCGCTCCGGCATGCAAATTCGGAGTGATGGGGGAAGCAGCTGCGTCATCGGCGCTCCTATTCGGACGTGGGAACGGCTCACTCTAGCCCGCGACATGGGTGCTTCCGCTGGGCACCACACGTGTCTTGGTCCATTCGACTGACTCCTTGAGAACACGCGGGAACGGCGGTACTGGACGCGGGAGTGGATTTCCTCCAGTGTCCTCAATGCCCCTGATGCGTACCAGAAGGGGCAGCCTGCCTCTCGAGTCCCTTCGCCAGCTCTACCAGTGAGGAGTGTTCGTGTCGGAGAAGACGGCGCTCATTACCGGTATCACGGGCCAGGACGGTTCCTGTCTCGCCGAATTGCTCCTGGCCAAGGGCTACACAGTGCATGGTATTGTCCGCCGGGCCTCGACGATCAACACCAGTCGAATCAACCACCTCGACCGTGATCTGCACGATCCGGAGATGCGGCTTTTCCTGCATTACAGGACGACCGGGGCAACCGACCGTGCGCACACCCGAGTTGGCCGGTCTCATGATTGATGCGGAACTCGAGGCGCTCCTGGGGAGGGGCGGGCCCGCAGGGCCCGCCGTGCCCTCTCCCGCCCGCAGGTTCGAGACGGCGTGCCGTCCCACGGAAGAGGTGTGATGTGCATCAGCGGAGAATCACCATTGTGCAGCCGTATGTTGCGCACTACCGAGTGCCGTTTTTCCGTCGCCTCGCAGCAGATCTCCACAGGCAACTGGGAGCGGAGCTGATTGTCGCACACAGTGCACCACCTCCGGAGGCGGCTGAGGGCCGCGATCGGGGAAGCGCTGAGTTGGAGTGCGCTGTTCGATTGGTCCAGCACTCCTGGCGGATCGGCGGGTTTCCGGTCCGTGTGAAACGGCTCGGAGATCTTCCCCGTCGGTCGGACGCGGTGATCGTGCCGCAGGATCTCCACAACCTGGAGACGTTCCCCTTGGTGGCCAGGGCGATGTGGCGGGAGGCACGGGGCAGATCTGGCCCTGCGCTGGGAATGTGGGGCCACGGCCGGACTTACGACAAGCATGCAGGCCCTCTGCTACGGACAGTGAAGCGTACCCTGACCCGGCAGGCGAACTGGTTCTTCGCCTATACAGCGGGTGGCGCCGACCACGTGGCTGCACAGGGATTTCCGCGCGACCGCATCACCGTGGTACAGAATTCCACGGACACCACGGCCCTGGCAGAGGCCCGCAAGCAGGTCACGGATGAGCAGGTTGCCGAGTTCTCCTCCCGGCATGGGTTGGTACCCGGGCGTACCGGGCTCTACCTCGGGCGCCTTCATACCACCAAGCGGCTCCCATTTCTCTTGGAAGCGGTTACTCACATCGTCAAGCGGATGCCCGATTTCAAGCTTCTCGTTGCGGGTGACGGCGCTTGCCGGTCATTGATCGAGGCCGCGGCCGAGCGCGGAGAGGGAGTGGTGTACGTGGGCCCCGTCCACGACGAGCGGCGTGCGCTGCTGGGGGCCGCATCACAGCTCATGCTCATGCCTGGGCTGGTTGGGCTCTGCGCGGTTGATTCGTTCGCACTGGGCACCCCTTTGGTGACGACCGCCTGGCCCTATCACAGCCCGGAATTCGAGTACTTGGAGCATGGTCGCAACTCCATGACGGTTGAGGGTGGTCCGGAGGAGTATGCGAAAGCGGTGGTCCACACCCTGTCCACCCCCAGGCTGATGGCTCGCCTCAAGGATGCCTGCGCGTCGGATACCGACAGATACACAGTGGAAGCAATGAGCGCCCGATTCACCGAAGGTGTGGCGGGGTTGTTGGAGACGCGCCCTCCCATCATTTCAGGCGGCTGACTGCGAGGCGCGGCACGGCCTCCGACTGGTTCGCCGCCCCCAGCACGATCGCGACCGCCAGGCGAACCAGCACTGCTGCACGGTCCCGCCGACCGGCCACCGAGGCAATCCGGCGGGACTTGGGGCGAGCCCGGTACTCGGTAACGGTCCCGCCGGGTTCGGGAGGTGGTGCGGGGAAACCCACCAGCAGCAATGCCGGCAGTGACGAACGGTGCTTCGAACTCGCACCACCGGCCGCTCCCGCCGCTTGACAGACGCATGCGGCCAGTGCCGGGAGGATCTGGAGGTCCTACACCGGCAAAGGGCGCGAGGTGTTCACCCGGGACCCCTCAATGCGTCGCAGCTCAGGTAGTCCCTGCACCTCGGATCTGACGCTCGGGGCCACTAGGATCACGCAGCCGCGTCGGGCACCACTTTCCTTGCCCGAAGGGCAGTTCGGCCAAAATGCCTCATAGCGACCGATGGCCTTACTGCCCAGATAATCCATCGACAGCTCGTCATCGCCGTATGCGTCAAACCCGTAGCCGCTGTCGTCGGGAACCTTGAAGTCGTCGATGACAATGATCGAGTCCGCCCACCGGCTGGTGATCATATCGACCTCCTCCCGCAGAGGAAGATCCGCTTCCCAGTGAGCGTCGAGATAGAAGAGAGCACGCGAGGCAGGGAAATCGTTGGAATCTCTTAGAGATCTCAGCGCAGCTCGAGAATCACCCGAAAGAACCCGAATTTCTGGAATGGTGCGGAATCGCCTCTTCGCGCAGTACGCCCAGCCGCGATTTTTCTCGACGGTCCAGATCGGGCGACCGGAAAGAGTCCAGAGAAAATGCGTTGAAGCCCCACCGTAGGTACCAGATTCGAAGATGGCTTCAGGATCAAACGCGCGGATCAGGGAACGGAACAACCTTTGACGGAAGCGCTGCCCATTGAGGGCGGAGGGATACCGTCCATAAATCCAGGGCTTTGCTGTGACAATAAGCCCCTGTGCCGATCGCCGAAGTAGATTGGGCATGCCTTGAGGAGGCCCGCTGATCGGGTCGCCACTCATGCTTGCCGGAGGCTGCAACATTTGGCTACTCCCATCGACGAGGCATTTACTTTAGGCTATTGCCTATCCACACCTGCCAAGTGCTGAGTTCAGTGTGTCGACACGTTACTTCACCCAACTGACGCAACGTCAGCCTCGATTCTTCGGCGGTCGCGATTGCAGACAGCGCCGGGAACGGCTCGGGTCCAGCAGGTTGCGGCCGTCGAAGAGGACCGGTTGCCGCATCCGCTCAACCGCCCGTGCCCAGTCCGCTTGCTTCGGCTCAGACCACTCCGTGAGGGGCGGAGCACTTCGACGGAGTGTCGGTGTACTCCGCCCTCGGGTGGACGGTCTGCGGGAGGTGGCCCGCGCTGTCATGACGGCTGTTTCGGGTCGTCGTTGAACTTGGAAGTCGACCAGAAGTAGCCGAGCACCGCGAGCCCCAGGCACCAGGCGACCGCGAGCCACCCGTTGTTGCCGATCCCGGTGCCGAGCAGCAGACCGCGCAGCGTCTCGATGGCGGGTGTGAACGGCTGGTACTCGGCGATCGGCTGGAACCAGCCCGGCATCGAGTGCAGGGGGACGAAGGCGCTGGACAGGAGCGGCAGCAGGATCAGGGGCATGGCGTTGTTGCTGGCGGCCTCGGCGTTCGGGCTGACCAGTCCCATGCCGACCGCGATCCAGGTGAGCGCCGTGGCGAACAGCACGAGCAGCCCGAACGCCGCGAGCCACTCCAGCACGGTGGCATCGGTGGAGCGGAAGCCGATGGCCACGGCGACCGCGCCCACGAGGACCACGCTCGTGACCGACTGCAGCACACTGCCGACGACATGCCCGACGAGCACCGAACCGCGGTGGATCGCCATCGTGCGGAAGCGGGCGATGATGCCCTCGGTCATGTCGTTGGAGACGGAGACCGCCGTCCCGATCGTGGTGCTGCCGATGGTCATCAGCAGGAGCCCCGGGACGATGTAGGCGATGTACTCGGAGCGGTCCGGACCCCCGCCGCCGATGCCCGCGCTCATGGTGTCGCCGAAGATGTAGACGAAGAGCAGCAACAGCATGATCGGGGTGAGCAGCAGGTTCAGCGTGAGGGACGGATAGCGCCGGGCGTGCAGGAGGTTGCGGCGCAGCATCGTGGAGGAGTCGCGTACGGCGAGAGAGATCCGGGTCGGGCGGGCGGGAGCCAGGGGGGAGCTCATCGGACAGCCTCCTTGGGCTGGTTGGGGACGCCGCCCCCGGTCAGGGCGAAGAAGACGTCGTCGAGATCGGGGGTGTGCACGGTCAGCTCGTCGGTCTCGACGCCGGCCGAGTCCAGCCGGTCGAGTACGGTGCGCAGCTCGCGCTGGCTGCCGTCGCTCGGGATCCGCAGGGTGAGCGACTCGTCGTCCCGGGAGGCCGCGCGCAGCGCTCCGGCGGCGCTCTGGTAGGCGGCCGGGTCGGTGAAGCGGAGCCGGACGTGTCCGCCGGGGACGATCCGCTTCAGCTCCTCGGCGGTGCCCTCAGCGGCGATCCTGCCGTCGTCGAGCACGGCGATGCGGTCGGCGAGTTCGTCGGCCTCCTCCAGGTACTGGGTGGTGAGACAGACGGTGACGCCGCCCGTGACGAGTTCGCGGATGATCTGCCACATGGTGTGCCGGGAACGCGGGTCGAGGCCGGTGGTCGGCTCGTCGAGGAAGATGATCCGCGGGGTGCCGACCAGGGTCATGGCGATGTCGAGGCGGCGCTTCATGCCGCCGGAGTAGGTGGAGGCGGGCTTCTTCGCGGCCTCGGTGAGGTCGAAGCGCTCCAGCAACTCGGCGGTGATCCGCCGCCCTTCACGCTTCGACAGGTGATGCAGGTCCGCCATGAGGAGCATGTTCTCCTCGCCGGTGATCAGCCCGTCGACGGCGGAGAACTGCCCGGTGACGCCGATCGCGGCGCGCACGGCCTGGGGGTCGGCGGCGAGGTCGTGGCCGCCGACGCGGATCTGTCCACTGGCGGGGCCGGGGGAGACGAGGGTTGAGAGGATCTTCACGGCGGTGGTCTTGCCGGCGCCGTTCGGACCGAGCAGAGAAAAGATCGTTCCTTCCGGGACGGCCAGGTCGACGCCGTCGAGCACGACCTTGTCGCCGTACGACTTGCGCAACCCGTTCGCCACGATGGCCAGGTCGGTCATGAGCAGTACCCCCTTCTACTGACTGCGGAGTTACAGGCTGCGGGCGGTGATGTCGCCGTGGGAGGTGGTGGCGCGGATGTCGAGTTCGGCGCTGCCGTCGTTCTTGAGGGCGTTGCTGATGCGGCCGTGGCCGGTGCCGGCGTCCAGGGCGGCCGAGACGCCGGCGGCGGCGCCGACCGAGATGCTGCCGGACTGGGTACGGAGCACCACCGTGCCCCGCACGGCCTCGGCGATCCGGATGTCACCCCGTGCGGTGCTGATCTCCGCGGGCCCGCCCAGCCGCCCGACCTCGACGTCGCCGTCGATCGCGGTGAGGCGGACGCTCGCGGCTTCGTCGATCTTGATCTGCCGGTACGCGCCTTCGAAGACGATGTCGCCGAGGCGCCCGACGCCGCGCAACTCGGCGCAGGCGGCCTTGCCCTCGATGCGGGAGCCGGCGGGCAGCTGAACGGTCACCTCGACGGACCCGGAGTTGCCGAGGACCCGGTTCTTCGCAGCCGGCGCCTCGACCCGCAGGACGCCGTCGCCGAATACGACCTCGATCTGCTCGGCCGCCTTCACATCACGGCTCTTGGCGGCATCCACGGGCAGGACCTCGACGGTGGTGTCGGCCCGGTCGGCGGCGATGAACCGGATACGCCCCGCGGGGATGTCGAGGACGACGGAGACCGGGGCGGGGGTGTCGTACTTCTGCATCGTGCGCTCCTTCGGTTCTTCGTTTCTGATGAAGGAAACGCTACGTTGCGTTTATAGATCCGGCAACAGATTCGTTGCGCACAACTACTATCTATGCAGGTAAAAGCAGTGAAAGTGTTGCAATGGCTAAAAATCTAACGCAACAATCCGCGCCACGCACGTTGCAATGAATGAGAAGTGAAAGCTACAGTGAAGACACCACCGACGACGAGGGAGGCCGCGATGCCGGGAGGCAGACTCACCCAGCAGGAACGCCAGCAGATCGCGCTGGGACTGGCCGACGGCCTCGCCTACGCGGAGATCGCCAGACGCCTGGACCGCCCGACCTCGACCATCACACGCGAGGTCATGCGCAACGGCGGCCCCACCGCCTACCGCGCCGACCTGGCCCACCGCGCCACCGAACGCCGCGCCCACCGCCGCAGGCGGACCACGCCCCGGGACTCGAACACCCCCGCGCAGGCCCATGGACGCGACGCCGACGCAGTGCGCGAGTACGAGGAGGCGTTCACCACCCTCCTCATGCAACAGGGCCTGCCCAAAATGATGTCCCGGGTGCTGACCTGCCTCTACACCACCGACGACGGCAGCCTCACCGCGTCCGAACTCGTCCGACGCCTCCAGGTCAGCCCGGCGTCCATCTCCAAGGCGATCACGTTCCTCGAAAGCCAGGGCCTCATCCGCCGGGAACGCGACGAACGCCGCCGCGAGCGCTACCTCGTCGACAACGACGTCTTCTACGAGTCGATGATCGCCGCCGCCCGATCCAACGCCCAACTCGCCGAGACCGCACGGCAGGGCGTCGGCGTCCTGGGCCCCGGCACCCCGGCCGCCGTACGCCTGGAGAACATCGCCCGCTTCGTCGACTTCGTCTCCGAGAGCCTCACCCGCGCCGCGGAACAGGCCCGCGACGTCCTCTACACAAAACCCGAAACCGATTGACGAGGACCGGGGCCGACACCACCAAGCCCAAAGGTTGAGCGACTTCGAGAGAGGACCCCATGCCCTGGTCCGAACGCACCGTGCGGCGTGACGGCGTCCGCATTTCCTGTCGTGACTGGGCAGGTCCCGGACGCCCTGTCGTACTGCTGCACGGGCTGGCCGGCCACGCGGGCGAATGGGATGCCCCTCGCCCGGCACTTGAGTGCCCGGCACCGGGTCGTGGCAGTCGACCAGCGCGGCCACGGCGCCGGCGAACGCCTTCCCGCAGACGTGTCCCGGGCCACCTACGTCGCCGATGTCGTCGCCGTACTCGACCAGCTCGACTTGCGGATGCCCGTCCTCGTCGGCCAGTCGCTGGGCGGCCACACCGCCATGCTCACCGCTGCCGCGCACCCCGACCTCGTCCACGCACTCGTCCTGGTCGGTGCCGGACCCGGCGGGCCGAATCCCCGTGTGCAGCAGGAGACAGGCGATTGGCTCGACTCGTGGCCGACCCCCTTTCCGTCACGGGAGGCCGCCGTGGACTTCCTCGGCGGCGGGGCCGTCGGCGAAGGCTGGGCCGCCGGCCTGGAGGAGCGCGACAGCGGCTGGTGGCCCCGCTTCGACCTTGACGTCATGGTCGGCTCGTCGGCCGAGAACGCCCGTCGCTCCTTCTGGGACGAGTGGACGAGGATCGCCTGCCCGACCCTGGTCGTCCTCGGCGAGTTGGGCATCATCCGGCCGCAGGAGATCGACGAGATGCTCCGCCTGCGACCGGACACCGCGGCCGTGAGCATCCCCGGAACAGGCCACGACCTCCACCTCGAACGAACCGACGTGCTACGGCAAGTGCTCCAGGACTTCCTCTCCGGCAGCCCCCGACGCCCCCCGAAACCCCGCCCGCAGCCGCGCCTGACCCCCGTCGGGCGCGATACGGGCGGGTACTAAGCGAGTCCCGCCGCCTCCCGTTCCGCGTGGCTCAACGGAGGCCCGCTCAAAGGGCCCTTGCGCTGCCCGAAGGCCATGTTCCACAGCATGTCCGGGGCGAAGAGGCGGGGGGCGGGTGTCTTGAGGCTCATCACGTCCAGCAGAGCGCGCAGGGCGTGTGGGTTCTCGGCCCCGGCGGCCACTGCCCGGTCGACGTAGGCCGAGAGTGCGCGTTCGATCGCGGTGGGAGGGTTGGGGGCCGCACCGGGGTAGTAGGCGTCCTGGCCGACGGCAAGGTTCCAGGCGTTCGCCACGGGCCGCGCGGCGGCTCGCTGGATGCGACGGCCGTTGCCCTGTGAGACCGGGCCGTGCCGGTCCAGTACCTTCCGCATCGCGATCACGGACTGGGCCGCCACGGTCAGCCCGTGCCCGTAGACCGGGTTGTACCCGGCGATCGCGTCACCGAGTACGGCGAATCCCTCGGGCCAGCCGGGGCTGTCCTCGTAGTAGCGACGACGGTTGCGGGTGCTGCGCGTGGTGACGGGGTCGGTGATCGGGGTGGCCCCGCGGAGCAACTGTCCGATGATGGGGTCCTGCAGACCGGTCAGCGCGAACTCGAGGAATTCGTCCGGGGCGTCCGTCGGCTCACCGCCGCGGGTGCCGGAGAGGGTCACCATCCAGCGTCCCCCTTCGATGGGCACGATGACGCCGCCCCTGCCCGGCGCACTGCGAGGGTCGGCCTGGACGTTGACGATGGGGTAGGGCAGTTCTGCCGTCGTGCCGGGCGCTCGGTACAGGCGGCTCGCATAGACGACTCCGGCGTCCACCTCCCGCTCGACGACCGGCGGATGGCCGAGGTCCCGCAGCCACTTGTGGGCCTGTGAACCGCGGCCGCCGGCGTCGATGACAAGGTCTGCGCCGAGGGTGCTCATGCCGCTGTCGGCGGACAGGCGAACGCCGGAGATGTGGTTCTTCTCGCCGGTCAGGCCGTGGACTCTGGTGCCCTCGATGAGCGTGATGCGCGGCTTCGGCAGGACGTGGTCACGAATGGCGGCATCCAGCAGATCGCGACTGCAGGTGATCATGTGGTGCCGGGAGTTGTTGAATCTGCGGAACCACTGACCTGAGGGCGCCTTGCTCACCAGGTCCGTCATCACGTTGACGAGCCTGGCACCCCGGGCCACGAGGATGTCCGTGATGGTGGGCAGGAGTTCCTCGAGGGCGGCCACCCCGCCGGACCAGAGCAGGTGGGCGTGGTGGGCCTGGGGGAGGCCTTTGCGGTGCTCGACGCCTGCTGGAAGTTTGTCGCTCTCGATGACGGTGACCTCGTCGAAGCGGGTCGAGAGCACGGAGGCGGCGAGCATGCCGGTTGTGCTGCCGCCGATGACTATGGCGCTACGGTGGCGATTGCTGGGTCTTTCAGACATGGGAAGTGACGCCTTCTGTCGCGGCCGCCTGCCGGCGGAGTGTGTCGATCGTGGCCGAGTGGGCCCGTAATGCGTGTGAGATGGCGACCAACTCGCTGTCGGGCCGCACGCGGTCGCTCACCGGCTGGTCGGGTGCCTCATGCCGGGGCGGCGGGGCAGCGAGGTCCGAGGCCGTCCTCAGGAGGCTGATGGCGACGAGGATGTCGACGGCACCGGCGATGGCCCGGGACTCGGCCTCGGGGAAGCCTTCGACGAGAGCGTCGCGGCAGGCCTGTTCGCGTCGGGAACGGCTCAGGTGCGGGGCCAGCTCGAGCAGACCGTCGTTGATGCGTGCCTTGCGGTGCTCCAGTTGGAGTTCCGTCCCGCTGACCCGTCCGGTGGCCGGGGCCGGTGCGTCACTCACCGTCTGCATCAGCGCCCACAGCGGTGCCAGACGCTGATGGGTGCGCCACATGTTCCAGCGGTCCTCCGCCAGCGGGCCGACCTGGCCGCCGATGAAGCCCACCGCCACGAGGAGCGCTTCGGCGATGGCGAAGGGCGGAGCCACATAGGTGGACAGCCAGTCGAGGTTCCGTCCGCTCCACCGTGCGCCGATGGCCACGACCTTCGCGATGTCGAAGATCAGCCCGAGCGCGTACGCCACCTGGAGGCAGATCACCGCACGGCGCAGCCACTTCTGGTTCGCGAGTTCCTTGAACCAGGCCCACAGAATGGAAGCGGCGACGACAGCCGACACCATGTGGGCCACGAGGTAGAGCATCGAGTGCTCGACCATCCACGGGGTGTTGGCGTAGTAGACGTCGAGATCCCGAAGGCGTTCGACGCTGTGGTCGCCGAGGAAGAAGGTCACCCACAGACCGAGGATGATGACGCTGTACGAGACCCAGACCATCCGGGTGCGCCTGCTGCGGGCCGCGGAGGGCGGTTCCCGCCAGACGATGATGAGCCACAGGCATGCTCCGCAGTAGGCACTGAGCAGGGAGTAGACCCATACGCCGGCGAAGTTGGGCACACCGGTGACCGTGTTGATGCGGTGCAGGTTGTCGGGCGGCAGGGAGGCGAAGACTACGGCGCCGATGCCGAGCAGCAGGGCAGTGGCCCGCAGGATCGGGTCGCGCCAGGCGCGCCGCAGGAGCGGGAGTTTCATCACGAAGGCCACGAAGAGCAGCACGGCCGGGATGGCATAGCCGAGGAAGGATCCGGCGATGTCCCAGCGCATCACAGCCCGCCGAAGTTGCCGAGTGAGGACGAGAGCCGGTCCGCCAGTGTCTCCTGGGTCGGGTGGCCGGTACCTGCCTGTGGGCCGACGAGCTTGTGGAACTTGGCGGCCAGGCGCAGTCCGCACTGCTCCGCTTCCCACTCGGCCTCGGGGTCCGTGGCGTCAGCCGATCGAGTGGCCATGGCCGCGACCTCGTCCCAGGGGACGTCGTCGTCGTTGCGGGCCAGTAGACGCCGGGCGGCGGCGCTCAGCCCCGTGGGGTAGTGGACACCGAGAGTCTGGAAGTAGCAGTGCCCGAGTTCGTGGCCGGCGATGACGAACTTGTGCTGATCGGGGGCGGTGTCCTCCACCACGACGATGTATTCGTCGTCCTTGGCCAGCGTCACTCCCGATATCCCCATCTCGTTAGGGAACTTCACGAACTTCAGCCGGACGGGGCGATCGAGCTGAGGACTCAGCGTCGCGCACACGGCGTTCAGTACGGCTTTGGGGTCCGTCGGCGGCGTCAGCGTGCGCGCGGTGTCCCGTAAGAGCTGGTCGAGGAAACGCTTCGGTGTCTTCTTGCTCATTGGTCATCCTTGAGGGCGAGGATCAGCAGCGCCGCCATCTGGTGGGGCGACGGCTTCGTCCCACGGAAGGCGATCGCGTCGGGGTCGACCTTGAACTGCTGCATGAGGGCGCGCAGTTGCTCATTCTCGTCGAGCCCCCTGAAGCGCTGCAGGAGGTCCTCCAGTGTGTCCGAAGCCGTGGCCGACGGCTCGGCGGGCTTCGGCTCGGTACGCAGGCGCAGCTTGTCCAGCTCGGGGGCGAGGGCGAGGTCGAGTGCCTCTGCCGCGGTCATGCCGAAGAAGCCGCGGCTGACTCCGAAGAACCGTTCCAGCCCCAGCAGGGTCGGAACGTTCGGCATCTTGCGTCCGCAACACAGATCCGTGGCCCACCTGTCGGAGCAGCCGAGGGCCGCGGCCAGACTCTTTCGGACAGCGGCTTCGTTGCTTTCGGCGGCCTCCACGTGGATTCTGAAGGTCTGGGAGATTCGCCTCGTGACATGCTCTTCGACCGTCCGCGGCTCCCGGACGGTCTTCCCGTCCAGCAGCGCCCGAGCCTGCTGAGGTGTCAGTGAGGAACGGCGGGCGAGCTCGGGGATGTCCAGCTCTTTGCTCAGGTCAAGGCCCCTGCCGCGGATGAGCTCGTGCAGAGCTCTGAGCGTCCCTTCAGGAAGGGGCTGTGATGCGTTGGGGAGGTGACTCACCTGGCAGCCTCCGGGAATTGGGGGGTGTACGGAGTACGGGCAGACCCTATGTCCTCGAACAGTTGAGTGGCCAGATACACCCTGCCGGGCACGATCGTTCCTTACTGTTGGAACGAAGGATCGTTGACATCCAGGCGGTCTTCATAGCACGATCCAGGCGCGAACAGATTGTCGTGCACACCTCCACGCTGAGCGACCAAGCAAGCCACAAGCGGTCCGCGACTCCACGCGGCGGACCGTGATCACCGACGGGTGCCGGAGCGCGATGCGTCCGGCGCCCCGTCATGCGCGTCACAGGGGGATCGATTGACCACGCAACACCCGACCAGCACGGACTTCACCCAGGCCGAGATCGCCGAATACCGCAGCCTGGTGACGGGCCTGCTCGCCGCCTGCAGGCGGGTTGCGGACCAGCACTCTCCTGGCGGCGCCTGGGCACCGTCTTCGCACGACCTTCCCGACCAGTTCGGTGAGGCCATGGGGATCATCGCGGACCTCTCCCGTGTGCTGAACGGCACACGCCACGGGATGCGCCGGATCCACGGCCGGGCGCGCGAGCGGTTGCACAACTCGGCCGCATCCAGCGGCAATGGGCGCTCGTCGCACCCATGGAGGCCTCACTCGCTGCTGGCGTCCTCCCCGTCCGGCGGCAGCGATCGGACCGAAGGACATGACACCCTGCGCGGCGGCTCCTGAACCACGTGATGGCCTGACGTCCGGCACCGGAGCCACGATCCCAGGACACTCCGTCGACATTGGGACTTCGTCACAACCCAGTCACAGGAACCCCATGGCGCCGCCAAGAGCCTGCATGATCTTCTTCGGCATCAGCAACCACTGGGGGAGATATGAGAGCCCGCACAGCCGCCTGCACCGTCCTGCTCGCCCTCTCGGCAGCTCTTACAGCGTGCGGCAGCAGCGACTCCAAGGCCGACCCGGCTGCCTGCAAGGCTGCCATGGAGAAGCAGTTCAAGGACGCCATGGCAGCCGGTGACAAGGCCAAGGCCCAGGACCGGCCCGACGCGTGCGTGGGCGTGGACGACCAGACCGTGAAGAAGTACGCCACCGAGATCATGCAGAAGCAGCTCGGCGACACCCTGGACAAGGACAGCGACACCCTGGACAAGGATCTCAAGGACCTTCAGACCGCCCAGCCGTAAGGAGCCCAGCAGGTTCTTACGACGCGTGCCTCGGACCGAAGAGCGCGGGCACGCGGGCCTCGATGACATGGGGGCCGGGCTCGTTGAGGGCCTTGGCCAGCAGGGTGGTGAACTCCTCGGCGGTGGCGGCGTGGAAGGCGGGCACTCCCATCGCCTGGGCGAGTCCGACGAAGTCCAGGTCCGGCCGGGACAGGTCCAGCAGGTCCCGGCCGGCCCGCCCGCGACCTTGGCCCTCCGGCGTCGGTACCAGGCGGTCGTACTCCATCTCCAGGACGGAGTACGACTGGTTGGCGTAGACGACGGTGGTGATGTCCAGGCCCTCGCGGGCCATCGTCCACAGCGCCTGGGCGGTGTACATGGCGCTGCCGTCGGCCTCCAGGCACACCACCGGCCGGTCGGGGCAGGCGATCGCGGCGCCGACGGCCAGCGGCAGGCCCTGGCCGATGGCACCGCCGGTGAGGGTCAGCCAGTCATGGTGCGGGGCACCGGCGGTGGCCGAGGGCAGCCACAGGCCGGACGTGTTGGCCTCGTCCACCACGATCGCCCCCTCCGGCAGCAGCGCTCCCACAGCGGCCGCGACCGACTCACCGGTCAGCCCGCCCGCGGGTGACTCCGGCCTGGCCAGGCCCGCCGTGGTCGCCGTCGCGGGCGGCAGCAGGTCCGCCAGATGCGCGAGGGCCTCTACGACGTCGTCGCCCGGGCCGGCCAGGGTATGGACGTGGCAGTCGCGAGGGACGAGGAGGCCCGGTGTCTCCGGGTAGGCGAAGAAGGACACCGGGGTGCGGGCACCGACCAGCACCAGGTGCCGCAGACCGTGGAGTTGGGCGAGAGCGCCCTCGGGCAGATATGCGAGCCGCTCGACGGCGGGCAGGCCCGCGCCGCGCTCCAGGCGCGCCGGGAAGGTCTCGCACAGCAGCCGGGCCCCGGTGGCCGCGACACGGGCCGCCGCGCGCAACGCCGCGCGCGCGGGTGGCCGGGCCACCGAGCAGGATCGCGGCCGGTTCTCCGGAGCGCAGCGCGGCGGCGACGGTCATCACCGTGTCGTCCGGCACGGGTGCGGGCGGCTGGGACGGCAGCGGCGGGGCCGGGGAGGCCCCGGCGACCAGGAGATGTCGGCGGGCAGGATCAGCGTGGCCACCTGGCCGGGGGGAGCCGTGGCGGCGGCCACGGCGGCAGAGGCGTGGATACCGGCGGCCGGCGCGTCGCCGCAGCGGCGCACCCAGCCGGAGACGGTCCCGGCCAGCGCGTCGATGTCCGACTCGAGCGGGGCGTCGAGCGGTTTGTGGTGCGTGGCGTGCTCACCGACGAGGTTCACCAGAGGTGTGGCCGCGCGCCGCGCGTTGTGCAGGTTGGCCAGGCCGTTGCCGAGGCCCGGTCCGAGATGCAGCAGGGTGGCGGCGGGCCGGCCGGTCATCCGGCCGTAGCCGTCGGCCGCCCCGGTCGCGACGCCCTCGAACAGGCAGGGCACCGCCCTGACCGCCGGTTCCCTGTCCAGCGCGGCGACCAGATGCATCTCGGATGTGCCCGGGTTGGCGAAGTACACCTCCACGCCGCACGCCCGCAGGGTCGCCACGACCGCTTCCGCACCGTTCACGTCTCGTCCCGTCCTCGCCTGGTGATGGTCATGTCCGTGGGCAGAAGAAACCGGCGGTTTCAGTCGAGGAGCACACCGGGATTGAGGATTCCACCCGGGTCGAAGGCTTGCTTGATCCTGCGCATCAGCTCGACCCTGGCCGGGTCCTCCAGCTCCAGGAAGTACGACTTCTTCGCCCTGCCGATCCCATGCTCGCCCGAGACCGCGCCACCGCGCTCCAGGCCCGCCCGGAACAGCCGCCGCAGCACCTCGTCACGGCGGACGGGGTCCGGCTGGAAGACCGACAGATGCACGTTGCCGTCGCCGGCGTGGCCGCAGCCGGTGACCAGCGACCCGGTGTCCTCGGCGGCCGCCCGGGCGGCGGCCAGCAGCCCGTGCAGCTCGCCGCGCGGCACGACCACGTCCACGATGTCGTCGGCACCGGCCGCCTTCGCCGTCCAGAAGGCTCGCTCACGGGCCTCGACCAGGCTCCTCGCCGTGGCCGCGGGCAGCACGAAGACGTCCGCCGCGCCGAGTTCGAGCAACTGCTCGCCGACCGCCTCGACATCCTCCTGGAGCCGCGTCCCGGAGCGGTCCTCCAGCACGACGAGCAGATAGCCGAGCGCGCTCAGGCGCACGGACGCGGGAATGCCCAGCCCCTTGCCGTGGCCGTCCGCGATCGCCGCCATGGCCAGCGGGTCCACGTACTCCAGCGCGGCCGGCTCCAGGCCCCCGCCCGCCAGCGGCGGAACCGACCGGAAGGCGTCCTCGGCCGACGCGAACGCCGCCAGTACGGTCGTGGAGTGCCGGGCCCGCGGCCGCAGCCGCAGCGTCGCCTCCGTGACCAGGGCGAGCGTGCCCTCGGAGCCGACCAGGAGCTGGGCCAGGTCGTAGCCGGTGGACGTCTTGACGTACTTGCCGCCGCCGCGCACGATCTCGCCGGACGCCAGGACGGCCTCGACGGCGAGCACATGGTGGCGGGTGACCCCGTGCCGTACGGCGTGCATCCCGCCGGCGTTGGTGGCGATGGTGCCGCCGATGCTGGCGGTGGGTTCGCCGAGCCGCACCGGATACTGCAGGCCTGACTTGGCGGCCTCGTGGTCCAGTTGGTCCAGGGTGACCCCGGGCTGCACGACGGCCACGTGGTTGACGGCGTCCACTTCCAGGACGCGGTTCATCCGCTCGAACGAGACCGTGATCCCGCCCGGCCGGGGCACACATCCCCCCGACATGCCGGTCCCCGAGCCGCGGGCGGTCACCGGGATCCCGGCCTCGCCGGCGATTCTGAGCACGTCCGCCACCTCGGCGGCCGCGGCGGGCCGGACCAGGTACGCGGGCGTCTGCGGCAGGGCGGTCAGCGACTCGTCACCGGCGTACTCAGGGGGGACCTCCGCCCCGGCCAGAACGTGCCGTGCCCCCACGGCGCCGGCCAGCAGCGCCTCGGTGTCCGCCATCGCACCCCCTCCTCGGCCCCCGCTCCCGCGATCCTTGCCGCGCACCCACTCCACCGGAGGGGGCCGTCCGGCCCTTGCCCAGGGCCATGTGGACCGGCATGCGTTGTGGACCCCCTCGGGCGGCGGCTCGCCGACGGCGGGTGTGTGGCAGGATGCGGG
The DNA here is from genome assembly GCF_025642155.1 of Streptomyces sp. HUAS 15-9. Classification (NCBI taxonomy): domain Bacteria; kingdom Bacillati; phylum Actinomycetota; class Actinomycetes; order Kitasatosporales; family Streptomycetaceae; genus Streptomyces; species Streptomyces qianjiangensis. The sequence continues at coordinate 26,580 of NZ_CP106799.1, read as the reverse complement.
TGACGGATGCGGAGGAAGTCCGGTGCGGGCCCGATGGCCCAAGTCCGGTGCGGGCCCGCCACTGTAACCGGGGAGCTGCCTCCCGCTGATGGCCACTGGCAGCCGGTGCGAACCGGCCGCTGGGAAGGCCGGGAGCCGGCGCCGGTACCCGTGCTGCACAAGCCGGGCGCCGAGATCCGGGAGCCAGGATATTCCGGCCGTCCCGCAGCCAGGCACTACCCGCCCGGGCACGGCCTGTTCACGGCGGCGTGGAGAACCGTCGACAGCGGAAGGAACTCCCTTCATGGTGCCCTCGTCCGGCTCCGACCCCACCCTTCGGTCTGCCGCCGACCCCGCCGTCGGCCAGTTGCTGGAGCGCACCCTGGCCGCCATCACGCCCGCGGACCCCGACGCCCGCACCGCGGCCCGTGACCGCCAGAACAACCTGACCAAGCCGCCCGGCTCGCTGGGCCGGCTGGAGGATGTGTCGGTCCAGCTCGCGGCTCTGGCGGGAAGCTGCCCGCCGCCGCTGCCGGAACCGGCCGCGGTCGCCGTCTTCGCCGCCGATCACGGTGTCCACGCCCAGGGCGTCAGCGTCTGGCCGCAGGAGGTGACGACCCAGATGGTCGCCAACTTCCTGGCCTGCGGCGCCGCGGTGAACGTCCTGGCCGCTCAGACCGGAGCCAGGGTGGTCGTGGTGGACGTGGGCGTCGCCACCCCGGTGGCGACCTCGGACACGAACCCGGACATGCTGCTACGACGCCGGGTCCGGGCGGGAACCGCCGACATGACCCAGGCTCCGGCCATGACCCGTCAGGAGGCCGTCGACGCCATCGAGGTCGGCATCGGCGTCGCCACACAACTCGTCGACGACGGCTGCCGCTGCCTGCTCACCGGCGACATGGGCATCGCCAACACCACCGCGTCCGCGGCACTGATCGCCGTGTTCACCGGTGCGGACCCGGACGACGTCACCGGTCACGGAGCGGGAATCGACGACACGGCCCGACGGCACAAGGTGGGGGTGGTGCGCAGCGCCCTGGAGCTGCACGGGCCGGACCCGCACGACCCGGTCGGGGCCGTGGCGGCGGTCGGCGGCCTGGAACACGCGGCGATAGCCGGGTTCGTACTGGGCGCCGCCATGCACCGGGTCCCGGTGATCCTGGACGGGGTGATCGCCACATCGGCCGCTCTGGTCGCGGCCGCGCTCTCCCCTGATGCCCTGGCCGCCTGTGTGGCCGGACACCGCTCGGTCGAACCCGGGCACACCATCGCCCTGCGCCACCTCGACCTGCATCCCATGGTCGACCTGGGACTACGGCTCGGCGAGGGCACCGGTGCCGTGCTGGCCCTGCCGCTCGTACAGGCGGGGGTGCGCGCCTTGCGCGACATGGCCACATTCGACTCCGCGGAGGTCTCGAGCAAGAGCCTCTGAAACAGCCTGCCTGCCGCGCCACAGGCAGGACACCTACTGCGCCCGCCGTCCACGAGGCGGGCGTCTTCCACCGGAGCCCGGTTCAGGACGTGCCTGAACCGGGCTCCGGTCACGTCCGCGACACCCACTGCGACACCCACTCATTACGACGCCCGCTACTGAACCCGGGGGAGGGATGGCGCGAATTTTGGTTACGGTATCGTAGGTTACGGAACCGTAAGTACGTGTTCCGGACCCGGCTAGCATCCTTGCGAGGACCCATGAGCACACCCCGGACGAGGGCAGACCTGCCCTGGCTGATCCAAGGCGGAATGGGGGTGGGCGTGTCCGGCTGGCGCCTGGCTCGTGCCGTCGCGCGTACCGGACAGTTGGGTGTCGTCTCCGGTACCGCCCTGGACACCCTGCTGATCCGGGTGCTGCAGGGCGGTGACCCCGGCGGCCACCTGAGGCGGGCGCTGGCCGCCTTCCCCGTACGGGAGCTTGCCGATTCCATACAGGAGCGCTACTTCGTCGAGGGCGGGATCGGCGCCGACGAGCGCTTCGCGGCCACACCCCGGCTGACGGCCGAGGAAGCGTGCCCGGGCCGGTCGCTGACCGTGGTGGCCAACTTCTGCGAGGTGTGGCTCGCCCGGGAAGGCCACGAAGGACCGGTCGGCATCAACTACCTGGAGAAGGTCCAGCTCGCCACGGTCCCCGCCATGTTCGGCGCGATCCTGGCCGGCGTGGACTATGTGCTGGTCGGTGCGGGCATTCCCGCACAGATCCCGGGCATCGCGACCCAGCTCGCCCAACTGCGGCCCGTCACCGCGCGACTGGACGTCGACGGTGACGACAAGCCCGTGGACCTGCGCTTCGATCCGGCCTCGATACTGCGCGGAGCGCAGCCGGGGCCCCTGCGCCGTCCCGACGTCCTGGCCATCGTCTCGCTGCCGGCCCTGGCGTCGTATCTGAACCGTTCCCCGGAGACCACCCCGGACGGCTTCGTCGTCGAGGGCCACCGCGCCGGCGGGCACAGCGCGCCACCGCGCGGGCCGATGCGCCTGGACGAGCAGGGCGATCCTCTCTACGGCCCCCGGGACACCCCTGATTTGGCGAAGATGGCCGCCCTCGGCCTGCCCTTCTGGATCGCCGGCGGCCAGTGCGGACCGGACCATGTCCGCCGGGCCAGGGCAGTGGGCGCGGCCGGCGTCCAGCTCGGCAGTGTCTTCGCGCTCTGCGAGGAGTCCGGCCTTGACCCGCAGTTGCGGCGGGACATGGTCGAGCGTGAGCTCCGCTCCGAACTGACCGTGCGCAACGACCCCGCGGCCTCTCCGACCAGTTTTCCGTTCAAGGTCGCCGACCTGCCGGGCACGCTGGCCGACCCGGGCGTGAGCTCGACACGCCCCCGGGTCTGCGACCTCGGCTATCTGCGCACCCCCTACCGCACCGAGCGCGGCACCATCGGCTATCGCTGCCCGGCGGAGCCCACCGCGATGTACGTCCGCAAGGGCGGTACGGCCGAGCAGACCGAGGGACGGCAGTGCCTGTGCAACGGTCTGCTGGCCGCTGTCGGGCTGGGGCAGCGCCGTCCGCACGGCATGGTGGAGCCCCCCATCGTCACGATCGGCCAGGACCTCGGCTTCCTGCGCCAGATCGCTCCCCAGGGGCGGCCGTACCGCGCGGAGTCGGTGGTGCGCTGGCTGTCGGAGGGCCTGGTGGAAGCACCGGTGTGAGCGGCGCGCCGTTGGACGGGCTCACCCATGACCACGACCATATGCCGGTCGACGATGGCGAGTTGGAGTTGGGCGCGGTTCTTCTGTGGTGAGACCGTCGGTCAGGAACGGCAACAGCGCTGTGTACGACGACCAGTTCACGGCGGACGCCACCGATGTCACCTACGTCCGTACCGCCTACCACGGCGGTACGGAGACGGGCCGCGCCCACCGGGCCCGCCGTTCAGAAGACGCGGCGCGAGCCTGTGATGGACGGCCTGACCTGCCGCCAGGTGGGCACAAGGCCGCCGTTGCAAAACTCCAGGCCCCTGCGCGAAGACGTTCGCGCCCGCCGGACCCGGAACAGCACCGCATCATGGCCGGACACGCGGGCTACGGCTACTGCCGCGGCCACTCGCGGTTCATACCGGCTGTACCTGCTACCACCGCCGAGGGCATGACGGTCTCCTGGTGCCTGGCCGGCCCCAAGCTCGGCGAGCGAGAGGTGGTGACCGCGTTACTGGAACGCGATCACCACCTGATCCGGGCCGGGCAGGTGATCCTGGCCGACAAGGACTTCGCCGGGCGGGAGTTCGAAGGATTCGTCGCCGAACGGCTCGGAGCTCACCCGGCGCGGCCGGACCGCACGGACGAACCGGCCCCCTTCGGAAAGACCGGAGTCGCGATTCCATGGGCTTCGTCGAGCAGCGTGAGGTGCGCGGTGCAAGCTTGATCGAGGCGCCACGGCCGGGCGCAGCAGCAACGGTGCGCACGGCCGCGGCCGGCTGGGATGTCAGCCGACGAACGTGAACCTCTGGTAGGACAGCGCGTTGTACCCGAACGCGCGCAGACCGAAGTCGGTGCTGTCGTCGATCACGCGGCCGGTGTTCTGATTCCTCAACGTTTTCGTGCCGTCGGACTGGTAGATGATCGTCCACCGTTGGTAGGAGAGGTAGTTGCAGCCGAACGCGCGCAGGCCGTAGTCGGTGCTGTCGTCGATGCAGCGGCCAGTGTTCTGGTTCTGGACGACCCAGGTGCCGTCGGTCTGTTTGTACCAGTTGAAGTTCTGGTAGTTGAGCCCGTTACAGGTGAACGCGCGCAGGCCGTAGTCCCAGGAGTCGTCCACGCAGCGGCCAGTGTTCTGGTTCTGGAGCGCGTAGTAGTAGATCTGGCCGTCGGCGATGGCCGGACCCTTGGGCCTGGGTGTGACGGCGTGCGCGGCCGTGGTGCCGGCCAGCAGCAGCGCCGCAGTGGCGAGAACAGCCGCCGCCGATCTCGCGGTGGCGGTAGCGAGGGCAGTGCGCAGGCTCATGATGGTCCTCCGTTGGCGGTGGCCCGCTGTGGTCGAAGGGCGGGCATGGGTGCGCGGCCGTGTGCTGTGATGCGGGGCATCACCCAGCCGCGGATGCCTCGCACACGCTATGGGTCAGGCATGAACACTACAATCCGACGTGCGGCGTATTATCCGATATGGCCGGTTCTGCACGGTCTGACCCCTGCCAAGGGAAATCTGCTGACCCGGGGCGCGACTGTCCCTACGGGCGAAGCCTTTGGTCCGGTGGCGTCAGAGCGGCTGTAGCTGCCGGTGCACGGCACGGATTTCCAGTCGCAGCTTCTCGTGCTGCGCGCCACGCACGTAACGCTGGAACCGGTCTGCTGTGCGAGCAGCAATTGGTCAGGGACTGTGGCTGCTGCACGGGCGGCTCGTGGTCCTGCCACTCATATCCCTGGCGGAGGCTGTCGTGCTGCAGCGCAGCATTCGCACGGTCCGGGCAGCCGCCCAAGGGATGCCGGGTCACCCGCATGGGGTTTTGTTCAAGTCGGGCGTGAGAACGCACGCTGCGAGGTCGCAGCTCCCGTGTCGAGGAGGACCTTGTGCCCGCTGAAGCCGACGTCCTGACCCCGCCGCAGACAGTGACCGCGCAGGTGGCCCAGTCGGAGGCCGTCCTGGATGACGCCGTACCAGCGAAGTCGGGCGGCTCGAATTCTCCTGGTGGCGACCTGGAACCTGCGAGCCTTCCGTGACCTGACGAAGGCGTGGCGGACCCCGAAGGCGCCTCGCCGAAGCGGAACTTCACCGACGTACACCTCATCGCAGCTCAGATGACACCGGCCGCCGGCGCCGCTTTGGCCCCAGGTGTCGACCACGAGTGTGGCGTAGCCGAGCGCGGGCCACAGCAGGTTGTCCAGAACATGGCCGCGGCCTTCGCCGTAGCCGAGGAACTGGACGGTGCACGCGTACGGGCCGTCGTTCTCGCCGCGCGCGGGCAGGGTGAGCCAGGCACACCTCTTACTCCTCCGGTGAGGCGGTCACCGGAGCGAACGGCTCTGACCTGTACCCGGAGACCGACCACCCTGAACTGGACAACGTCGACCCTGCGACCGGTGAAAGGACGAGTGACACCACAGGCGCCCTCAAGGACTGGCCCCGAAGTGGCTGCACGACTCCGTGCGGCCGCAGATCGCCCTGACTCTGAACGCCATGCACACCCAGGCCCCGCACGCGGAGGTCGTCCTCATGGGCTACCCCGCCTGGTGGAGAAGGACCACAGCTGTTTCCCCGGTCCCTACGAGACCGTCAGAACGACTGGGTACGGGATCTGGCCGACAGTCTCGCGGCCGGGATGAAGGGCGCCGTCGAGCAGCTCGGCGGAACGTGGGCAGTCTTCGCCGACCCGCGGGCCAACTTCGACGGCAAGGCCGCCTGCGGCAGTCCGGAGACCATTCACGCCGTCGTGGAGAACGGACGGGAGAAGGCGGACACCGAAAGCCCGAAGGCGTCCATGCAGACCCTCCACCCCAAGATCGCCGGTGCCCGTATCTACGCGGACACCTTGGAACAGACCCTTCGGAAGCCATGACCGACAACTGACCCGGGGGCCTGAGTACCGGTACTCAGGCCCCCGGCCGTCGCATACGGAAGGCTGCACGACATGACCACCCCCCGTACAGAACCGGCGCCCGCCCTGCCACGGCTGCTGGGCGCCGCCGCCAGCGGAGCTGTCCTGGCCACCGGCGCCTTGGCCTACCTGTCATGGGTCCACCGGCGCAGTGACCGCATCTGCGGTCCGGACCCCGGCGTACTCTGCTTCACCGGATGGAACCTGACAGCCATTCCGTTCCTTTTCGCGAGCTCCTTGACCGTGCTGGTCGTCGTGTACAAGGGACTGGGCATCCGGCCACGGCTCGCCGTCATCCCACCGACGCTGATACTGGCGCCGATTCTGCTCGGGGCTGCGCACGCGACAGCCGGCTGGTGGGCTGTCGCGTGCACGGGCGGGGCCTGGTCGTTCTCATGCGCCCTCGCCGCATGGAGCCGTTACCGGATTCCGGCCCTCGCAGCCTCGGCCGTGCTGCTACTCGCCTCCATGGTCGTCCTCTACGGCTGACGGGCACTGACTTGCCGCGGGGGTGCTGTCTGGCAGGGTTTCGGTGTGGGAGCGGGGCCCGCCATGGCGCTGGCTTGGTGATTGGTGGGTTTGTGCCAGTGCACGGACAGAAATGCAGATCCGCTGAATGACGCCGCCCTGCCTACGGGCCAACAGACCTCAGAAACCAAGGAGCTATTTATCAACAGCTCCCTGCTCATCACCGTGTGAAGACCGTTGCGATCTTATCGGGAGGGGGGTGGTGCCGTGGGGCCGCCTTCCCGCAGAGCTTTCCAGACCGAGGCGAGGGCCACGATCTGCGCCAGAAAGAATGCGACCGAGGCAAGACGCATCCGGTAGATGTACACGACCAGACTGGCGCTCGTGGGCCAGTAACGCCGTTCACTCTGGAACGTTTGCACATCCATAACCAAACCTGTAACGGTCAACACCGATGTGAAGGTGGCAATAGCGGCGACCGTACCTTGAAGGCTCTGCCCGCTGAGTTCGCCAAGAATCCGGTGAACGCCAACGGGAATTGAGAAAGCGACAGCGACCCAGAATGCTTTCGTCGGCCCATGACGGCCGGGAAGGTCACGCCAAAGCGCTCCCAGAAAGAATGCTCCGCCCATCCAGGTGAGCTGCCAGTAGAGAACGTCAAGCACGATTGAAGGAAATACAGGGGAGACAAGGGTTGTCAGGACCCAGTTGTTGTTTCCGACCATGTCGTTCCAATACATCACCGCGGTCGCGGGGAGGCCGACGAAGCAGGCGATGATCGCGCACCTGCAGGCATTGGCCCACCATGTGGCCATGGGGCCCAGGGCGAAGGCCACGTCAATGGGCCTGACCCCTTCGGGCAGGCATCGATCCAGTTGATCGATTTGCTGCTCGATCGACTGAGTCACCGTACGTCCGGCCCCGTTTCCGGAGTCGGCGTGATGAAGCTGATCCTGGAGCTCTCGATAGTGGCGCACCATGCTCAACAGGTGCGATCGATCGGTCTGTGAAATGACTTGGCCCAGGGGAATGCCCCCTGCGGAAGACTGTCGCAGCACGGACTTGGAACGCGCCAAGGACAGAATCATCCAAGCAGCACAGAGACCGATAAGTGGGCCCAGAATGTAACCCGCGATGCCGAAGTAAGTTGAGTAGTCAGGCAGCGCAACCAGTGCGAAAAAGACCACGAGAAGAAACATTTCCGGCCGAGTGGGCGTGAACGAACCAGTGTCACTTCGTTCTGCTCGGCAGACGCGAAGTGCCCCCAGCAACACCAGCGCCGTCAAGACAATCCATGTACATTCCCACAGATACGGAAGTGCCGCGTCAGGGAACCTGTCCCACCACAAGTCGTATGACTCATTAAATCTTTCCTTGTATGTCGGCCAGGCGGGGTCGGCAAGCCAAGTGCGGCGATTCCAGTCGCGGAGAAGGGCCGGGACCTCCCACAGGACAGTCAACACCGAAAATCCTGTGGAAATAGAGACCAGCTGCCATGTCGACAATCTTCGCCCCTCCGGCGGCAGAGGTCTCTGCCCTGCCGAAATTATGCCCACGCAAAACACAAAAACTGCGGCCGCATACGCGATCAGTACTACGCGGGTTCCGGCAGGGGAAATATAGACATCAGATACGGGCAATAGTGCATCTTCTGACAGTTCAGAGCCGACGGAAAGTCCGACGATAGATAAGGTCAGTGCGCACGCGAGGGCAAGCAAGGACTTCTGCAACTTTCCGAAGAGACAAAGTGTGAGCCCCAGGAACAGCAGCGAAAACAAAGCCACGGTTGACCAGTAGTCGTGAATCCAGGAAAAGCGATCCGCCATGAAGTAGTAGACATTGTCGCCCATGTAGACGAGCAGGCTGAGGCCCACCTGCAGGAGTGCCCAAGTGTGCAGTGTTCTCAATGCCTTTTCTTCCTCCTCGATCGGATGTCGCCCAAGCCCTTGTCGAAGTTTTCTAGCCGCGATGAGCAAGAGGGCACCTGCCACCACGTTCCAGGCCGCGGCCGATCCGCTGTAGACCCCCAGAGCTTCCCAGGCCTGCCCCCACGACACCGCGATTGCTCCCCACTGCTGGGCTGCGGGCGGGCGGAACGTGACCATGCAGCCAGTCGGCCTCTTGTTGTGCCAGCTCATTAGGGTGCCGTTTTCGCCACTGGCCGGCAGCGGGGCGACCGACAACGGCCGGGGACCCCCCGTATGGACCTGCACGTCTTCCCACGCCGCCTTGGCAAGACTCACCGGGGGCGCCAGTTGGATACTCCAGATGCTCTTGCCGGCCGCTAGGCTCCAGGGGCCAACGTGATACGTGCCAAGCCCTTGCACCCAAGCAACGGCCTCGTAGTGAACCACTACGCCCTTCTCGTCGGAATGCACCGTGAGCGGCTTCAACCGCCACTCATTCTCGTCATAGAAATCCTCTTCGGAGACTTTCCCAAGAAGGCAGCGCAGCACCTCACGATAACGAGACGCGTGAGTGTCCAGGAGTAGATCCGCGGAGCGCCCCCATCCGGCCGGAATCTTGATTTCCATCACGCTGGTGACCATGCTGTAGTCTTGGCCACGGTGATCAAATTCTGCCGATGCGGCTACCTTAACGCCACGAACCTTGTCGACACCGCAGGAGTCGGCCTGATAGGCCTCGGCCGCATGAGAAATGACTGCAGTGCCCGACATGGAAACGAGAGTCAGCAGGAGAACGGACAGCAGGTGCGGCACGGAGCATCTACGACGGATCACCGCTACAGGATCTTCCCGCCCGAGCCGTCGTACTTCCGGTGGCACGGCGGGCACCTGCAGGTCCACCCTGACAGCCGATGGTGCCTTCCCCCATGGCCGGAAGCTGCCGAGCTGATCCGCCCCGCATCATGCGGCAGCGATCGCCCATAGTCCGTTGTGGCGGTGGCGAGGTATCGCAATGCTCTTCGTTCGAGGAACACACCCGATGTGGGCAACCACGCTGGCCAGATAGCTGTCGATAAATAGCTCGTTGGGTCTACTGTCGTGCGGCCTCCTGAACCCCCGGCCGCGGGCGGGATAGGCCCGTGGTCACGTTCCCGCGCGCTCGCCGCAAGCGGCTGGCGCGGAATCGATGTCCCATGACTACCGCCCAATCCAGCCGTACGTATCGCGATGAAGCATCTGAGCCGTCCGGCAGGACAACCGGATAACTCCGCTGCAGGTCAAAGCACCTGCAGTGGACAAACGCCAGACAGCATGGGGCGCGCGCAACGGCCAAGTGCGCCCCGAGCCCGAGCGGCGCAGACGCCCTCTGCCGGGTGTTCGTCACGGCCAGCAAACTGGCTCCGTCCCGGACGCGACGGACTGTTCGATCCATCCGAACGGTCCGGTGGACCCTGAACCGCCTGAAGGGTGAGGGGCACTGCCTGTCCGCAAGGGCACACGAGCGATCCAGCAGCTGCCAGCCTCGCCGGACGGGACCCGGCCGGAACACCGGACCTGCCATGTCCGGCAAGCCGGTCTGGGCCCCGAGGGGCCGGGACACAACAGTGAAACCGCCGGGACGTGTCTGGTACAACCGGCGTCGCACGCGCGGCGTCATGAGTGTCACACGGCCAATGAGCCGCTCCGCGCAGCAGAAGGGCAACCGCGTTGTCAGCTCCACTCATACTCCGGCGAGTACTCCCCGCCACCGCACTCGCCTGCATCGCGGCGATCGCCACCGGCTGCAGCGCGGGCTCGGCCGGCTCCTCCTCCGGTGGCACCGCCGCAGCGACGGTTTCCGACGCACCGGCTACTTCTGGCGCACCGGCTACTTCCGGTGCACCGGCTACGACGGCGTCTGCCGCGGCGGCTGCAGTTCGGGCCAGCGGTACGGGCACCGGCACCGAGGCGCCGGCCGGCACCACGCATAGGGGTACCGCCGCCTGCCCGACCCGCTATCTGAACGCCAGACCGGGTGTCAGCCAGGGCGCCGCCGGCAGCGTCTACCAGGTGATCGACTTCACCAACATCTCCAAGACCGCCTGCACCCTGTACGGCTACCCCGGGGTGTCGCTCGCCGGGGGCAGCCCCGTCCGTCAGATCGGCCCGGCCGCCACCCGCAACACCACCACACCCCCCACGCTGGTGACGCTGGCGCCGGGGGCCACCGGCAACGCGCTGCTACGGATCACAAACGCCGGCAACTACCCCGCGGAGCAGTGCCACCCGACTGCCGCGCAATACCTGCAGGTCTACCCGCCGGGTCAGACAACCCCGATCTACGTCGCCTACAGCTCGACTGCCTGCGCCGGGACGCTCGGCAGCCTGAGCGTCAGCACCGTCCGGCCAGGCGCGGGGAGCGCGTCGTAGCACGCCGATCCTGACCCCGACACCCAGCGGTGCGCAACGACATCACCGTCCTCCTGCGCGCCTCGGAGACCGGACGGCCGATCACCGGCCCTTGATCAGAAGGTGGGCAACCTCCAGGCACAGCTGAGTGACATCGCCGAGACGATGGACCGCAATCAGGCGCAGATCGTCGAGCTGCTGACGCAGTTGGTCGGCCGGGATCCCAACGTCGGCTGAACCTGCCCGCTTGAACGGCTGTGGCCCCGAACACCTGCGTGTTCGGGGCCACAGCCGTATACGTACTGGGCAGGTGGTCCCTTGGTGGACCGAGCGCGCGAGTTGGCTGATACGTAAGGACGGTTCATGGAGGAGCCGACGCGGCCGGAGTCGGAGCGGTTCTTGTACCTCGACGACGTCGACCGCGAGCTGAGCGGGAAACGGCGAGGGAATCACAACCGTCTGGGGTTCGCGCTCGAGATGTGCACGGCCCGCTGCCTGGGACTGTTCCTGGAGGACCCGCTGGATGTGCCATGGCCGGTGGTCGAGTACCTGGCCGAGCATCTGGGCATGGAGGACGCCTACGGGCGGTCAATTTCCCTGCGCCCGCAAGTTCGCAGCAGCAGCCTGGCTGTGCCAGGAACCGGAGAGAACGGTGCACGCATCCCCCTATGGGGGCAATCCGAACCGATCGATCCGACGTTGTGGGGAAGTGGCCCGTGCCTGGCCATGGGTTGTCGGCAGCCGAGCAGATGCTGTGGGATGCATTCTCCATCGGGGGGATGGTCGATCTCGGCGATGCTGGCCGAGGTTCGGCTCAAGGCCCCGATGCCATCGTGCCAGCCGAGGTGATCGCCGGAGCCCGGATACGTGCCATCCCTGCGGCTACGCGGCGCAGTAGTGGCAGGGGTACTGGATCTGACGGGCTGTCACGTGCCCTATGCCCTGGCAATGACGAACTGCACATTCGAGCAGAGGCCATGCCTCGAGGCCGCCTCCATGAAGCTGGTCGATCTCAGCGGCTCACAACTGCCCGGGTGACTCACACCAGCCCCCGACGCCCTGCGGGTTCGAAGTTGGCGGAGGCTCAATGCCGACGACGGTCCAGGTCAGCCACTGGCTCGGGCCGGTCAGGGCGTTCAGCAGTCCGGGCTTGGCGAGGATGACACCGGACAGATAGACCGCCTTTGTGGGAGACGCTGCCTGATCGGCGGCGGTCTCCCGCTGGAGACAGGGGACGGTCAGCTGCGATCGCCGTGCCGGGCCAGCCGCTTGAGGAGGGCGACGGACTCCGCGAGCTGTTGCTGTTCGGCGGGGGACAGCTCTGCCCTAATGGCCTCGGCGAGCCAGTCGGCTCGGCGGCCGCGACGTGCCTGGAGTGCCCGCAGGCCCGGATCGGTCAGCATGACGAGGACCTTGCGCCTGTCGTCCGGATGGGGCTTCTGGCGGGCGAGGCCTAGTTCCACGAGCTGGCCGACGACCCGCGCCGCCGACTGGTGGCGGACCTGCTGCCGGGCCGCGAGCTCGCTGGTGGTCATCGGTCCTTCGCGGTCAAGGAAGCCCAGCACTGCGGCCTGCGCCTGCGGCATGGCATCGGTGGTCCGTGCGTGCCGCACAAGGTTTCCGAGGACGGCTCGCAGGTCGCTCGCGATCTCCTGCTCGTTCACGGCATCACCGTACCCGCAGCACAGAAATACAGCAATGCTGTACAGTTTGGCTGTATAAAAGGAAGGGAGACCAGTCATGCAGATGACTTCACTGGGGCATTCCTGCATACGGCTGCAGCACGAGGGCTGCACCGTCGTTATCGACCCCGGCTGCTTCAGCGATCCGGACGCACTGGAGGGAGCCGACGCGGTGCTTGTCACGCATGAGCACGTAGACCACTTCGTCCCCGACCGACTGCGGGAGGCCAGCGGCGACATCGACATTTGGACCAACCCGGCGGTCGCCCGCCACCTCACCGACCTCGGCGGTCGCGTCCATACCGTCCGGCACGGCGACGTTTTCGACGTCGGTCCTCTGGAATTCCACGTGTACGGGGAAATGCACGCCACCATCCACCGCGACTTCGCCGAGTTCGACAACGTCGGCTTCCTAGTCGACGGGGTTTTCCACCCGGGCGACGCGCTCACTGTCCCGGAGGAGGAGGTGCGCACGCTCCTCGCGCCGGCCGGTGCGCCGTGGGTGAAGCTGGCCGAGGTCGTCGACTACGTCAGGGAAGTCGGACCCGGCGAGGTCTTCCTCGTTCATGACGCGGTGCTGAGCCCCCCGGCGCTGACCGTCCACACTCAGGTGCTGAGCAGCTTGGTCGGCGGACCGCACGGCTCGGCCGTCCGCACATGGTCCGAAGGGGACGGAGTCGGCCTGTCCGGAGCCGGCGGCGCCTTGAGCCAGGCGGTTCCTCGGACCTGACGGCTGACCGGGCCGAGGCGGAGGAAATGCCTCGGCCCGGGAGCTAGCGGGGGAGTTGTCCCAGGCAAGGCGGACATCACGGCGGCCGCTGCCGATGGCCGCGCGGCGGTTCGCGCAAGCGGTCAGGCGATCAGGGTGTGTATCGAAAGTGGATCTTGATGTCGCGCATGATCACCGTTCATGTGAAGTACGAGATCGATCCCGACCGCATCGAGGCCTTCGAGGAGTACGGCCGCCGGTGGGTCGCCCTCGTCGGCCGGTTCGAGGGTACGCACCACGGCTATTTTCTGCCCAGCGAGGGAGACACCGACATCGCGTACGCACTGTTCTCCTTCCCCAGCCTTGCCGTGTACGAGCAGTACCGCACAGACAGCGCGCGTGACCGTGAGTGCCGGGAGACGATTGAGCTGGCTCGTCGGACCCGGTGCATCCACCGGTACGAACGTCGCTTCCTGCGGCCTCTCGACAAGACGCCCAATGCCTAGAGACCTATCAAATCCGCTGGTCACAGCCACTCATTGATGGCTGCGACGAGGACCGTTGCCTCGTAGCGAACTGCCAGCCTGTCCTACCGCGTGGCTATGGCCCGGGTCTGATGCAGGCTTGGGTGACAGGGGCCGCTTCTGTGGCTTGCGACAGCTTCGCCGGATCAGGGTCCGCGGGCCGGGTCGAGTCCACTCGGGAGACGTCACGAATAGGTGACTGCTACACCGAAACAGCACCCCAGACGTCACAGCCGGCGCTACGGTCAGCGCTGCCAACACGTCCTGGGGGGACATATGACTAATCCGTACACCATGCCGCCACAGCCGCCTCTCGGAACGGCCCCGAAGTGGGCGCGGAAGCGGTACGTGCTGCCAGCGATCGGTCTCGCCTTCTTCCTCGGCATCGGCGCCGGCGGACAGGGGAACGGGAAGGATGCGAAGGCAGCGTCCGACAACGTGCAGCCGACTGCCACGGTCACCGCGACAGCCACGGCGACAAAGACCGCAACACCGAATCCTGCGCCGACAGTGACGGCGACGAAGACGGTCAAGGTGAAGGTGACCGTCACCGCGAAGGCGGCCGCCGCAGGTTCCGGAAGCAGCGGCAGTTCGTCCGGTGGGTCATCCGGGAGCGGCGGCTCAAGCTCTTCAGGGGGTTCCAGCACTCCCGGAAACGGCGCCACCGCTCTTTGCAATGACGGCACCTACGGGCTCCGTCCGTGGTGATCTCAGCGGCTGCTCCTTCTGGTACGAGCAGAACAGCCACAAGTACAAACAGGTACTGCACTGTCAGACCACGATCCGCCTCGGCAAACCGCTGCCGGACGACAACTGAATCGATGACCAGCGCGCCCCCTCGACACCGAGGGGGCGCGCTGTTGCTGGTGGACGAGAGCGGCTGGCGGAGGGGGAACGCTACCGATCTCTGGGTGCTGCGGTGATGTGGTGATGTGGGGGTGGACCTGGTCCTTGCTGATGGGACGAGGGAGTGTCTGGGGAGGCTGCACGAGATCGTGCGAGGGAGTTGATCATCTCGTCGGCCGTTGTGGAACCCCGGTGCGCGTGCCCGCATCTTGTTGTCCGGTGGGGCAGGAGCGGCGGCATTCGGCCCCGTGGGAGTGGCGTCACCCAGGGGGAGTTCTCATGTCACGGCGGGCAGGGGCGGTCTGCACGGTCGGCCTGGTGATGCTGTTGGGTGCCGCTGCCTGCGGCCAGAGCGGCAGCGGCTCGGAAAGCCGGATCGCCGCATGCGCAACGCCCCAGCTGAGCTGGAAGATGACCCTGCTGCCGGGCAAGCCGCACGACACGCCGACGGCGATGCTCAGCGCCGCGCACAAGGGGTCGAAGCCGTGCGCCTTCGACGGCTACCCGGAGCTCAGTGTGTACGTCGGCAAGGGGCCGTCGGCCGACTCCAAGCCGAAGCAGTCCACGCCGGTCCATCTGGTGCTGAAGCCGGGTCACAGCATCGCGATCCCGGTCTTCTACGACGCGGTCGGTTCGCCGTCCGGGTCCTGTGAGGTCATGGCCGAGTACAACCCGCGCGTCGAGGTGCGGCCCCCGCATCCCACGGCGCACGACTACGGCTCTCGTGTGCAGTTGACCGATGAGAAGGGGCACCACCGGCGGGCACAGGTGTGTGACCTCGACATGCTGCTGGGAGCACCTCAACTGCACTGACACAAAGCCGGATAAACAGTGTGCATTCGTGCGCCCACCATGCGATCATGACGGCTGCGACCGCTGACCACGGTCGATCGAAAGCTGCCGTACGGCGGTACGGGGGAACCCATCGGGGGTTGCTGTTGCGTGCGGTGAGCGCGGAGCAGGCCATTGGAAGGCAGATCACGCGTCGGGCTCAGTAGCAGCGTCATGCCTGCTGTCCCGCAACAGGCGCCTGCCCTTCAAGTCCTCGCGCCGTCCGGCCTGCCTCTTGGAGAAACCTGAATGCAGAAACCTGAATTGCTCCGCAGACCCATACGTCTCGGGGCTGTCGCGGTGCTGAGCGCCGTGGTGCTGCTGGGCAACGCCGCCGCGGCCCAGGCCGATACCGCGACCCCTGCACCCGGCACCCCCACGCCGGCCGTGTCGGGGCCCTTGCAGAGCGCTGCCCCCGAGCCGAAGCCGCCGACCGGCCCGATTCCCGCAGACTCGACCGGCCCGGCGCCCGCGGACTCGACGGGCCCGTCTGCCGAGCCCTCGGCTTCGGACACAGCGGTGCCGGCCGCCGATGACGACTGGACGGCCGAGGCCGCCATCCGCTTCTGGACGCCCGAGCGCATGGACTCGGCCACCGACCCCGCGGGTCGTAGTGCCCCGCCGAAGGGGCTGACGGCAGCCGCCCAGCGGTCCTCTGCCGCCGGCATCACCGCCCAGCACTTCAAGGGCATCAAGTCCGTTGGCACGATCTTCAGCCAGGACAAGGGCCTCAAGGGGCACCGTTGCACGGCCAGCGTGGTGCGCAGCGCAGGCCACAACCTGATCCTCACCGCGGGTCACTGTGTCGGTGCGAAGTCCATGTTCGTGCCCATGTACGACCACACCAAGACCGCGGCCGCGCAGCCGCACGGCGTCTGGGCGGTCGACAAGTGGTTCCGCGACAAGAGGGCCACCTGGGACAAAGCCAAGACCTCCGACCTGGACTACGCCTTCGCGAGCCTGAAACCGAATGGCGGTAAGAACGTCCAGGACGTCGTGGGCGCCAACACGCTGGCCCGTACGCCGGGTTACGCCAACAAGGTGACCGTCATCGGCTACCCCAAGCTCGAGCACAACCCGCCGGACCAGGCGGTCCGCTGCCCCGACATCTACACGACCGCACTGTCGGGCTACAACCAGATGCAGATCTACTGCGCCGGGATGTGGGGCGGCGTCTCCGGCGGGCCGTTCTTCTCCGAACTCGACGCCTCCGGCGACACCGGCACCATCATCGGCAACGTGGGCGGGTTTCTCCAGGGCGGCCCCGATGTGCCGGGGTCGGACCCGCGGTACAACGAGATCACCTACAGCCCGCTGCACGGTGACCGCTTCTTCCGCCTCTACGCCGACGCCCAGCAGGGCCGCAACCCCGACTACGGTCCGTACGACCAGCCGCCGCTGCCCTACACGATGGGCTCCGGCGAGACCTGGAAGCACGCCAGCCTGATGGCCTCCGGCGACTTCAGCGGCAAGGGCCACAGCGACATGGTCGTGGTGTGGTCCGACGGTGAGGTCACGCTCTACAACAGCGACGGAAACGGCCACTTCACCAGCGAGCGGCAGTTGCTGCCCAAGAACTCCACCTGGAAGAACGCCAAGACCATCACTGCGGGCGACTTCACCGGGTCGAACCGTTTCGACCTGATGGTCCGCTGGTCCGACGGCGAGGTCACCCTCTACGGCGACGTCGACACGAAGGGCCTCGACTGGGCGGGCACCCAGATGATCAAGCCCAACGACCTGTGGAAGGACGCGACCCAGATCGCGGCGGGCCGCTTCAACGCCTCCCAGTACGTCACCGACCTGATCGTCCGCTGGGTCGACGGCGAGGTGACCCTCTACACCAACGTCAGCGCGGGCACCTTCGGCCAGGAGCACAAACTCAAGGACAAGAACGACACCTGGAGGGACGCCACCCTTCTCACCAGCGGTGAGTTCTCCGGCAACCAGAAGTGGGACCTCATGGTGCGCTGGACCGACGGCGAACTCGACAACTACGTCGGCACGACCACATCGGGCCTCGGCACCGAGCGGCGCATCCTGGACCCCAACGGGCTCTGGAAGCACGACACCGTGATGACGACCGGTGACTTCACGGGGAACCACCGGACCGACGACCTCGTCATCCGCTGGTCCGACGGCGAGACCACCATGTACAGGGACACGGGTGCCGCCCACCTCGGCAGCGAGGAGACCCTGGTTCACGCCGGCTGAGCCCATGGCCGGCGCTCCACACCCGATGCCCTCGGCACACGACCGTGCCGGGGGCATCACGTATGCGGCTACCCCCGTGGGCCAACTTGCTTGCGCCGTGACCCGTGCGGGGCAAACGCGCTTCAACATCGTGGAGAGTCACGTAGCCCTCCGAGGCTGGCACGCGCGTAGGCCCGCCTCTGCCCGCCCGCGGTCCTCTTACCCGCGGCCAGGTCTCCTTCTTCCACACCTCGACCGCATCGTCGTCCCGCTCGATGGCGCGCCGGGCCGGCTGCTGCCAGCTCCAGCCATGCCGCTTCAGTAACCGCCACGTGCCCTCGACGGTGTAGGAGACGTGGAACAGCCGGCCGATTAACGACTTGACCCGCGCCAACGTCCATCGCTGGTCCGCCCAGCCGTGGACCAACGGGCCACGCTCCAACTCCCCCGCCAGCCTGACGACCTGGGTTCCACTGAGCCGGGACCGTCCCGGAGAGCCCAGCGACAGGACCCCGACCTGGCCGCGCTCGCGCCAGGCCCGGCGCCACCGCTCCACCGACCGCTCGCTCACCCGCAGCGCGGCGGTGACCTCTCGGTTCTTCTCCCCGGCCTCGAAGCGGACGACAGCCTGCAACCGGATCCGCTCCCGCGCGGCCCTCTCGGTGTCGGTCAGCCCACCACCCTGCGCGTATCTCACTCCCCAGGACCTACCGGCGCCAGCGGCCGCTGTCAGGCGACCCCTCCCGACATCACTCGATCAAGTTCAGTAGCACACCGTAATAGGGGCGGTATTCACACGTCCGTACCCTCGGGGCGAGCGAGAGATGTCTCATTCCAGCGATAGGCCGGCCCGGGCTGCCGGAGTCCGGCGACTCCGGCAGCCACAGCGGGGAGGACTCCCGATTACGGTTCCCGCGCCGCCCAGCCAAGCTCGCGTGTCAGCCGGCTCGACTCCCTTGGTGACGGCCGAGACCCTGCCACTGGCCGACGGTGTTATGCCCACTCAACTCCGAGTTCGGTGAGTGCGGCCCGTTGGGGTTCGGTGAGTTTGTCGCGGCGGGTGCGGGTGTTGCTGATGAATACGCCCAGTCGTACGGATACCGACGTGCTTTCTCCGTGGCGGGGACCTTCCACGGTGATGGTCTCTGTGTGGGCCCTGGGTACGCGGTGGTGGCCTTCGCGGGCGATGTATTGGGCGAGGGCAGCGAGGCCTTTCTGGAAGGCTGCTGACGGTTTTCCGGACGCCTTCTCGCCGCCCGTGGCCGTCAGGGCCGGGGTGGGCCGGTGGGCGGGTGTCAGGCCGAGCCTGGTCAGTCGTTTCTGCTGCTCGTCGGTGAGTTCGCTCCAGCTTCGGGTCTGCCGTAGGACCCATGCGCCCAAGTCGTCACCCTGAAACGTCACGCCGGGGTTGATGTCGGGGAGCCGGTGGTCGGGTTCGTCGGCGGCGAGCTGGGCGAGGATGCGGTAGTGGCGTTGCCAGTCGAGTGGCCAGGGGCAGTTCCAGTCGGTGTCGATGGCGGTGAGCTGTGTGGCCCGGTTCTGGGCGCGTTCGGGGTTTTTGCCGAGGCCGTGGGGTCGGCGGAGGTTGGCCATGAGCTGGCCGATGGGGACGTTGGTGCCGTCCGGGCCGTCGGGGTCGGGGCCTTCCCACTGGGCGTCTTGGCGGGGTGCGAGGTGTCCGTGGGCGCGGTGGTAGGACCGCAGGACGGCGAGCCGGTTCTCCCATGCTTGGTCGCCGGGTTCCCAGACCATGCCTTCGTCGTCGAGTTGCTGGATGCGGTGTGAGGCGAGGTCTCCGTTCCGGCGGGCTTTCCTCTGTTGGTGAATCCATCGCCCGAGGGGGTACGAAGCGGTCACGCCGACGGGGCCGACCTGGGTGTCGTAGGGGACGGCGTGCAGGCCGGTGATGCCGTGCTCGGCGCGCCACTTGCGAAGGGCTTGGTAGCCCTCGAGCCAGACCCGTGAGTCGGGCCGGTAGACGCGGTTGCGCAGGAACGCGGCGATGGTCGCCGCGTTGCGGGGGCTGGAGAAGTGGAGCAGCGCCGAGTGCGTACCGCCGCTGGCCTCATGGGCCGGGCCTTCACCTTCCGTGCCGGTGAGGGCGGCGATGATGCGGCCGTCGGCGTCGCGTTGGACATGGACTTTGCGCTGTCCGCTGGTGGTGGCGGGGGAGGCGAGGTCTTCGATGAGGTGTTCGGAGTGGGAGCGCAGTCCTTGCAGGACGGCGACGAGCGGGGCATAACTGGCGCTGGCGACCATGTCGGTGGGGTTTTCGCCGGGCTGGGGGAAGACGGGTACGAGGATCCGTGCGGTCTTTGTCGTCCCGTCCGGGTTCGGCCTGAGCGCTCTGCCGATGTTCTGGACGATCTCGACTTGGGAGCCGCGGGTGTCGGCGAAGCAGATGGCTTCCACGCCGCGTTCGCCGACGATGTCGACGCCTTCGCCGAGAACCCGGACGGAGGCGAGGAACGCCCGGTGCACCCGGTGCCCCGCACTGTCGATGCCGTTGGCGAACTGGTGGATGGTTTCGCGGCGTTCGGCGACGAGGTGGTCGCCGCACAGCCATGCCGACCACACTCGCTCCGGCGGCACATGCCGGCCGGGCTCGAGCTCGTAGAGCCGGGCGTCGATCACCGACGCCGGCAGCTGCTCCGCGTCGGCGAGGGACTGCTCGGGTACCTCGGTGGCATACAGCTCGGCGGCCGTCTTGGGCAGGCTGTCCGCGAACGCGGCGGCTTCTTCCACTCGGTGGTGGAAGGTCATGACGGTGTGCAGGTTGTGGTGGGCGGCGTGTTCGAGGAGCGCGGTCTGCAGTAGGGCCAGGCGTCGGCCGCGCACCTCCTGCTCCGAGGCCCCGGTCTCCGGCTCGGGGTCGTGGATCTCCAGAACGTCGATCTCGAAGGGGGCGAGGATGCCGCGTTCAATGGCTTCGGCGAGCCCGAGTTCGTAGATCCATTCGCCGTAGGGGCCGTCGGGGTCGGAGGTCATGGAGGCGATCTCGAGCTCGCGTCCGTCCGGGCCGTGTACGGGCAGGGGGGAGGCGAGGATGCGGGGGGTGGCAGTCAGGTAGAGCCGGAAGCTGGCGGGGATGCGGGTCTGGTCGTGGATGGCGGCCCAGGCCTTGCCCAGGGCGCCGGCGGTGCCGTGGGCCTCATCGACGACGGCCAGGTCGAAGGGCTGCATCGTCTGCCCGTACAGCCGCGGCCCGCCCGCCAGAGCCGTCTCCAGCGGCCCTGGCACGATCGCCCGGCTCATGGGGTCGTCGGGGTCTTCCCGGTCGACGAGGGAGGCGTACGTCGCCAGGACCACCACCGGTCCGGATCCGGCCCACAGTGCGAGCTGGATCGCATTGGTGGTCGTGGGCACCTCGAGCGCGTCCAGGACGGTGTCGCCCTCCAGGGAGCACACCGCGACCATGGGCCCGTGGTGGCCGACCTGCCGCCAGGCCTGGGCGGTCTGCACCAGCAGGTCGAGGGTGGGCACCATCACGAGGATCCGCCCGCCCCGAAAACTGTCGAGCGCGGCCGCGGCAGAGGTGATCGTCTTTCCCGACCCGGTCGCGGACACCAGCGTGGCCCGCCGTCCCTCCTCACCGACGGCTGATCGCGTGGGAAAGCCCGCCCAGGCACGGACCCGCGTGACCGCGTCCACCTGGTGCTCCCGCAGCTGAATCCCCGGCATGGAGGCATTCTCCCAGACCACATCCCTCCAGTGGGAACACCAGACCTATCCATGGCTCGGGGTCCGCCGCCTCCTTCGCACGGTGCCGATTGGTCACGTAGCGGAGGGGCCTCGTCGGCCTGCACCAACTGCGCGATCACCGGGGCCCGGTTCTCGTCGCCCGAGGGTGCCGGCGCGGCCGCACGACCTGCAGCAGTTTTTGCCGTGCCTGTATCGGTCGATCTGCACGCATGCCCAGGCCCGGGTACCGCACCCCAGCACTCGGAGCCGGATGTCACTGCGCATCCAGGCGCTGCGACCGTCTCCCCGGCGAACCATCGAGGCCGAAGGACCCGTGGCTGGCTGAGGCGGGCAAGGCGGTGTTCTGTCCGTCTGTTTCGTTGGGTCGAGGGGGCCTCGGAGTAGGCCTCTTCGGGGTTGTGCGGGCTGTATTGTCGGGGGTGCTCGTCCTTGCGTCATCTGGCTGCTGAAGGCTCATCGATGGTCTGGGACAGGGCGTTGCGGAGACCCTGGCGCGGCGCGGTGGAAGGCGTTCGCGGCCGGGGTCTCCGCCTGTGTGCGGCCCAGTGGACCAGCCTGTGAGCAAGCGCTTTCTATTTGCCAAGAATTGAGATGCATAAATTTGCTATACATGTAAATCGAGTGAGCAATTAGAGACCCACCTTTCGGGTCGTGTCGCATTTTGTTCATCGGCGGTTAGGAGCGGAATTTTCCTGTACGCCGTCGCAGGATCTGCAGAGGGTTGACGAGGCACGCCTGACGCGAGGGATCTCATCCCGCAGCGGGAAGTCCTGTGGCATGCTGCGTCAGCGTCAGAAGTGAGCGCTCGGGGGTGAGTTGGACCGCTAGAGTTTTGAGCGAGGGAACGTGACGCTCTGGGCGGTGCAGAGCTCGCCTGTGCGCTAAGTTCCCCTTCACTCCCGGTCTGCGGTGCGGGTGTCCCACGCTGGTCTTCCACCCGGCACGGGACGCGGTTAGCTCGCCCGCAGTCCACTTACGACAACCAACGACCGGCCTTCAGCAGCCAGATGACATCAGTAGCGAGGAGAAGAGCGGATGAGCAGTGCCCACACCGTGGATCTCGATGACCCGGCCCTGCGGGAAATGATCAGGGAAGCGCTGGGCAGCAGGCGAGGCCTCAAGCGCTGGAACCGATTCCTCCAGACACTCGCTGACCAGCAGCGCAGCGCCAAGCGTCTCGAGAAGCTCCTACTCGTGACGCTCGTCATCCTCGTCCTGGCGGTCATCGTTTTGGCTCTCTGCGCCTTGTGCGCCGTGGCCAAGGACCCACAAGCACCTGGCGCCGGGGTATACGGGACGGTGGCCCTGGTCACCAGCGGCGGAGTGGTGGGGTGCTTCGTGCTCCTGCGGATGCACCGTGCCCGCATGCAGCGTGCCGAACGGCGCGGTGACTGATGGCTGACAGCCTGGTGCCAGACGGCTTCCACCCCGCCACACAGCACTAGGCAGGCAGTCCCCCTGGCCTCAACCTCTGCAGTACACAGGGAGGTTGGGGCCAGACGCATGTTTACACGCAGAACCCGGCGCCCCGTCAGCACGTCCTCAAGATCCACAGCAGGTGCGATCCATCGTGCGACCACTGTTAGGTATCAGAACGCCGATCAGAGGCGGCGGTCGAGGCCCACCTCCATCCGGCCGCAAACCACCTTCCGTCGCCCCTCGGATCGCGGAGCACACCGCATCGCATGCCCTTGAGTCCGTCCCCGTGATCCTGCACGGCAGCGAGCCCCTGCTGGAGGGGCCTCCCCGGTTCAGGGCATCGGCGTGCTTCTCGCCCCCACCCAGGCCCCGTCACCACGCTCGATCTGCGCATTCACACCAAGGCAGTGCCTCTCAGCAGACGTCACCGGGACGTCAGCATGTCCGGGACGCCCCGCCGAACTTGTCGGCGCCCGGCCACCGTACGCCGACCTGCCGATCGGGGTCTTTGAGCCGCGGGAGGAGCAGGACTGCAGGTTTCCGGTGCCAGTTCGACCCGGTGCTCGGTACGCTGCGCGGCGGGTTGAGCCTGACTGAGGCGGTGGGGCTCGTGCTAGGCGATCTGGTCGTGATCGGGACCGACGGCGCCTTCGAGCAGGCGGGCTCGCTGAAGACGGCCAACAACGAGCCTTCGGAGTGGGAAGGGTCGTCCCTACCCGCCTCGACGACGGCGGGGCCAGCACCGGACCACTCCAGGGGTGAGCAGGAACAACCTCTTGAGAACCCAGCCGACGCAGGCCGGGCCCGTTACGGGGACTGTCACCAGTCACCCAGTCGTCTGTTTCTCCGGCCTCCCGGCGTTGTCGAGGACTGGGAGCCAGCAGCCGAAGGGCGAGCCCTGATGCCGGGCGGGCCCGCCGTCGCCCAACACACCCTCGTTCGTGCCGGGTCATCCGCGCCTGACGAACCGAGCGGGCGACGCCGACTATCCTGGAACAGGTGCAGCGCAGCGGGCAGTTCGCTGCGGCCGGCAATCCGGGGGCACCTGCGGCGCCTGCGCCACAACCGCACTTCACCAGCCACAACGACCTGCTCACCGAGCTCCATCAGGCCTCTCCGACCCATGCGCGGAGCCTCCGCCTGCACCCTGCTCGGCATGTCCGGCGTCGGCAAGACGCAGGTCGCCGCGGAGTACGTCTACCGCTTCAGAACCGACTACGACCTGGTGTGGTGGATCAACTTGGATCGCACATCCGAGCGGGGCCGTTTCTGAACTGGCCGTGCAGGCTTGGCCTGAGAATCGGCAGTGCGCCCTCCTCGTCGGCCCCGTCTGCCTCCGTCGCGTCTGCGGGGCCCTGGTCTTCCGGTGCAGCGTCAGGTTCGCGGCCTGCTCGGCACCGCGCTGCCGCCGTCCGAGAGATCATCCGCCTGCTGCTGGGACTGCCGGGATGAGACGAGGCAGTGGGCAGACCGCCGGTGATCGCGGTGGTCGTGGAGACCGACGGTGCTATCGAGCAGGTGGACTAGCTGAAGATGGCCTACGCCGGTACGCCCACGACGGGTCTTGCCGTCTTCCGGCGGCTCTTCGACGGTGTCCTGGAGCATCCGGGCTTCGTCGTCCGGCAGTTGGAACTCGATGGGCTCATCCGGCAGTGCCGCGAGTGCCCTATGGTCGGAGTGTGCGGAGACGGCAGCTACGACCACCGGTACCGCGTCGGCGAGGGTTTCCGCAATCCGTCGGTGTACTGCGGCGACCTGGAGCGGCTGATCTAGCACATCGCTGACCGGGGCGAGCCCCCGGTCAGCTGTGCCTCAGCCAGCGCAAGGTCGCAGGAGCACTGGAATGGTCACTCTCGAAGTTGATCCGCATCGAAACGGTTGCGGTCAGAGTCTCTGCCACCCATCTCCGCCTGATGCTCCAGGATTACCAGGCGACAACCAGCACGTCGTCATGGAACAGCAACAGGCCCCTCGGGCAGCAGGGGCCCGGTCCTGGCGGTGCGAGTTCGGCGAGGGCATCCGCGAACCGTTCCTGCAGCACCTCGGGTACGAGAGCGCGGCGGACATCATCCGCAGCTACCAGCCAAGCGTCATCCCTGGTCCTTTGCAGAACGAGACGGCGGCGCTCAGACCTTCTTCATCCTCGACGAGGCGGTGTTGCGTCCCCATGTCGGCGGACCCTTGTCCGAGGAGTTGGAGATGATCAATGCGGCGCTGTACCTGCGCCGCCCTCTGCTCGTCACCGGCAGTCCCGGCGCGGGCAAGAAGACGCTGGCCCACTCCGTGGCCTACGAGCTCGGACGGGTGACGCCCTGTGCCGGTCCATCGTCAGCCGTTCCACGCTCCAGCACGGCCTGCACCACTACGACGCCATTGCTCAACTGCAGGATGTCCAGACAAGCCGCGCAGAGCGGTACGGGGCGGAGCCGGCAGTCCCGGAGCCGTCGAGGCCATCGGCAGCTACATCCACCTCGGTCCGCTCGGCGCCGCGTTGCTGCCGTGCGGCACTCCGCGGTGCTGCTGATCGACGAGCTCGACAGGAGCGACATCAAACTGCTGAACGTCCTGGAAGGCGAGTTCGAGCTGATGCTCACGCACCTAGGCAGCCACGATTTCCGGCCTCAGTGCCGTTGAGCAGGTACAGCTTGGCTGGTGGGGTGAGCGGCGGCGCGCGGAGGACGACGCTCATGTCGACGTCGTGGGTGGAGCGTAGGCCCGGCAGGTTGTGCTGAAAGACATGGTCCTGGGCGTTGCGTATGGCCAGCCAACGCTGGTGGACGGGTTCTTCGTTCCCGAGGCCCCGACCGGGACCGGGAAGGCGAGGTCGCTCGCCGCCAGCATCAGGCCCCCGCGGTGAGGCAAGGCCGCCTAGATGCTCATGTGCGGGGCCGAGAAGGCCCCTGTGAGCGGGGCCAGGCTGACCATCGTCGGCTGGGGTTCGTTACGGGCCGGCGCTGGTTGTGCGGGGGCTGCCCGCTGATCTCCTGGGCCACGACCAACCACTACAACTCCACTACCACTAAGGGAAGTTGTCTGGAAGTTGTTTATGAGGAGGTACCAAGTGAGGACATCTTAGGCAGAGTTGGTTGCCGACTTGGTTGAACGATGTAAGTTCCGTTCCGGGCCCCATGAACCGTCCCGACCAGGGGCAGCCCTCCCCAGCACACGACACGACCGTCCGCGTGCTGCAGTTCACCTCGTCGGTCAAGCTGTACCTGCTCAACAGCGCAGAGGTGTTCTTCGCGTACTACACGGTCGCGCGCCGGGAGGAGTCCACAGCAGCGGAACGCTGGAGATGTACGACGCTATGGCTCCGATTCCTTCCTCTTCTTCTTCGAGGAGCGGCGGGGCCGACGGGGGTCGGCGTGACGGGGCGTTCGTGGAGCAATCGCAGAAGTGGTTCGACGCCCTCTGGGAAACATCACGACGGATCTGACGCTCTCCTAGTGACTTCTGATATGACAGCGAAAACTCGGACGCCCTAATAGAGAAGAGGTCTGACCCCTGCAGGGGCGGACATCTCACATCACTCTTGACGCCGTCTGGAAAAATCCGACTTGATTGCCTCAAGGTCCTTCCCATAGGTACCTCGTATTTCTGCCATTACTACATGGTGCATCATTCCAGATGTAGACCGGAGTCACGCCCCCACCCTCTCTTCTAGTAGGTGCGGGCGCGAAGGGCCCTTGTGCGGGGGAGTGGAGCGGACCAACATGAGGCCTGGAGCGAAGCGGAGGGCCGTGCGGGGCTTTGCCCCGCTGTTCCGGGAGCGGAGCGGACGGAGCGTCAATCCTCGGGCTTCGCCCGAGGATTGTGCGGCCCGCGGAGTAGGCCGCTGGCGCTCCCGCGGAGCGGGCGCAACCCCCGTGCGCAGCACGGGGGTTCGCTTGCCTCGCGCGCAGCGCG